>DMXI01000124.1 GCA_003483885.1 Microscillaceae bacterium
TAGAAAACAAATAACCACAAATCTTAATTTATTGTATTTTTGTAGTATAGAGCTACGAGACGTAAAATTCATTTGTAATTGTTATGAATCGAAAACAACAAAACGACTTAGAGCAACTGGCATCTATCCTTGAAAACATTCGTTCTATGGACGATAAATCCAAGAAAGAAACCAAAGCTCCTCCGATGAGGGGTTCCAGTGAAGACAAAAATAACAAAGCCAACTGAGGGACTTTGTTTATTGAGGGTTTTACACAACGACCTGCAACAACGTTAAGAAAATACTATGATTGATAAATGACCCAGGGCTGAAAGCTTCTGGGTTTTTTATTTCGAATTGATTGAAGTTTTAGGCGGAAAAGAACAAGATATAGGTAGGAAATCAAGAAATGTGCTCGACGCAAAAAACTACCCAACACTATTAGGTAGCTTTCAATAGAAAAATATTGACTATTCAACCTTTATTTATACACAAAAATCTTATGCGTAGTGATAGAGCCATTGGAGGCAACTTGAACAAAGTAAGTGCCTTTAGAGAATTGGCTAATATTGATAGGAGAGGAGCCTTTGGTGGTTTTTACCAATTGGCCCTGGGCATTGCGAATGGTAATGTAGGCAGAAGATTGATCAACCCCTTGGATTTTTAAAGTGGTACTAGCTGGGTTAGGGAAAACTTTTACAGTAGGCTCGGCAAAAGTAATGGATGAATTGGTAAAGCGGCTGCTGGCATTGGCGGTAATATCTATCACAAAGTAGGCATCAAACACTGAATACTGGATGGTTCCATACCAATAGCTTCCCCCGCTGTAAGCATTGGTAAAAGTATAAGCAATAGAGGCATTGGTAAACTGAAAAGTGTATTGTTGGCCTGCACTTACCGCAAAAGGAGTACTTAAATCGATGCCTTGTACCCCCGAAGCAGCACTTACCCCACTTTGACTATAAATGGGGGTGCCAGAGACAGTATTGCCCGCAAAGATGTTTAAGGTGGAATTGGCAATGGCATTTCTAAATTTAGCTGTAATCTTAGTAATTACCCCTGATTGAGGCACAGTAAAAGATTGCCCCATATTGGTATTGTTGAGGGTGGTGATATAAAAATTGCCTGATGTCTGAGCAATGGTGTAGGGGGGACCACCCCCACTTGCTGCCCCAGTAGTTGCATTGGCTTCATTGCTGTACCCTGAGTCTCCCACCCCATTGCTGGCTTTTACCCGATAGTAATAAGTAGTGCTTGCTGCTAAACCATTATCTGCATAACTGGTAATATTGGCTCCCAAAGTTGCAATAGTCGCGAAACCACTACCCGAAGTGGTAGAGCGTTCTA
Source organism: Microscillaceae bacterium (assembly GCA_003483885.1). Lineage (GTDB taxonomy): Bacteria > Bacteroidota > Bacteroidia > Cytophagales > Microscillaceae > Microscilla. The sequence continues at coordinate 1,327 of DMXI01000124.1, forward strand.
CCACGTAGCTGGTTTCGTTATTGGCGTTATCGGTCCAGGTAAGGTTAATTTCACTGGAAGAACCAGACGAAGTGCCTAAACCAGAAGGGGTATCTGGCACCTCATCTCCACCACTGCTCGCTTGGGTAGTAGCGTTGGCTTCGTTACTGTAAGGCGAACTACCTTGAGCATTGGTAGCTTTTACCCGATAATAATAGATGGTACTGGCCGATAAGCCATTATCGGTATAGCTATTCGCATTGGCGCCCAACGTAGCTACTTGTACAAAACCACTACCTGCACTGGTAGATCGTTCTACCACGTAGCCTGTTTCGTTGTTGGCATTATCAGTCCAGCTCAGTGAAATTTCGGAAGAAGAGTTAGGCGAAGCCGTTAAACCAGAGGGGGCCGCAGGAGCAGTACCTCCACCGCTTGTATTGGTAATGCCCCAAAATTCGGCAGCCCAATAGCTAGAGTAAAAGTTTTGATCATTGGCATAAGCGCCCGTTTGTCCTCCTTGGGTAGCTCCTGTACCTGGGTCTACAGCAATAGCGTGCCCCATTCCATTAATGTCGTAGCTTACGACCACTGTTTCTCCGTTGCTATTGTTGTATTTCTTTTGGGTAATGTTGGCGTTGCCATTAAAACTAGAGTTAGTAAGGTTGGGGTTGGGACCAGCCCCATGCATATTGGTCCATTGCTCTACAATTTCGCCTAAATTTTGATTGCGCACGATAAAGTCGCTGGTACCGTGAAAAACCGCTACTTTGGGATAAGTGCCCGAAAATGAAGACAACTGCCCTCTTACCAGGTTGCCCCATTGTTGAGGAGTTTTGTTTACGTTTCCGTTCATGGCACTAAATGCATTAGTCAGCGAAGTAGCTGCTTTGTAAGCCACCCCAGCATTGATCGCCCCTCCGCTAAATACATCAGGATAAGCCGCCAACATCACAGTAGTCATGGCTCCACCAGCCGAAAAACCAGTAACATACACCTGCGCATTGTCTACTGAGTAATTGCTCTTCATGTAATCTACCATAGATTTAATCGAGCGAGCTTCGCCCTGTCCTCGGTTAATATCGCCAGTTTCAAACCAATTGAAGCATCGAGAAGAGTTATTGCCTGAGTTTTGTTCGGCATATACCACATAAAATTTATACTGATCAGCCAAAGTATTCCAGCCACTTTCGTTGGCATAAGTGGCTGCATCTTGAGTACAGCCGTGGAGCGCAACTACTACTGGGGCGTTTCCGGTAATACCGCTAGGCACATACCGATACATTGCGAGGTTGCCAGGGTTGGAGCCAAAACTATTGACCCTCACCAGCTGAGCTTGCGTCAAGAGAGGTAAGCACATAAATCCAAGTAATAGATATAAAAAGTTTTTAACCATGGAGTCGTCATTAGGGATTTTATAATTATTTAACTATTCGTGGATAAAGTTATATTTCAAAAAGATATGATGAGATTGAATCGCGGTAAACGTAAAAAAAGTAAGGGTTAATGTAACTTTTTTTAGAGTAAGTGAAGTTTTGACGCTAAAAAGTTATAATTCATAACTGTATTTAGTTAGCCAAAGTAGTCCACAATACGATTTACCACTACAAATAAAAAGCAGCCCCATTACTGAGACTGCTTCTTTAAAATATGATAAAAGAATAGACGGTTTATTGTCCCGCTTCGCTTATTGTTCTATGATTAGTTCCTTCGGCTACGCTCAGGACAGCGTGTTCCGCCTTCGGCTTATTGTTCTATTGTTTTGCAGCACATCGCGAAACAATAGAGCAATGCAACCATAGAACCATACAATAGCTTAATTATCGTTTTTCAGTGTTATTTTTCTTATCCCCAATTTGCTTAAGCAAAACTTCTACGGACTTTTTCAGTTGCATATCCTGCTTTTTGCCACGACCATCGGGAGCATTTTTTATCAAAAAGTCTGGAACCGCAGGACCATGCTCCATATTTTCGCCAGTAGCCTTTACATACCAGGCCCGGAATGGCATTCTTACCAATGAACCATCAATCAAACGAGCCCCTCCAGTAGAAATTACGGCTCCAAAAGTAGGTTGCCCTACCAATTTACCAATGCCCAAATGCTTGTAGGCATGCGAGAAAATCTCAGCATTTGAGTAACTGTTTTCGTTACACATTGCCACTGAAGGTTTAGTCCAGGAAGAAAGTGGCAAACGCTCGCTATATGGATAGTAGCCACGGAATTTTTTGTTTTCATTCAAGCTTTTGGCGGCCCCTCTTGGAATGGTATACGCGTGCTGCTTTACATTCAATACCGCCATAAGGTAGTCGGTAGTCCAACCACCTCCATTGTAGCGTACATCTATTACTATTCCTTCTTTGCCATAGCCACTGGCCATCAATTCGCGCTCAAAACGCTCAAAACTTGGCATATTCATCCCACGAATGTGAATGTAACCCAAACGGCCATTAGAATATTTGTCTACCAAGGCCTTTTTATCCTTGATCCACTCTTCGTAAAGCGCAGCTCCTAAACTGTTGGCGGGGCGAATCACCACTTCACGGTTACCTCCTTTGCCTTGTACATTAAGCATAATACGCTCATTGTTAGTATTGGTGAGCAGTGAGTAAAAATTGGTATTGGCATCAATGCTTTGCCCATTTACTGCGGTAATCACTTCTCCTTCGTTGATTTTACTCTCAGTTTTGTCAGCAGGAGAGTTTGCAATCACGTGGGTTACTTTTACGCCTCCTTTGGTGGGCTCTACCTCTACACCTAAGTAGCCAGTTCGTTCACGTTGGGTTTTTTCTGGTATACTACGACCTCGCAATCCCATGTGACTGGCATTGAGCTGACCTAGCATAAGATTATATATCTCGCGGAAATCTTGTACAGTAGAAGCCTGCAAAGCCCAAGGCTTGTATTTTTTACGAAGGGCCTCGAAGTTTTGTCCGTGGAAATTCGGATCATAAAATCCAGCATTAAGGTTACGCCAGGCTTCTTCAAAAATTTGTGCTCTTTCTTCTGGATGGTTAATCACCATTTTGGCTTGGTGAGGCAGTGGACTCACTCTGTTACCTTTAGTAGACATTTGTTGTACCATTCCGCGAGTCACAAAATACAAGTGACGCCCCTTAGGAGCCAGATTGATTCCTGCTGGGTTTCTTCCATTTTTTGTAATGGCTCTCATTTTGGTACCATCCCACTTGGCTTGGTACAAATCACGACGACGGCTGGTAGCACTATTGGCGGTAAAATACAGCTTATCTCCTTTTTGGTTAAACGCAAAATCGTATTCATCACCAGGCCTGGAAGTTACCCTTACCATACGATCGTGGATGTTATCGAAGTCAATTTTGACTGTTTTATTTTTCTTGCGTTTTTTCTTTTTCTTCGCGTCAGGATTGTCATAATAATTGCCCTCTTCTCGATCTTTTCTAGACAGTTCCCAATCTTTTTTGTTGAGCCATACAAACCAAATATCATAATCATTGATACGGTTAGAAATGAAGCCTAATTTGCTGCCATCAGGGCTCCATACTGGGCTTTGATCACGGCGAGGGTGCATACTAACATTTACTGCAGGTTTGCTATTGTCAGCAGCGTGAATGTATACGTCACGATTAAAGTTGAGATCGCTCAATGCATAAGCTACCCAGCGACTGTCTGGACTCCAGGCTACTCCTCCAGGAGCATCCCAACCTTTTACCAAGGTTTTTTCGGCCGATAGTTTGCCAGCTTTTGAGATATTGGCTACTATCAGGTCTCCTCGGCCCCTTTGGAAAGCAATTTTTTTGCGATTAGGCGACATAATCGGTTCGCTCTCGTCTACCTTGGTATTGGTAAGCCGAATTACCTCTGTTTTTAGGGTTTGATATAAATTGCCTTGCTTTTTGTCAGCTGAGCGTGCCAAATATAGGTCGTATTGACCATCCCGATCCGAGGTAAATATCAAGGTAGAATCATTCAACCAAGTGGGATAACGATCACGGTAAGCGTGTTTAGAAATGTTTACAGCTCTGCGTTTATCTTTTTTAGTAGGTTTGATGAATATCTCACCTCTAATCTCCATCGCAATGTATTTGCCCGAAGGCGACAACTCATAACTTGATACACCATTGCGGTAAGTTTTGTGTTCCATTGGATCAAAACGACTATCGCTGGTTGCCTGAATGCTAAGTCGCTGAGGAGTACCACCGTTGGTATTCATTGTATAAAGACTGGTTTGGCGCTCAAATACCAGTTTACCATTTTGGCTTACCCCAATATAACGCACCCCATCATCTTTAAACTTAGTGATCTGGGTAGGCTGTCCATTGGCGGTGCCATCAGCATTGATTTTTTGGCTATAAATATTGTAGCGTCCAGTAGCAGCTCCGATGTAGTACAGGGTGTTATCGTTGCCCCAAACTGGCTGGTATTCGTTGAATTTGCTTTGCGAAATTTGGGTATACTTACGGGTTTTGGTGTTGTATATCCATACATTCTTATTGGCAGGGCCTTGGTAAGCCTCTCTTGAGATGCGACAAGCTCCTCTTACAAAAGCTACCAGATTTCCGTTGGGCGATTGGGCTGGCATGTATCCCAAGGCATCCATTGCCCGGCGAGGTGTACCTCCTTGAGCATTGACTGCTTGAATTTCAGAAGCCCACTCAATTTGTTTGTAAGCTCTGCGTGCCGAGCTAAACAAGATTTGGTTTTTGACCCAAGATCCTACCGCATCGGTGGTAGCGTGATAAGTAATACGCTTGACTTGACCTCCCTGGGATGGAATGGTAAAAATATCTTGATTACCAAGGCGACTACTGTTGAAAGCAATGCTTTTTCCATCAGGACTCCATACCGGATTGGTTTCGTAGGCTGGGTGAATCGTTAAACGACGGGCAGTACCTCCATTAGTCGCCATTACCCAAATATCTCCCTGATACGAAAAGGCCACCTGACTGCCATCGGGACTAAGCGAGGGCTTGGTGGCGAATATTTGGTTAGTTTGTGCTTGTGTAAAACTGGCAAATCCCAGCATTACCCAAATAAGCAAATAGATTTTTTTCATGTTAAAAAGGCTTGAAATGTGAAAATTATACAATCAAAGGTTGGTAATGTTCAATTGTATGGTTTCAAATTTACAAAACTAAGCCCAGCGAATTATGTAACAAATGACAATCCATTGGTTTTAACACCTCTTTAACAGAAAGTATAAGTCGTTGCAATAAGGTTTACCTTACCCGAGAAATGAGGTTTAAATGAGATTAGAATCAATTTTTGGTTTTTCGAACTCGGGCTTTATTTCGAGGGGTAAGACGGGCCTTTCTTCTACGGTTTTTTTTCTGGCGATAGCGATCAGTTATACTCGTTTTGGAGGAAATCTTTTTTCCAGTTTTTTTATTCTTTTTGGCAGCTTGAGTTGTGGTGGTTTTTTTCTTAGTGGGGCGTAGCTTGAAGCGGGGCGATTGAGCCTGAGTGGTAGCCCATGAAAGGCAAATCATGAATATAAGAGAAGCGAAATATTTCATAGTTGAATAATTTACCTCAAAAATAACAAATTACATCAAGGAGTCCATAGGATTAAAACAATATATTTTGGCACATTGTTGAGCCTCTAATGAATCTTTTTAAAAGCCCTCATCGTTTCAATTATTATCCCTAGACATTTTACAAAAATCCTGCTTTGACGATTTTACAGAGGTTATATTTTGTGATACCATTTTAATGTAAAATATTATAAAAGAATAAGGATGGTTTCAGCTAATATTCCTACTTGCTCTATTGCTTATCAATTTTATCCTAAAAGGATAATTTATACGACGCTTGCTCTTAATTTAAACATCATCTTACACAATACTCATAGAGACTTCATGAAGTTTCCGATTGATTTTTATGCCTTGTTTAACTAAGCCTAAATTTCAAAATCTAATGACAATAATACATATCAAACAGTTTCTCGAAAAAAATGGTGCTCCATTGGCCTGGCTACGTGTTCAGTTACGTTTACTTCCTCACTTCAATAAAAGAGGTTTTTTTCTGCATTCGATGAATGAAGAAGCAGAACTAGATGACGAATTATTAGAATTGATTGGTCAAGTGCTGGAGGAGATTTACCATTTAAAATTAGCTTAAATTTAATATGCTTACTATATGAATAAAATAGATGCAAGAAATATCCTGAGAGGGGATTTTTACAAAGAACGCAGTGCTTACATTGCCGCAGGAGAGCCCGGTATTTTTCATTGCCATCATTACAATTGTTATTTACAGGCAGTATTGCTGGATACTAAAGACTATTTGCCAAATATTGAACAAGTACTGGTAGATAGTGCCCAAGAGGTAGCTTACAGTCAGTTTCAGGCATTTTTTCAAAACACACCTGATTTAGATATTCAGGGCAGAAAACACACTGTAACAGATTACTTTAGGTTTGCGGGTTTTGGTCAAATAGACTTGGATAGGGTAGATAATAAGGGAGGAACAGTGACTACAAATTCGGAGCATTATGGAGTATCCTGGAAACTAAAATTTGGCAAGAGCAATCAGCCAATATCCTTTTTTACAACAGGTTTTTTGGCAGGGGCAACCGAAGCTATTTATGGGTTAGCATTAGGAACTTTGAATGCAGTGCAAGAAAGCTGTTTGGCCATGGGTGACAAATATAGCCAGTTTACTTTGAGTATCTCAAATAGCGATAGAGAACTCACCGCATCTCCGCAGGAAGGAGTTTTTCAGACGGGTAACTTACCTCAGCCTACCAATACTAGCATAGATTATGAAGCCATTCGGGAAGCATTGATTCATATGCCCATTGAAGGAGCAGCTAATGGATTGATTGATTCATTTGGAGTATTACTTACCAGGCATTATGCGAATTATTACTGTAATATTTCCTACAGGTTTCTAAACTTGTTTATGAAAAGTATGGGCACTGAGGGATTAAATATTGCTACGAGTTTGTTAATTGAGGGTGGGAGAGTATGTGCCTTTAATACCTTTGGAGGTGTCATGCAATCCAACGAATGGAATGCCTTGATAAAGCCCATGATTAAAACTCGGGAAGATTGGATTCATGGGATTATAGTAGTTGTGAATGCCTTAGGCTGGGGGATTTGGCAGGTGGAGGATTTAGATCCAGGAAAAAGGATCTTGGTGAAAATCCAAAGTGGCTATGAATCCAATGCTTATTTGAAAAAGTTTGGCCCATCATCTCTCCCAATTTCTTTTCTAGCGGCAGGAGGGGTAGCAGGATTGATGAATTTAGTATATGCTTTGAACCTACCCGAGCGGGCACCAATTACCCTGGATGAGGCAGTATACAAAAAAATTAGCTTGGGCAATGACTACTTTGTCCCTACCCAAATAAAATGCAGAGCTATGGGAGCTGAATTTGATTTAATAGAAGCGGCATTGGTAAGGAATGGTTGAAAATGAGTTTTATACGTGGGTTCAGATAAGGAATTGCCGTCGCTTTTATAAGCGATACTATACCACCAATTTCAAAGCAGATCAATCTTTATTAGGCTTGCTCGAGATCTTTGGTTTGCTGGAGGTGCAAGCTTTTTCAAAATATGCCCCCTGTGCTTTAGATGCCTTCAGTATAAAACTGGAAAGTGAAATAGATATATCGGGTGCTTTGGGGAGCGAAGAAATACAAGTAACAATTCTTAAAACGGCTCCTCATATCTTACAGGCCTTTGAAAATACGCTCATACAATGGGTCAAAATGCAACAACAAAACGCGCTTAGCTAATAGCAGATACTGTTCACTAATGAACTTATGATGGCCGATAGTGAACATTTTTTTCAATGAGTGATTTTTACTAGTAAAATAATACGCTGATTATCAGGTGTTTATTTGCTTTATTTGGATTGGTATTCTCCTTGTTGTTGTGTACGTTCATAAACCATATAACTTTGAAATTTTAATTGTGGTAGCAAGTCTATGGAAAACCACCTCAAAGAAATTGCATACAACCAACGGCAATACAAAAAACTCATCAAGAAAGCCTTAAAAAAAGAAGCTAACAAAGGATTTACAATTCACGATATCGTAGTGGCTACTGGTTTATCACCAGATTGGATTAGCCACACCCTTCCTAAACTGATAAAAGAGTATCCTTGTCGTTTGGAAACCAATGAAAAAAACGAACTGGTGTATATTTTTGATTTTGAAAATACCCAAAATCGGTTTGTTAAAAAGGTAACAAGGTGGCTGGAAAAGAGAAAGTCTAAGCCGAATCTTTTCAGGCAATTGGTGGCGTATGTGTTTGGGGTGAGCAATCAATTAAAAGACCAATGGTTTACCGAAAAAATTATTTTACATTACCTAAGGAGCAATAATGGTAAGATAGTAACTGCCGAACTGGTGCAACTCACTGGATGGAGTATCCGCCAGGCCGAAACCGAAGCAGTACAACTACTGGCCAATTACAACGGAGAAGTAGATGTTACTCCCGAGGGAATTATTATGTATTGTTTTGATGATTTGGCAGAAGTATCCGATGAAAACGAGCATATTAGTGAAAGTCTTAAGATCTGGGAACGCCCAGTACCCGAACGTGAACTCAACGAGAACGAAGTAGGTGTCAATGAAAAACTCAAGAAACTGAACCAATGGAATCTTCGCCTGGCAGGGCTGGCACCAGTGGTGGTAGGAGGGCTTTTTTACTTTTTGAAAGGAAGTGTTCCTACTGATATATTGTTATTAAGTGCAGGATTGCCCATATCGCTTTCTACGCTTTTTTACACCGTACCTGCCATTAGAAAACTACGCCTATCTATAGAAAATGAGCGAATTCGTCGTCAAAATGTAGAGAGATACGTACTAAAAGCGATATTTCATCGCATTCATCAGCAAATTCGTCCCGAAAAACACATCAATTTATTGATAGATGACGTAAAACCTAAGAAAAATTACTTGTATTGGTGGAATCCAAAAGTAGTGGACCAGTCCATGTTTGATGTATTGATGATGCTTACCTGTACGTATGATAAGGAAGCCATCTTCAAAGAAAAAGCCTTTGGACTACAAGCGAATATGGATGTGGACAACGAAGGAGAAATCTGTTATGATTTTGATCGTTTAAACCTGGAGCTAGAAACAGTAAACCAATACCGACTACTACCACCGCGAAACACAAATAGCTTATTATATTAAATATTTTGTTTAAATTTCAGTGTTTTAAAAATCACTGGATTTATTTATTTCGTTTTTTTATTTTTAAGAAAACAGAATAGATTCATGATTTACTTCAAATAAGCTAATACCCTCGGATAAATGGAATTAAACCAGGATCCTAAATTACTTCAGTTGTTAGAGAGCCGCGATCAGCATAATATAGAGTTGGCGTTTCAGTTGTGTAAAAGTCTGCATGGCAACTATGGCGAAGAGGTAGCCAAAAAGCTCCGAAAATACCTGGAGTACTGTTTTACCTATGAGGTAGAAGAAACCTACTTTCGCAACCTGGAAGCTTGGGATTTTATGGGAGTACCCATTCCAAATCCTATATTTAGAGAGCTACCCGAAGCAATTGGTAATCTCAAAAAAGTAAAGCGACTCAACCTTAGCCACCATAAGCTCACTACACTACCCAAAGAAATAGGCGAACTCAATGAGCTCAAGCGCCTCTATTTGGTAAACAATCAGTTAGTAAACTTACCTGCTGATATTGGTGATTTGGTAAACTTACAAAAGCTCAATCTTAGTAATAATCCACTCTCTAAGTTGCCACTCGAAATTGGTTATTTACAAAGTCTACAAGAATTAAAATTGGTAAATAGTCAACTCAAAAGCCTCCCCAAAACAATCGGAATGCTGCAAAAACTACAGGTACTAGACCTGGAGCGTAACGATTTGGAAGAGTTGCCCACCGATGTAGGGCGATTGGCTAATTTACAGGTGCTCAACCTGGAGCATAACGACTTATCTTATTTGCCTACAAGTCTGGGAGACTTATATAACCTAAAACACCTCAATCTCTGGGGAAATCACATCACCTATTTGCCTCAGGAAATGCGGCATTTGTCTCAGCTTAAAATTCGGCTTGATACCCATTTGTTAAAGTTTGCTTCGCCTCAAATGTTTACCGAGTATATCCCTGTGAGTGAGTTGGATGAGGGGATTTTTAGGTAAAATAATTTATTTTTATTGAAGGAATACTGAGAACTATTGCGGGTTTTTGTTGTTATGATGGAAGCTTTGTAGCTTGTTACCCAAAAATCATAAAACTACCATGCCCCGACTCCATCTTTTCGAAATAGAAGATTTTCCCTGGTATCCAAGAGTGATTCGTGAAGGACAGACCGATTTTTTGCGTTTTTTGATGCAATTATTTGATGTATTTCGAGCAGTGATTCCTACCCTAAAAGAAGCCCTCCAAAAAAGCCAACAACATCATTTAATCGATTTTTGTTCAGGAGGAGGAGGTTCTATGTTGTTGATCCGAAAACACCTAAAGGATAAACAAAACACCCCTTTTCGAGCCACTTTAAGCGATTTATACCCCAATACCAAGGCTTTTGAATTTGTAAAACAACAGTCTAACGGAGAAATAGATTATCAGCCAGCATCGGTAGATGTGACAAATCTTTCAGAAAGCACTCCTAAGGGCTTTTGGACTATATTTAATGGGTTTCATCATTTTAAACCACTCCAGGCTAAAAGCATTTTGGCCAAGGCAGTAGAACGAAAAATGCCGATTGGTATCTTTGAACCTATCGACAAATCTATATTTCAGATTTTTATCAATACCATCGTGCTTTTTATCCTAATTCTCTTGTTTACGCCCTTTGTGCGCCCTTTTAAATGGAGTCGCCTATTGTTTACTTACCTTATCCCCTTAATTCCAATTTGCACCGTATGGGATGGATTTGTATCAGTATTGCGTTTATATACTCCCAAAGACATGCAACGGATGATAGATGAAATTCCAGAGGCTGACCAATACGAATGGAACCTGGGCAAAGCTCGTCATATGTTTGGGGTGGTCATTTATTTGATTGGAATCCCGAGGGAAGAGGGGAGCAGGGATTAAGGAGCAAGAGCGACGCTTATTAAGTTTAGCCCACAGTTTACGGTCGATAGTCCATAGTTTTTGTTTGTAGCTTGTTTAGTCCATAGACGACAGTCCACGGTCCATAGTTTTGCGATGCATTGCGGAATAATTCATCAATTCATAATTGACTATCATATTCTCATATTCGCAAAACGTTGTCCTGAGCACAGTCGAAGGAGCTAACAATCAATCATCGCATCGCGGAACAATAGAGCAATGAAACAATAAGCGAAGCGAAACCATAGAAAAATTAACCATTCACCATTAAATTCATAATTCATCCATTCATAATTTATAATTAACTACTAACCCTTAATCATTAAAAAATTGTAAATTAGGCTACACTACGTTTTCTTACCTGTTTAATGCTTTCTATCACGACTGTTAGAATAATCAAAAGCCCTCCAATGATGGTATTTAGCGGAAGTTTTTCATTGATAATAGCTACGGCCCATAAAATGCCATAAATGGGTTGAACTCCTGAAATAATGCTTTGGGTGCTGGCCTTGAAGTAGCGAATTTTGGTGATGAAAATGGTGTGACCTACTGCGGTAGTAACCACGCCCAACAATGCTACATAGGTAAAGTTGGTCAGATCTATGCTCAAGTCTATGAAAAATAAAGCAGGGGCAATGATGATGACCGAAACCACCAGTTGATAATACATTAACACAGAGCCAGATACAGTACTACTTTGCATAAAATGTTTGCTCATAAGGTTTCGAATGGCCAGCATAGTAGCGGCCAAAACGCCCAATAAAACCCCTAAGGTGATGTTGTTGCTGAGGTCAAACGAAGGAGTCATAACCATAATACCAATGGCCACCATTACGGCGCTGATGAGGTTGAACCAGTCAAATCTTTGCTTAAAAAACAGTGGCTCAATCAAAGTAGTGATTACTGGATAAGTAAACAAGGAGATGAAGGCAATGGCTACCGTAGAAGCCTGAATAGCAAAAAAGTAAGAGACCATGTGCAAGCCAAAAAAGGCTCCACTTATGAACCAGAAGCGAATGTCTTTGAAACGAAAATCAAGGGAAAGTTTCTGATAACGAATGTAGGCGTACAAAGCCAGAGCGGCAATAAGACAACGACCCAAAATGGCATACGTTGGAGGGATGGTTAGGAGTTTACCCAAAACACCCGAGGTACTCAAAAACACCAACCCAATGTTTAACTCAACTAAATGACGTGATTGTTTCATAGAAGGGCTTACAGTTCATTATTAAAAGTCGAGACGACTTTGTAATATAAAACAACCCATAAAAACAAAAAAACTCCGCTTAATAAACGGAGTTTTAAACACTTGAACTATTATTTAAAATGTAACTTAATTGAGGAATTAATATATTATTTACTTCCAAAGGAAGCGTTGATGTCTTGGTCTAACTGTCGAAATACAGTTTTAATTTTTTTAATGGCTTTCTTTTTTTGAAAAACAATTGCAGCTCCTTGGCTAGATATTTCTTGATTGGAAATAATCATTTTCTCCAATTCATTAATTTTGCCCACAAATGTAGTTGTATTGCCTGATGGGTAATTATTTATCATTGTCATTGTAGCTTTAGAGTGATTATAATTTATACCTTACATAATACAGTACATTTTTGAGGTAAAATATATCCCCCTTTGTGAATTTTTTTTTGAAATATTTTTCAAAATCGTTCAACAAACAGTTAATATTAGTAAAGGAGGCAAGTTGTTCCTTTGCTAAAAAAATAATAAATTGCTCAATAAAAATAGCAAAATCCTATGCAGATAACCATTCAAGAAGAAACTTTTGTAGGTAAGGTGCTCAATAAAATTGCCCTGGATATCAATCAAGAAAGAGTCACAATTGGCGAATTGATAAAACTGAAGGTAGAACATACTGTAGCTCGGCACAATGCTGCCATCAAGGCTGAAAACAATCAGGAAAGTACCCAACACGTGGTCGAGAATATTTTAAATCATAATCAGGCGCAAACGTATGCCTTTAAACGCGAGCTGGCCGATCCCGAAACCGAAACTTATCGAGCCTGGGAAGCTTTCAAAACAAACCAATTGATTGTATTGATTGACAATAGCCAGGCAGAAAACCTAGAGCAGGAAGTATTACTCAACCAAGATACAGTCGCCAGTTTTTTGAAACTCACCCAGTTGGTAGGAGGATAATTTTAGTATTTGGCTGTTAGTGCTTGATTAGCAGTATCATGTTTTACAAATGTAACATAAATCAATCACTGGCAGCCAAATATCAATGACCAATAGCCATCAATAAACCAAATACCCCGCACTTTTTATGAACTTTACCTCAAACGAAATAGATCTCAACTCTGAGGAAGAAAAACACGCCTGGAACGAATTATTTAGACATTTTACGCATTTCAGTGGTTCGGCCAAACCCACCAAAACCTGGATTAAGACCATTACGCCACTGGTGGAGGTGATTGATGCGGATCGTTTTGCGACGATCATGGAGATGATTGTGCTGGAGATTTCGGAAGATAAGTCCTGGCTGTATGGGGTAAAATCTAAAATGCTCAAAGGCTTGTTATGGGCGGGTTCATTGGTGCCTGTGTCCAAAGTGTATGCTTCTATGGCAAAAGTTATCAGTCGGGCTTATGTAAAGGTAAGAGGCAAAGGAGCCACTGCCGCTTCGGTAGGCAATGCGGGTATCAAGGCTTTGGTAGCCATGAATACCAAGGAAGCGATGCAACAACTCATTTTGTTGAAAAACAAAACCCAATACAGTGTATTTGTAAAAGCTTTGAATAAAGGGATTCAGGAGTTGAGCGCTGAAATCCAGGTAACCGAAGAAGACGTACTGGATCAGTTGATGCCCGACTTTAGTTTAGAAGAAGGCGTACTGGAGCAAAAATTTGGCGAGTATACCGTACAGGTATATTTAGAAACTGCGCACAAGGCCATTGTAGAATGGATAAAACCCGATGGCAAAGTGCAAAAGAGTGATCCGGCGGAAGTAAAGCGGGAATATTCTTTAGAGTTAAAGGCATTCAAAGAAACAGTCAAAGACATTAAGAAAACCCTGCAAAGCCAGCGGCATCGTTTGGAGGCTTCCTGGCGTAAAAAACGAGTGTGGGAGCCAAGCCATTGGAAAAAACACCTGTGGGATCACGTATTGGCAGGCTATATTGTGCACAAAGTGATCTGGCAATTTGAGGCAGATGGTCGGGTTTGGACGGGTATTGGGCAAGAAGGCCAACTCGTAAATGTAAAAAATGAACCGCTTAATATTCCTGAAAATGTAGAAATCAGTCTATGGCATCCTGTCAATGCTTCGGTAGAGGAAGTGTTGGTCTGGCGCGACTATATGTTTGATCACGAAATCAAACAACCCTTTAAGCAGGCTTTCCGGGAGGTTTACTTAGTAACTGAAGCTGAGCGAATTACAGATACCTATTCCAATAGATTTTCGGCGCATATACTACAGCATAACAAACTCTGGGCATTGGCCCAGCAACGAGAATGGCAGTATCAGGGGGCTTATGGTTATGGCTTGGATTCTCCCACCATCGAGTTGCCCGCCTACAATCTGGAAGTATCGCTGGATGTGACTTTTGGAGGCGATACCTTTGATTATGTAACTACCCAACGCACTATTTTTAACAACCCTGCTACCGACGAACCTTACGAAATGGATGAAGTGCCTCTGCTGGCTTTTTCGGAAATGATGCGGGACATTGACTTGTTCATAGCAGTGTGCAGCATTGGGAGTGATCCTAACTGGGACGGGCGCGACGATTACGAAGATTACTGGTACGAATACTCTTATGGCGATAAATCGGATACGGTTTCGGCGCGTAACCGAAAGGAGATTCTGGAGCGGGTCATTCCTAGACTAAAGATTGCCCAACAATGTTCGTTTGAAGGGAATTTTTTGGTGGTCAAAGGCCAACGACGCACCTATAAGATCAATTTGGGGAGTTCTAATATTTTGATGAAGCCCAACGATCAATACCTTTGTATAGTGCCTGATCGTAAAGCCGAAAACAAAGGAGGGAAAATCTTTTTACCTTTTGAAGGTGACTCGATCTTGAGCCTTATTATCAGCAAGGCATTTCTTTTGGCCGATGATACCAACATTGACGATGACTTAATTTTGAGTCAAATCGGACAAAGCGCTCCCCAATAAACCAGAGCGAGTACCAGTCCCACAACAATTTCAAGCCATTTAGGGAAAACTTTGAGTAACTTCCAGTAATATTGCGGGAAGAAAGGAAGAAGACTGCCTAAAAAGCATAGGCTAGCATCTATTTCATTTTTTGAAAACGGCATTTACTAAAAAAAATACGCCATGATTATAGAGCCAAGAACTCGAGGTTTTTTTTGTTTAACTGCTCACCCCAAAGGATGTGAACAAAACGTACTCAATCAAATTAACTACATCAAATCTAAGGGAATCCAGGATGGCCCAAAAAAAGTACTGGTTATAGGTGCTTCTACTGGTTTTGGGCTAGCCTCAAGAATCACCAGTGCATTTGGATCAAACGCTTCTACCATAGGGGTGTTTCTGGAAAAACCTCCCAAAACAGGTAAAACAGCCTCGGCTGGATGGTACAATACTGCGGCCTTTGAACAGCAAGCCCATGCGGCTGGTTTGTATGCGAAAAGTATCAATGGAGATGCGTTTTCTCATGAAATCAAACAACAAACTGTCGACCTGATTAAAGCAGACTTAGGACAGGTTGATTTGGTCATTTATAGTTTGGCGTCACCAGTAAGGCTTCACCCCGATACTGGAATCAAACATAGGTCTGTTTTGAAACCTGTGGGGAATAGCTTTCAAAACAAGACGGTAGATTTTCATACGGGTGTAGTATCGGATATCAGCATTGAGCCTTGTTCGGAAGAGGATATTGAAAACACCGTAGCAGTGATGGGAGGCGAAGACTGGAGTATGTGGATAGATGCGCTGCAAAAAGAAAACTTGTTGGCTACTGGAGCCAAAACAATTGCTTATTCTTACATAGGCCCCTCGATTACCGAGTCGGTGTATCGTAAAGGAACCATTGGGCGAGCCAAAGATGATTTGGAAGCGACTGCCTTTACAATTGCTGAAAAATTAAAGGCAATCGAGGGACAAGCATATGTATCGGTTAATAAAGCATTAGTTACCCAAGCCAGCGCGGCTATTCCGGTGATTCCTCTCTATATATCTTTGTTGTATAAAGTCATGAAAGAACTGCAAATTCATGAAGGTTGCATCGAGCAAATTCATCGCTTATTTACCGAGCGATTGTATAGCGATCAAATGGCGACTGATGAGCAAGGACGCATAAGGGTAGACGACTGGGAAATGCGCGAAGATGTACAAGCCAAGGTAGCCGAGTTGTGGAAAGAAGCCACTACCGAAACCTTGCCCGAAATTGGAGATTTGACTGGGTATGCCAATGATTTCTTCAATTTGTTTGGGTTTAGAGTAGATGGAGTAGCCTATGAGGAAGATACCAACGAAATCGTGGATATTCCAGGATTACAAGTGTAGTAACTACGATATAAAAACTAGTTAGTGGTGCCTGAATGAGGCAAGTTGTTTGGGTGCCACTAATCTTAAAATAATGATATAAAACAAGGGATAACATGGACAATAACAATGTACTCCAGCGTCTAAGATATACTTTTGATTTGAGCGATGACCAAATGATTGAGATTTTTGGTTTGGCCGAGGTGGAAGTAACCCGGGCCGAAATCAGCGATTGGCTCAAAAAAGAAGATGATCCAGAGTTTAAAAAACTGCATGACAAACCCCTGGCTACTTTCTTAAATGGATTTATTAGCCTAAAGCGGGGAAAAAAGGAAGGTGAAACTCCCAAACCCGAAAAGAAGCTGACCAATAATTTGATCCTGCGTAAGCTAAAAATTGCTCTCAACTTACAAAGCGAAGACATACTGGCCATTTTGGAGTTGTCTAACTTTAAGTTGAGTAAACACGAATTGAGCGCCTTTTTTCGCAAGCCAAGCCAAAACCAATACCGAGTGTGTAAAGACCAGGTATTGCGCAATTTTTTGATGGGTTTGCAACTGAAGCATCGCCCCAAAGCGCCACAAGCCACCAAACAGGATGAAAATACGAAGCCTGATGCCCAACAAAACTGATGCATCTATTCATAATATCTGCATCGCGGCTATTAGGCGGCATACCATACCAGAAGCAATCCCTGAATTTCAGTTTACCAGCTTCTATCCTACTCCGGCTCATTTCGCAGACGAATTCAGTAATAAATTAAACATTACTTTACATAATGAAGAGTTATGTATATGCGCTACAATAGTAGATGCTCAAAATTGGAGTGTGTTAACAACGCAAAGAATGATTACTTGCATTGACGGAAAACAACAAGAGGGAAATATGTGGGAAGCAAAATGGAGTGATCAGGGAAAGTTGAAAGATTTTCGAAAACCCATCAATCAAGGCAAAATTACGTTTAAAGATGGTTCAGAAATGCCTTTTATCTATGAAAATGGCAAAGCCTCTATGGTCATGATTTATGGTGTAAAGACTTTGATGCAGGTTTTGCGTTAATGAGGCATTTGACTGATGTATTACGCATAAGAAAATGGTCTGTTTACATAAAACACTGATTATTAATTGTTTGTAATAGAATTAGTAGCAGTGTTTTTGTCACACCGAACTTGCTGAGGTGTCTGCTTGGAGTATAATAGATGCCTCAACAAGTCACTGATGGTAACCTTAGAAGGTCGTAATTGTAATGTCTTAAAAAAAGCAAGAAAATAATAAATCCAGGTAGTAAAATACATACCGATTTTTCATTGTATTCAAAATGACACTGTTTTTTGAGTCTAGTGTTGTTATTTGCATTACTGGGGCATCCCTTTTCGCAATATCACTCACAAAGCATACCCCATATCCCCTTTTACTTCCTCCAATACAAAAGTACTTTGCACTCCCGAAAGCCCTGGAATAATAGAGAGTTTGTCAATCAAAAAACGCTGGTATTCATTCATATCTTTGACGGCAATCCGCAGCAGAAAATCATAATTGCCCGATACGTGATGGCAGGCTACGATTTCGGGAAAGTCTAAAATCGTTTTTTTGAAGTTGTCAATCAACTCCCGCGCGTGGTTAGAGAGTGAGATGTGGCAATATACTTTGACCGACTTTCCGATTTTGTCGGAGTCTAAAACCGCCATATATCGTACTATAAATCCCTGTTGCTCTAGTTTTTTGATTCGCTCATAAGTAGGCGATACCGATAAACCTACCTTATCGGCAATTTCTTTGGTGTTTTGTTTGGCGTTTTGCTGCAATTGCCGCAAAATCCTTCTGTCTATTTCATCCATAACCGAAAATTTTTCTGTTTCACTATTTTATTCAAGGCTGAACCGTATTGAATAATGGTTTTTTGCTACTAAAAAGGTTTATTTTCTGAGTTAATAATTTATAGCAGAAATATAAACTGTAAATAGTAAATTTGCAATAAATAAAATCAGGGAGAGAACAAAAAATAAAAAAGGTTAAAAACTAAAATTTGACATCTATGGAAGCATCTATCAAAAATAATATCAAGGTAGCCGATTTAGAGCGTTTGGAACAATTAGACCAGGAAATGGTCAAGTCGCGCGAAACGGTATTGGGATATCCTACTTCCAAAGACTTTGATTATTCTGCCATTAATCATTTTTTAAATTATCCTATCAATAATATTGGCGACCCTTACGAAGAGGGGAGCACCTACAAAGTACACACCCATGAATTTGAGCGTGAAGTGGTTGGTTTTTTTGCCAAACTGTTTCGGGCCAATCCACAAGACTATTGGGGATATGTAACCAACGGAAGCTCGGAGAGTAACTTGTATGGGTTGTATTTGGCGCGCGAAAGCTTTCCTAAAGGAATGGTGTATTACTCTGAATCTACCCATTATAGTGTACGCAAAAACATTCACCTGCTCAATATCCCAAGCATTGTCATCCGTTCGCAGCCCAATGGAGAAATAGATTACGAAGATTTTGAAAATACGGTAAGGCTCAACCGTCACAAACCTGCCATTGTGTTGACAACCTTTGGTACTACCATGTACGAAGCCAAAGACGACGTGAGCCGCATCAAAGGAATATTGAAAAACTTAGCCATTCACGACCACTACATTCATTGCGACGGAGCCTTGGCAGGTACTTATGGGGCTTTTATGAATCCACGTACCCCATTTGATTTCAAAGATGGCGCGGATAGTATTTCTATCAGTGGGCACAAATTTGTAGGGTCACCCATTCCATGTGGGGTCATTGTTACCAAAAAATCTACCCGCGATCGCATTGCCAAAAGTATTTCTTATATAGGATCACTAGATACAACCATCACTGGTTCTCGCAATGGTCACAGCCCGTTGTTTTTGTGGTATACACTCAAAAAAATGGGTGTAGAAGGACTCAGAGCACGTTATGAAAGCAGCCTGGAGGTGGCGCAATATTGTGAAACGAGGCTAAGAGAAATTGGTATAGATGTCTGGCGTAACCCAGGAGCCATTACGGTGGTATTGCCCAAGGTAACGGCCAGCATGCAAGGAAAATGGCAACTAGCTACCGAAGGCGATAAAGCCCACATCATTTGTATGCCTTGCATTACCAAAGCCCAGATAGATGCTTTTGTGCAAGATATGGCCGATTGTCAAGGAAAAGCAGGAGACAAAGAAGTAGAAGAAAAATTTGAATTTGATTTTTAATATGCAGTATTTGGAGGGTAGAGTGTAGGTGAATGAGGAACACTGAATAATGAATCACGAATTTCGAAGGTAAGCAAGCTTCAATCATCAGCGAGCGATGGCTAACTTCTTATTCAGTGTTTGTTTACCTATAATCTTTTTTCAAAAATGTGTGGTATTAAGAACCTGAATCAGATGAAAAAACTTACCCTCCTTATTTTATTGGCAACTGGTGTTTTTATAGGGAGCTGTGGCGATGGCAAGCGAAAGAAAAACGCAAAAGACATCATAAGTACCGAGGCTGATCTTCCAGCAAATCAGGCAGAACTGGCGCTGATTGGAGGATTGTATAAAGAAGTAAAAGGAGATAATATTTCCTTAAAACTTGAAATGTTGCCTTTTGACAAAAATAAGCTCCCTAAGGCATTACAAAAATATGATGGCAAGCTGGTGAATGGTGCTCATTGGAAAGACAAGAATGGAGAACAATGGGTGATTTTGACTGAAACTGGGGAAATTGAGGAAAAAAAAGGCAAAACAGATACTAGCGGGCATATGGTGGAGCCACCCAGCACCCGAGCCGAAGCGTACGCCTACTTTTGGGTTAAAAAACAAGATGCCTATATCACTTATCGCCAGGATATGTGGATAGAGAAATGTGGGCCATTCGATGTCCTGGCCAGTTTCCATAAAAATGGTTTTACCGTTACTGATGTAGATAAAAATGGCTGGGCAGAGGTAACCCTTACCTACATACACTATTGCCGCAGCGATGTAAGCCCTTATGACCTTACCCTCCGGATGATTGAACGCGAGAAGTTATTCGAAATGCACGGAACCGCCGAACTAAAAATGGGGCAGGCCAAAGACGCTTTTGTAATAAAGGCTACCCGAAAAGACGGCAATTTTACCAAAGCCCCAGCTGCTTTCAAGACGCACATCGATCAAATTTGGGAAAAGGTGAAAGTAGAAAAATTATAAGCTTAAAAGTCGAGATGACTTCTTATTGATAATCAGATAGATGCAAAAAGGCCAGGCAAATGTTGTCTGGCTTTTTTGTTTTTGAATGTTGTATTTATTTTATTTGATATATCAATTATATTTATATCAATAATTTAAATTGAAAATAGAAATGGGTTTTGACACGCCAACTCAGACAGTATTGTATAGTATCGAGCAAGCCATTAAGGAATATCGAAAGTTTTGTCAAAAGAATATTTCGGAAGTGATCAGTGATATTACAGTGGATCAGGGACTGGTGCTCATTATCATTGACAAAAATCCAAAAATGACCCAAAAAGAAATGGCAGAGTTGGTTTTTAAAGACTATGCTTCTATGACACGTATGATAGATTTGATGGTTAAAAAAGGCTATTTAAAACGCTTGATTAATGAAGAGGATAGAAGGCGGTTTTTGCTGGAAATTACAACCAAAGGAAAAGAAGCACTAGAAAAACTACAACCCACCATCGAATATAATCGCAACACAGCATTGAAAGGTCTGTCAGCCACTGAAATATTACAACTGTACAACAGTTTACAGAAAATTATAACCAATTGTCAAGAATCATAATATCATGAAAAGTTATTTAAAATTTACGCTTTTAAGCCTGGTACATCTAAGCTACCTTGTTTGTTATCAAGTACAAGCGCAGGAAAGGGCGAATCTTCCTGAAAAGATGAATACTATAGCCCATTATCTTGAGGCATTGACCCAAAGAGATGCCTTTAGCGGAGCAGTTTTGATTGCCAAAGACGGTAAAGTACTCCTAGAGAAAGCTTATAATTATGCTCATTTGGGGTTTAAGGTGCCCAACACTGTTCATACAAAGTTTGGCATCGCATCTATGGGTAAAATGTTTACTAGTGTAGCCATTATGCAATTGATGGAGAAAGGAAAATTATCGCTGGAGGACAAAGTGGGAAAGATTTTGCCAAATTACCCTCATAAAAGAGTGAGAGAAGAAGTGACCATCCATCATTTGCTTACCCATACCAGTGGTATGCCTAATTTTATGACCAGGGATTTTTATAAAACCTCCAAAGAGCAATATAGAGCGCTTGAGGACTTCTCTCCACTTTATCAAACCAAGCCATTATTATTCGCTCCTGGCAAGCGTTTTTCTTATACCAATTCTGGTTATTTGGTACTGGGGTTAATCATTGAAAAATTAAGCGGTAAAAAATATGACGAATACCTACAAGAGCATATTTTTAAGGTAGCCAACATGAAAAATACTGGCAATTTTGACACGGATCATCCTGTCGAGAATTGTGCCGTGGGGTATACGCAGTCGGATGTGTATCCATCAAACTGGAAAAATAACTGGTTTATGGGAGCAGTGAAGGGAGGCCCTGCTGGTGGCGGATACACTACCTTGCAGGACATGTTTTTGTTTGCTCAAGGGTTACAAAGCCAGTTGTTTCTATCGAAAGAAAATGTAGAAATACTTACCACCCCAAAATCGGGTAATAAAAATTGGGGGTATGGCTATGGTTCTCAGTGCTTTAGCCCAAACAAACAACGAGTGGTTGGACATAGTGGTGGACATTGGGGAGTAGGAAGCGAATTGAGAATTTTTACCGAGTTAGGGTACACGGTGGTGCTATTGACTAATAGGGACCTTGAGGCAGGGTTTTTAGAAGCTCGTTATTTTATTCAAGATCAGTTAGTAGGGGCCACTTCTACTACCCAAAGTTATTTCTTTACCAAAAGAGTAATGGAAGCTGTGCAGAAAAAAGGATTGGAAGCAGGTAAAAAGATGATAAAAACGACCTCAGTTGAACTGTCAGAGCGTGCGCTTAATGGAAGAGGATACCAATTATTAAAACAAAAGAAGTATCTTCAGGCAATTGACATGTTTAGACTCGAGGTAACTGCTTTTCCTCAATCTTATGATGCATACGATAGCTTAGGAGAAGCTTATATAAAATCAGGCAACATACCGCTGGCAATTAAGCACTATAAAAAGAGTTTAACATTAAACCCTAAAAATGAGAATGC
This sequence comes from Microscillaceae bacterium, assembly GCA_003483885.1. Classification (GTDB taxonomy): domain Bacteria; phylum Bacteroidota; class Bacteroidia; order Cytophagales; family Microscillaceae; genus Microscilla. The sequence goes on from DMXI01000124.1 coordinate 23,992, forward strand.
AATCAGAAAATTAGCAAAAATGAAAGCGAAATAAAACATAAGGACCATTGTAACCTTTCGGAAGCTGAAGCGACTCATGAATAAAACATATACCTGATGAAAAAAAATACGACCACTCCTCAAAGAAGAAACTTTCTCAAAAACCTTGGTTTATCTACTTTACCTGTATTATTGCCCGCTGCCAGTATGGCGAGTGAATTGACCTGGGATACCAGTAATCAACAACAAGTTCCCGTCAATTTTATTTTCGATGGCTTATGGTTTTCGCCCCAGGCATACTTAGACAAGTTGCAAGCGATTAACCAAAAGCAAGCCATTGCCCCCGATTATTATGGTAATGGAGGAGCTACCCAAAAACTGGAAACAGCTTTTGCCAAAATAACGGGAAAAGAAAAAGCTATTTTTTTACCTACTGGTACGATGGCCAACCAACTGGTTATCAAGCTATTGAATGGAAACAATACAAAAGTATTGGTGCCTGAAAACAGCCACGTATTCCGAGACGAAGCCGATGCCGCCCAAGAAGTACATGGCAAGCGATTGGTGCCAGTAGGGAAGGGGAAACCGTTTTTTGAGCTGCAAGACTTGAAACAAACCATTCGCTATTACAACGAGGGCGAAGTATTCAGAAGCGGGATTGGGACGGTAGTCATAGAGTGTCCGGTTCGCCGCGCCGATGGGGCCGCTATACCTTTCAATACTTTGAAAGCCATTACCAACTATTGTCGCGAAAAGGGGTATAAAACCCATTTAGATGGCGCGAGAATACATTTGGCCTCGGCTTATACAGGAGTTTCGGTGGCAAAATATGCCAGCTTGTTCGATACCGTATACATTTCCTTATACAAATATCTCAATGCCTCGAGTGGAGCGATTTTATGTGGCAAAGCCGAAGTAATAGACCAATTGACGCATCAAATCAAGGTTTATGGAGGTACTGCCTTTCAAACCTGGAATGCCACCGCAATGGCCTTACATTATTTAGAAGGTATTGAGGATCGTTGGAAAAAGGTAAAAGTCAACGCAGCACAGGTGATGTCTTCTTTGAATAAGTTGGAAGGAGTACAAATCAATAAACTAACCAATGGCACCAATATTTACCATTTAAAGCTGGATAAAACCATTGATCTAAAAGTATTGGCCAATACGCTGTTTAAAGGTCACAACATTTGGCTGGGCCGAGCCAACAAGGAAGGCATCGTGAAGTTTACCATCAACGAAAGTTTGCTGCAGCGCACCCCTCAAAAAATTGTAGATGCCTGGAAACAGGCTTTGGGCAAGGCGAAGAAATGATTTGCAGAAAGTAAATCAAGGTTGTATGACTATTTAACAAGCTAGCCATACAACCATAACTAATGCATTTAAACACCTTCAAAAAAAGTAATGGCCATATTGTTGGGGTCATAAAAGGCAAATTCGCGGGTGCCCCAAGGCGTTTCTCGTAAAGTGGGCTGATTATCCAGCAGTCCCTTGCTACGATACTCCTCAAACAAAGGCTCAATGTTTTTTACCTCAATACGTATTTGGGGTTGAAAATCGGGCCTAATATCCTTAAAAAGCTGTAAATGAATGCAGCAATTTTGCCTACACATGACCGCATAGTCAAGTTCTTGACCTGCTTCGTTGTAGTTCGATGAGTCATACACATTTTTAAAGCCCATCTTATTTTCATAAAAATCCAGGCTTTCCTGCATATCACCTACGGGCAATACAGGGTTGATTTGTACAATTTGGGTTTCTTGGTCCATGGTATTTAATCTATAGATTGTTCATAATTTTCAAAGACATTTCTGAGTGCTTCAGGCAGCCGCATCGGTTGTTGGGTTTTGAGGTCTACATTTACATAAATCATCTCTCCACTAATCAAGTGATTCCCTTCGTGCATAATTTCCAGCTGAATGGTGGCACTGGTGTTGCCCAGACGGGCCAGGCGCACATAAACATCAAGTAATTGATCGAAGCGGGCTGGTGCGTGGAACTCGATGGTAGACTTTCTCACATACCAATCACAACCATATTGAGTCAGCCCTTCAGGGTAAGTAATGCCTAATACTCGAAAGTATTCGGTAAAGGCTACATCAAAATAAGTGAGATAATTGCCATTAAAAACGACCTCTTGTGGGTCTACTTCGGCCCAACGTACTCGTAGTGAATGTTTGAAGCGGAAAAGGGACAGGTCTAATGTGTTCGACATAATGAGTGAAAATGAGTTAAATAATAGTTAGAATATTACGCTGATGATGTTTGCAAGATAATTTAGCCACAAAAACTTGCTATTTCAAAGAAAATTTAATAGTACTAATTAAGGTTTGTTTTGAATAATATTTAGAATAGTTGTCGCTATAAAACTAGATATTTTACCCGTAGGGTTTTACATTTGTAACATTGAAATTTAGAATATACGCACAATAACTTATTAAATATGAATAAATACTTTTGGATAGTCGCTATGGGCTTGAGTGGAATTATAATAGGGTGTGGCCCAGCCAAAGTAAAAGAAAAAGTGGGGGTAATTGCTTGCAATGGTGGAGAAATCCATTTAAATACAACTTCTTATCGAGACTCAGAAGATAACAAGTTGTACATTCACCTCGATTTGGTGTATAACGGCAAAGTAGTGTCTCGTAACATTGGACGTAAAGGTTTTCCGGTGGGTAACTCGGCTGCGAAGTTTCTCAAAGTAAACCACAAAAGCGAGACCGGACTCAATATTTACATTGATCCCCAAACGATTAGCCGTCCAGAGTTTGATAAACTGGTGCGTTGTGTGCAGCTGAACGAACAGCAACTAGTAGGGTTTATCAACGAAGTACCCAACCAACACATTACTGAGCAAGAATTAAGAGAAAGAAAAAGCATCAATGCCCTGATTTATGGCAATTATGAGAATATGGGGCACAAGTTTTTTGCAGATAAAGAAATCAGTAGTTTACACGTGTATGTGGCAGTAGATGGTACCTGCCAACTGAGAAACGAAAAAGAATGGCGCACGCTGGGACGGGTATACGAAGGTTACCTAGACATTAGCCAAGTACATTATAACCGCATCAAAAACTACCGCAATGAGCAAGGTTTGCGCTTGGGTGAACACCTCAGAAGCAGTAACATTAGGGTTGTATACGAAGAGAATTAACAAAAAACGGGGAGCTTGACTCCCCGCTTTGCCTATCAATGATTAAAAAATATACCTTGCTCCAAACTGAAATTGACGGGGAGGGGCTGCGTTACGAATCACCAACGTACCCGACGAGCGAGGCCCTACCTGAATCTGATTGCTCTGAGTGGCATTGTTAGAGAAACCACTCAAATTCTTGGCATTGAAGACATTAAACACATCTGCACTAAACTCTAACTTAGAAGTGGCGTTTTTACCCAAAGGTAACTGATAGCGTAGGCTTAGGTCAAATGTATTGGACCAAGGCAAACGGTCATTGTTGCGAGTTTCGCCAGGTGAGCGATCACTGTTTCCTACATAAGCATCTCCAAACGAACGTCCATCTCCATTGAGGTCGGTAGTGCCAAAAATCGCAGCATCTGGAATACGGTTAATAGGTTGCCCACTTTGGAGCAATACTGCCGTAGATACAGTAAGGTTTTTCACAGGAAAAAAGTTAATCATTCCGTTAATTACGTGACGACGGTCATTCAGCGCAGGTCCCCATTCTGCTTCAAAATTATTAGCATCCATTGCCCGGAAGTTGATATCTTCGGTATTATTTTCCAGAAAAGACAAAGTATAAGTAAAGCGGTAACTCACCTTGCTTTTGCCTCGAGCCTTTTGCAAGTTAAAGCTAGCGCCCCAATACCTAGAGCGGCCCTCAGTTTCAGATACTACAATGTTACGAGCTACTCCATCTACCCGTTGGCCATTGATCATGGCATACGAACCGCTATTGTCGGTAATAATGGGTATGGGTCGGGTAGCGTCCGCCTCGGCCCCAGTGCGTACAGGTTGAGCCGTGGTAGAGCTAAAAGCTGCAGCAGCGTTTAAATTACGTAAGCGAAACAAGTTGTACGACTGATTGTGAACCACATCTACATAAAACAAGAAATCTTTGTCAAACTGATATTGATATCCCAAAGAGATCTGATGAGTCAACGGATTTTGCCATCCATTGGGATTGATAATTCTTCGCTCATTGGCAAATACATTGGCCCGTTCGTTTTGGAGTGCACTAGGCGCTGGAGCCTGAAGGTATCCTGCATTGGGTACTGTAGCACTTAGGTTACCATCAAACACCAAATCATTTACATTTACCCCAGGATCTATTACCCCCTGAGCTTGTAGTGCTTGCAATTGCGTCAAATAATCTGAAGAAGTGGTGTTCTGCTGTAAGGCATCACTATATATCGCATACAAGATTTTTTCATAAAAAATACCATATCCTCCACGAATAGAACTGGCCGCATTAATTTTATAATTGAAACTTACTCTTGGGGCAATATTGTCGAAATCTCCATTGCTGGCTCCAGTTTGAGTAAGGTCGTCAAAGTCGTAGCGTAAACCTATGGTAAGGTTCAAACGGTTAGTCACCGAATAAGCGTCTTCTACATAAGCACTGTAAACATTTTGTCTACGACCAAAGGCATTGGGACGCAACTCTACATTCGCGTTAAGCACCTGTACTGTGCTGGGAATGTCATTGATGCTTAAATTGGCCCCGCGATTCAACGCACGAATGGCATCTAATTCGGCCTGAGTGGTAAGCACGGTATAATTACCATTCACATTTCCTCCACCAAACAAGTTATGATCGGCACTGATCAGTTCTACTCCTGCTTTGATGGTATGCTTGCTACCCAGGTTGTATACCAGTTTTTGTTGTACTTGCCAGGTATTTTCTCTAGAGTCAAAAATAAACCCAGGGTGCCCTAGAACGGCTACCGTAAGGTTGGCTGGATTGAGCACCGTAACTTGGGGACTTGCGCCGTTTTTAGGGCGCCCATAATTCCAGCGAAACCTTGAGAACTGCACGTTGGTTTCCAGGGTAAGGCGTTCAGTGGTATATAAGTTTTTCAAAGCAGCCAAGAACGAATTACGGTCTTGCAAATTTGCCGCAGATGGAAACTGAGTACCTCCTTCCAAGCCTCCTCCTTGTCGTTCTATGGCCACAATGCCCCCATTGACTCTAAGAGTAGTAGACCAGCGATTGTTCCAAAAGTGATCAATTTTTCCAGAAAGGTAAGTAAAGCTGTTTTGACCTCTCACGGTTTCATTCACCCCTAAATCAGGAGAGTTGAGCAAATTATCTTTGGTGTCAATGGTTTGTTCGGCATTGATATAAAAGAAGGTTTTGTTTTTGACAATGGCTCCTCCAACACCAAAACCACCTTGAAAACGCTGAAAACCATCCCTTACTGCATTGCCGCTTAGGTCACGCTGGGCAAAGTCAGAAGGAGCGTCAATCACTGGGCCAGGACGCGTCAAAAAGAATACTTCGCCACTTAAATTATTGCTTCCTGAGCGAGTAGTAATGTTGACAATACCATTGCCCGTAAGTCCAAACTCGGTAGAGTAATTATTGGTAAGCACCGTAATGTTTTTGGCAAAACCCACTGGAATGGCAAACTTTTGCCCGCCCAAAAAGCGCTCATTGTTATCCATGCCATCTATCATATAGTTGGTAAATAAGCTATTGGCGCCATTGATGCTAATGTTGGGCGCTTCGGGATAAAACCCAGTAGCTTGAGTAATATTAGGCAAACGATACAAAGCTCTAGTAATGTCACGTCCCTCAATGGGTAGTTGCTGAATTTCCTTGAGCTTAAGGTCAGAAGCTACTTCGGCATTGATGGTGTTGATTTTGGAAGTAGAAGAGTAAACTGTGATTTCTTTCAACTCTTGCGAACGCTTGGCGGGCACCAGCAATTGTACACTGGGTTTTTCGTTAGAGCGTAGTTCAATGCCTTCTACTTTGGCATCAAAGTATTGCTCGCCTTCTTTTACATATACCTTATATTTACCTGAGGTAGATAAACCATTGAATCTTACTTTGCCCTGATCAGTGGTGCTTTTTTGAGCTGTGTAGCCAATCTCTTGATTTTCAAGGTATACTGTTAGATTAGGGATGGGTTTTAAGTTGGAAAGGTCAAATACACTCACCTCCAGGCTCACCTGGCTAAAAGCCGCGCTAGAGAGGGTAATGAGACACAAAATATAGAAAGTAGTAATTATTTTTTTCATTATAATGCTTATTTAAATGATTTGGATGAGGTATAGCATTTCTATTACAAAAGGAAAATCCTTTGCTATTTCATCAAGTGTAACAAGACAAGTGGCTATAGAATAGACATTATATAAAACAAGCATTGCCTGTATGAGAACCTTCTAGTGCAAGGAATAGAATAACTCTTTGAGAAGGGAGCTACATCGATTCATCGGTGTTTACCACTTGCGACGAGAGATGTCGATACCTCCATTATATTTTTTCGGGAATTCTTATTTTATATAATTTTTAATAAAAAGAAGGGGTGGGTGGAGGTGCTCTAAGGCCAGTAAGGTGAGCAAATAGGGCAAAATAACATTGGGCGTATACCCAAATCAATGATTTTTCTTGTGGTTGAAGTAGCGCAAATATTACCCGGTATAAAGCTGAAGTAGGAGAGAGTTCCTGAAATGCCAGCATTAATTGGGCAAAGTTGTCAATATCACTTTTGAGCGTAGCAAGGTGTGCAGGGCTAATACTTTGTTGATGAAAGTATTCAATGAGGGCTTGTGCAGTTTGTGCCGTTTGCCAAGGCAATGCTTGGAAATCTTCTGCCTTAAAAAGCTGTTGATCAAGCGCAATAAGATAAGCACCACCATCATTGGCTAATCCTAGCATCGCTTTCTTGGTAGATAATTGCTGCTGCGCCTCTAAAATATCACTAGGCTGTAAATCGGGGCAATCAGTACCAATAGAAATCACTCGGGTATAGCCTTGGGCAAATACTTGGCTGATGGCTTGAGTAAATCTGGTAGCAAAGTCTTCTCCTTGCTGGTGACTAGACAAAATCTCAATAACAGGTAGCTTAGTAGCTGCGGCTACTTGCCGGGTATGTTGCAACAATGCCTGAGCCACCTTGAGTTGCCTGGATTTTGGGAGTTGTTTTCCAAAATCTTTGTAGCGAATCTCCTGGTGGGGAGTGTTGGCAAAAATTAATATGGCAGTACTATGCTGCAACATCTACGGGTATTGAGTTATAGATAGAGATTGTATTAATTAAACACATAAATAGGCAAAGTGCGCGAAAAGTTTCCTCAAGGTGATTTAAAAATGATAAAAAAGTGTTAATTGTTCTATTGTTCCGCCTTCGGCTGATTGTTTCATTGTTCTATTGCTTCATTGTTCCGCCTTCGGCTGATTGTTTCATTGCTCTATTGTTTCGCGATGCAATATGATTGTTGATTATTGATGTTTAATTATTAATTTTGCAAATATGAGAATATGCTTTTGGTTATTAGTTCTTAGCTGCGCTTTGCGCTAACTTTTCATTTTTCACTTAAAAAGCGCTCTTGTTCCCTGATCCTTGCTCCCCTCTTCGCTTCGCGCCATTTTT
>DMXI01000529.1 GCA_003483885.1 Microscillaceae bacterium
GGAGGGAATTGTGGCTTGCCAGTAGCTGTGGGTGATTTTAACCACGCAGCGATGAATCATACCGATTATGACAATAGCCAGGCCTGTGGTGCTTGTGCCGAAGTTACCAGTAAAGCAACAGGTAGATCAGTGATCGTAAAAATCGTTGATCGTTGTCCTGAATGCAAACCAGGTGATATTGACTTGACGCAACAAATGTTTGCGAAGATAGATAACCCTACCAAAGGGCGAATAGCCATTACCTGGAAGTATGTACCTTGCCCTCTTAAATCTAATTCTATCAAACTCCACTTAAAGACAGGCACCAGCATCCATTGGACAGCGTTTCAATTGCGGAACCTAAGATATGCGGTGGCTAAGTTGGAATACAAAAAAGGGAATAAGTGGATCAATATTAAGCGTGAACCCTTCAACTTTTTTATTGAGACTAAAGGAATTGCCTCTTCAGCTACTTTGAGAGCTACTTCAGTATTGGGTGAACAATTGATTTTCAACAACATTTTTATTCCTTCGAATGCAGGTCAGGCAGTGCCCGATTATGATACCAAGAAACAGTTTAAAAATGTAAACGGTGGAGGAAATAATGGCGGAGGTGGAAACCCTGGCCAGGTAATCGCCAATGGTACCTATTTTTTGGGTTCGGTTACCAATGGACAACATCTGGTAGATAAACGCAACGAAAACAATGTGCGTATGACCGGAGCCAATGGAGCTTTTGCTGCGCAAAAATGGACCTTGAAACACGTAGGCAACAATGTTTATACGCTCAAAAATCAAGGTACAGGGCGTTACCTGGAGGTTCCTTTTGCGAAATGTAGCGATGGAGCCAATGTAAATACCTGGACTAACGCGAATGGCAGTCACAAAAGATGGCAAATTATCAAACATGGTAATCAATACGAATTGAAGCCAATACATTGTCTGGATAAATCGCTAGACCGTGATTTTGGCGATCGTACCAAAAATGGCAATGTACACTTGTATAATGATGCCAATAATAACAATCAACGTTGGAAAATTACCAGCGTGAACAGTGCCCGCACTACCCGTACTGTCATCACTTTTGACCAGGAAGTAACAGTGTACCCTAATCCTGTAAACAATGATTTACATATTAAAGGAGTGCAAGCAGGTGAAAAGGTCGTAATCTTAAACCAGCTTGGCCAACCAGTATGGAACACTACACTAGCACCTGGACAAGCAATTTTGTCGATTCGTCATTTACCAGCAGGTGTATATGTACTTAAAGCGGAAAACGCTCAGCAAGTTTTACGAATCATTAAAAAATAACCCTTATCTCTACACTATATAGCAATCTGGTAATTGAAAAACACACCCTTTTAAATAACCTCATTTGAGGTAATTATTTCATCCTAAATTTTAATACACAAAACTTTACAACAAAATGAAAAAAGTCACATTTTTCATCATTGGATTATTATGCTATGCTTCTATGTCTATGGGACAAGTAGTAGAAGCGAAGCGAAATGCGGCTAATAAGTTATGGACTGATTATGGCCGAAATGCCAGTAATCCATCACAAATGCCTGCAACTATACCAACACCTGCGGGGAACGCCGCTTATGACATAGAAAGGATTGAGCCCACGTATGCCGCTTTGAAAGCAGCTATGCAAAAGTTGGTGTTAAACAGTGGAGGAATGATTATTTTTAAGCGTTCCGGTGTCATTAATTTTCCAGCATCTTCGGCATCTAACCCAATAAGTCATATTGGTTTGGTGGAGCATTTCCCAACCAGAAACCTGGTTAAAACCATTGTGATTCAAGGCAAAGGGGTAACATTTGATGGTAAAAACCGATCTGGTTTGTTTCGGATAAGAGGGAACTTAAGAGTTGTTTTTCAAGACGCTGTTTTCAGAAATGCTGTTTTGAAAAGAGAACAAGTTTTAGAAGTATGGAAAGTACGCAATGATAAAGGCCAATTGGTCCCCCTCAAGCGAGTGGGAGGAGCCGCTATCGAAATGGGGCAGATTGGGTCTAACTTTTCGTCATTACGCGTGCGAAATTGTCAGTTTTTGAACAACAACATTCCTCACTTTCAAGGGATGAATGAAAATCAAAACGGAGCCGCCATTCGCCTGAATAACTTCACCAATGGAGAAATATTTGGTTGTACCTTCAAAAACAACCGTGCGGTAACAGGTGGTGCCATTGGGTGTACCTCCATTAATAAAATTACGATTATCAACAGTAAGTTTGATGGTAACGTATCCAACGGGTATGTTGCAAAAAATGGATCTATAAATGTAACTGAGGGTGCAGGAGCATTGAGAGTGGATAGAACAGTAAAGCCTATTGAAGTGTATGGCACTACCTTCGAAAATAACGCCTCTAATCAAAAAGCATCAGTGGTTCAGGTATTTATCCGCCCTGCTCCAGAAGGTTCCCAGGCTTATCCTAAAAACGGCCCAGCCTTGATTATTGATAACTGTGTTTTCCGAAAAAATAAGTTCAACAATTACGCAGGGGTAAGTAACTACAAAAAGGAGTTTTTTATCGGATGCCTTTTTTTCCAGTCCAGTGGTATTAATAATAATTTCAGAGGAGGAAAGATGAAGCTCACCAATACGGTTTTTGACCAAAACGAAGCCGAGAAAGCCAATGTGTTGCTCATCAATAATTTTGAAATTGCCAATTGTACTTTTGCCAATACCAAGTTTTTGAATAGTGGCAGTGCTGCTCAACAAGGAACCGTGTTTTTACAACTGGTACATGATAGTGGATCATTTAAAAACTGTACTTTTTATAAAAATGAGCCTTTGAATGGCAATGTAGCCAGCGATATCATGTTTTGGGGAGGTGATATTCCTGGAAAAGTTAGTTTGAATAATTCAATCTTTTATCGCACCAACAAGAGCAGTGCTAAACAGGTAAAGGCACCTTTGAAAGGTGGGAATAACAATCAGTACATTCCAGGAGTAGCTGCCAGTGCACTTTCTAAAGTAGCCAATGGTGCAGTGAATACTACCAATCCTAACATTAGACCAAACAATATTACAAATATGTGCCTGGGGAATAATTCACTTGCCAAAGGGTTTGGCGGCTTGCCTGATTGTGGAAGCGGTGGAAATAATGGTGGAGGAAACAACGGTGGTGGCAACTCCAGTCAAGTAATTGCCAATGGTACTTACTATTTTGGTTCAGTAACCAATAACCAACGTATGTATGATGCTGGAAATACCGTGAAACGAGCCAAAATGGCTAACCCAAGCAATCATAACAATCAGCAATGGATCATTTCTCACTTAGGTAACAATGTGTATACAGTTAAGAATAAAGCTACTGGGGAGTTTTTGGAAGTCTCTAATGCTATATGTAAAGATGGGGCAAGAGTAAGTACCTGGAGACATGCCAATGCAGATCATATGAAATGGGCAATAGAAAAACATGGCAACTTGTATGAACTAAAGCCTATATACTGTTTAACCCGAGCGTTGGATCGGGACTTTGGTAATACTACTAGGTCTGGCAATGTACATTTGTACAATGATGTAAACAACCAGAACCAACGCTGGGCCATTACCAAAGTGAGTAATGCTCGTATTACGCAAACTGAGATTACTTTTGATCAAGAATTGATTGTATACCCCAATCCAACTACTGATTTATTACAAGTTAAAGGGGTAAAAGCAGGAAACGAAATCGTGATTCGAGATCAATTAGGGCAGGTAGTATTCCGTACGATCTTACAAGCGAATGGTGAGTCATTGCCAGTTTATCATCTTACCAAGGGTGTTTACTTCATTTCTGTCAAAGGAAAAACACTTCGCATAGTTAAAAGGTAAATAATGCCTTACATTATCACGACTCATTTCCCAGTAAATTATTTGAGTCGTGGTAATGCTTATCATCCAACCTACCAGCTATATTTTCTTCCACACCAAAGCTTTTATGGAGTATTTACAACAAGATTCGATGAAAAAGATAATCACCTTCGTATTTCTGACGATTTGCCTACATACCTATGGGCAGAGATCTCAGAAATCCTGGAATAACCACATAAATTATAAGCAAGACTTGGCAAAAGTCCGTCAAAAGAGTTTAAGAAAAAACTTAGCCAAGCGTTTTGAAAATATCAATCAAAACAATGCTACTAATATGAAAAATGCAAGACGGATGGCAGGACTTCCCGCAGGTATCTCCTTTGTAAATGGGATGAACCTGGCCTGGATTAACTTTGGAAGAGATACCGGGGTAGATCCATTTAATTCAAATCAATACTACCATCCCAATTTGCAAAAATTTGGAGCGGCAATGGATCTGGTCAAAAACAATGGAGGCAATGTGATTAGGTGGTGGTACCATACCAATGGCTCTACCAATCCGGTATTTGACGGCAACCAAAAGGTAAAAACAAACCCTGGCTTTTTTCACCAAGATGTAAAAAAAATATTGGATTTGGCACAAAGTAAGGGTCTCAAGGTACAGATATGCTTGTGGTCTTTCGACATGCTAAAAGATCAATGGGGGGTAGATGCCGCGGCCAATAAAAAGTTGCTCACTCAAAAAAGCCATACAGATGCTTACATCAACAATGCCTTGATTCCTTTGGTACAATTTATTGGAAACCATCCTGGATTATACGCCTGGGAGATTTTCAACGAGCCAGAAGGTATGACCAATGATTATGCAAGCCATTGGCCAGGTTTCAAAGAACGGGTTACTATGCCTGATATTCAGCGATTTATTAATCGTACAGCGGGTGCCATCAGAAGAGCCCAACCCAACGCCAAAATTACCAATGGAGCTTTGGGTATGCTTACCAATGTAGAAGATGCAGCCAAAGGATTTTGGAATGCTTACTCAGATACTAACTTAAAACAACAGGGAGGGGATAACCAGGGATACCTCGATTTTTACAATATTCATTATTATGCCTGGGCACGCTCCAAAGGCTCTCCTTTCCATACGGATTATAACCCGAATAAAATCGATAAAGCGGCAGTTATTGGGGAATATTATCCTGATAACTTGAGTTTTGGGCAGCAAGGTGGCGACAACGACCACAAGCTGGCTATTATTAAAGCTCAAGATTTAGGGGTTCAATTAATAGATCGGGGCTGGGCTGGCTCATTGGTTTGGTCTTGGACTGATCGAAGTACTCCTGGTGAAAAGAACCGAATGGCTACGATTATGCGCGAAACCAGCAAGCGTATAAAGCCTACAAATCAGGTAATAGCCAATGGCACTTACTATTTTGGTTCTGTAACCAATAACCAACGTATGTACGATGCTGGCAATACCGTGAAACGAGCCAAAATGGCTAACCCAAGTAATCATAACAACCAGAAGTGGACTATTACTCACTTAGGCAACAATGTATATACGATTAAAAATAAGGCTACTGGGGAGTTTTTGGAAGTCTCTAATGCCATATGTAAAGATAGGGCGAGGGTAAGTACCTGGAAACATGCCAATGCAGACCATATGAAATGGAAAATAGAAAAACATGGCAATTTGTACGAACTAAAGCCTATATACTGTTTAACCCGAGCGTTGGATCGGGACTTTGGGAATACTACCAGGTCTGGCAATGTACACTTATACAAGGATGTAAACAATCAGAACCAACGCTGGAAGATCACCAAAGTGAGCAATGCTCGTAGCACGGTTAATGAAATCACTTTTGACCAAGTAGTAAGTGTATACCCTAATCCAGTAAGCCATGAGTTACACCTCAAGGGTGTTCAGATTGGAGATGAACTTGTGATTCGTGATCAACTGGGGCAGGAGGTGTACCATGTTACCCTGCAAACCAAAGGACAGTCATTACCAGTGGATCACCTTGCTGAGGGTGTTTACTTTCTTTCGGTAAAAGGAAAAACATTACGTTTGATTAAGAAATAAGCAGCTAAAAACTGCTGGTATAATAACTCCAGACCTGATAGGTTCAAAAACCCGTCAGGTAGGGAATTTAAAATTTGGTGATTTCCTTGGTAGAGTCGGGGTTTTCAACTTTCCCTAATTTTTATTGAGGTTGTCAATATTCCAGCTAAGCCCCTCCTCCGAGGGGCTTTTGATCGTATTTCACAACAGCCATTTTTATTATGCGACTCAAATAGGTATATTATTCTATCAACTAAACCTTCTTTAATTTTTGAAACCCCAAAAGACTACAAAAACTAGGGGATTTTTTTAAACCGCAGGGCGAAGCCCAAGCTCAACGAAGTTAATTCTGAACACCCTACCCGTCAGGTCTAAAGTATTTTGATTGAAAATTTATTTCTTTCCTCCCGGACTTTCTTCCAACAAACGACCCGTAAGCAGTAATACACTCATCTCGGCAAACTTGGCTCTAAACTTTGCGTTGATGGTGTTGATTTTGGCGCGAATAAGCCCCAATTGTGCTTCACGGAAAGCAGTATTGGTAGATTGCCCCAGGTTATACGAAGATTTGATGGCATCAAAATTCTTTTGCGCAATCACTTCGTTTTGTTGGTTCAACTTTAAAATATTCAAGTTGTTTTCATAGTTGGCGTAAGCATTGGTAATGTCGCGATCTATTTGTTGCTTGATTTCCTCATATTGAGTTTTGGCTACATCAATCGATATTTTGGCGTTTTGCACATTCTTGCGACCAACGTTTCCGTCAAAAAGAGGATACGTGACAGTAAGTCCCGCACTTAAACCCAACGATTGGTTGACTAATATAAAACCTGCCTGGTTTTGATTACGGTTGAAGCCGTAAGAAGCATTCAGCGCCACAGTAGGTAGGCGTCTTCCTTGGGCCAGTCTTAGGTTTAGCTCAGAAGTAAGCTGGGTGTACTTGATATTTTTAAGTTGTACATTTTTGGTGTATGCTTCGTCTTTGAGTTGGGCTAAACTGGCAATTGCTTTAAATTCTCCAGGAGAATCCACCGTAAAGTCAATATTGATATCCCGTCCCAAAAACACATTTAGGTTACGTTTGGCGTTTCGGAGTTGTTGTTTGAGTTGTACCACCGTCAGGTTATCGTTGTTGAGCGATACTTCCGAGTTGAGCACATTGATACTGTTAGAGGTACCAAATTCCTGGCGTTTTTTGGCGCGCTCCAAGCGATCTTTAGAGATTTTAACAGCCTCTAAAGCTACCCGATAATTTTCCTGAAGTTCGGCAATGTTATAATAGCTGGCCGTTAAACCCACCAATACTTCTTGTTTTACCTGCTGGCTGGTGATGTTGCCCTGTTCAGCGGCTAGTTTCAGGCTTTCGTAAGTGCGCTTATTGACTCCACCATTGTACAATACATAATCGGCCCGAATAGAAGCATTGGTACCCACCGATACAGCCCCATTTTGAGATTGGGTATCACCACTGGCAAATTCAAAAGAAGAATTATTGTTACTGTAATTAATGCCTCCCTGGAGACTTACCGTAGGCAACAAGCCTGCATTGCCTTGGTACACATTGTTTTTAGCAATACGGACTTGCTCCCGGGCGCGTTTTAAGCTATAGTTTTGCTGGGTGGCCATTTGCATGGCTTGTTGTAAGGTGAGCTTTTCCTGCGCCTGAATGGGCTGGAGCTGTAAAGTAAATACTCCAGCAAAAGCTACGAAAAATATAAAATGAAAGCGTTTCATGTGTTTGAGTTTTTTCAATAGGGAATGAAGCATCATCCGCATTGAAGCAATGCCTAAGGCGGATGATGTCATATGCGATGGATTTATGATGGTTCTTTATCAGACAATGATGGTCTATCTGGATGTTCGTAAGCACCGTTGCCATTGAGTGGCATCCCGTCGGTAAGCATGCCATCGTGTAAAGCTTCACGTACTGCGGGTTCTACTATTTCTGTACTTGGTTTTTCGCCTTTCCAAAACCAAAGCGCCAATACATTGAAACGGTTGAACACTACTAATAATACTGGGAGTAAAATCAGCATAATAGCAGTAGCCATTGCCAAACCATAAGCCAACGAAATAGCCATAGGGATCAGGAATTGGGCTTGTACACTTTTTTCGGCAATCAAAGGCCCTAATCCGGCAATGGTTGTAAGCGAAGTAAGCAAAATGGGTCTAAAACGAGAAAGTCCAGCTTCGTATACTGCATCGTCGTATTTTTTGCCTT
>DMXI01000289.1 GCA_003483885.1 Microscillaceae bacterium
TGGCTATTTTCTTTTCAAAATACTTCTTGGTGCTGTAAGCATAAGAAGCCGTCAATTCCAGGTATTCTTCCTGCGTTTCTACGTCCATTTCTACCGTAAAAAAGCCCCCCTGGTTAATATCAAGGTATTTCACCAAATTAGAGATCAGGTCGTTCCCCATTTCGGCCAGGTTTTCTACGTTGGTTCGCAAAATCTCGCTAAACTTTGCAATACCAGCATTGGTCCAGTAACGTACCCGGTTTTCTTCCGATACATTTTTCAAACCATCCCGCATTTTGGCCATTGCCACTCCCAAATCTCCCGAATCTTGAAACAACACAATGTCGTTGTCAAACTTGTTGTCTCCAATACGCAAAGCAAATTTGCGTAAATTCACCAAATCCTTAATCAAAGTATTGAGGTAGTGAGCCAGCCCCATAAATTCGTGACTTTTGGTAAAGGGTCGTTTGGGTATTTCGCCACTGAGTAGCTTCCGTACAAAGAGAATAATCACCTGCAGATCGTTTTTGAGATAACGCATCAGCAATTGAATCGCAAAGAGCATGATCAAACCAAGCACTGTCACCAACATAAACTCCATCACCAACAAAATATTCAAATTATCATTGAGTAGATTATTGGTCTCCTTGATTACGATGTTATTCTTAAAAACCAAGTCTCTCACCAAGCCCTCGAGTTCAGCCTCCAAAGGATAAATTCTGGCATCCATGATTTCAGCCAGCTCCAAGTCATACCACAGTGCAATGGTATCTTGCACATTGGCAGTAGTGACGTGTTTGTATATCCACTTTTTTGCCTTTTTGTCTTCTACCACTCGAATGGCAAATACCCCGCGGGCAATCTCTTTGTCAAGTTTTTTGAGGGTGGTTTGTAACTCGTAAAAAATATCCTGAAGGTCTTCCCGTTTGTACTTGGCAAACAAAACTACCAGTTTCTCGAGGTTTTTGTTAATGCCTTCTCGCCTAAGCTTGTCTATAGCTCGTAAAGCCTTACGCTTTTTCTTACCATAGCTATCCTTATCATCATAAAAGGTATACACTTGTCCACGGAGCTTGGACACTGTTTTGGCAATGCCTGCCTGAAGCTGTTGGGTATATTGATTGGTGGGCTGATAAACCTGCGTTACTTGGTCGTTTTGCCGGATGGTGCTATCAGTAGCCAGGTAAGCTACCAATATGGTGATAAGCACAAACAAACCCACCAAACCGAAACTGGCGATCAAGCGGATTCTTATTGCACCAAAATTAAAATTAAATTCTCTACCAAAAAGTCTTGCCATTTTTTGAAAACTTGTTTGTTTGTAAAGAGCCTTTACGTTCTATGCAGGAATATACAATGAAAAATTGAATATCGAACGATGAATAAGCAGGCCCTTTATCCATAATTTACAATTTTGATGCCTCAAAGCCTATTTTGCAATCCTGAAAATGACTCAAACAACTATAGGTTGGCCTTGATTTCTTCAAGTATTTGCCCTCCTCCACTTTGGAGCACCGTTTGCGCCAATTGTTTTCCAAGGTTTTCGGCTTCCTCAAAATGTCCACTTACCTGTTCTTTGATCAATTTTTCGCCTCCAAGGCTAATAATTCCTCCATTTAAGATCAGTTGATCGTTTTGTAAGGTAGCCAACCCAAAAACCGGGATACTACACCCTCCTTCTAGCGTACGCAAAAAGGCTCTTTCGGCTCTTAGGCATTTTTCGGTAGGTTCGTCGTTGATTTGTTGTCTAATCAACGCTAGTTTATCTTTATCCAGGTTATTGGCTGCTTCAATAGCCACACACCCTTGCCCCACGGCTGGGGTAAACTGGTCGGTAGGCAGCTTTTCTACGATATAATTATGATACCCCATCCGGTGCACTCCAGCATACGCCAAAATCAAGGCATCATAGTTCCCCTTTTCAAGTTTTTTTAAGCGAGTTTGCAGGTTTCCCCGAACATCGGCCGTGCGGACTTTAGGGTGATAATACCTCAATTGGGCAATGCGTCGGGTAGATGAGGTACCTATAATATGAGAACTACTAAAAGTATCGAGACGGGCATCTCCATTAAAACTAATGATTACATCGTTGACCTGCTCTCGTTGGCTAAAAGCAATAAGCGATAAATCATCGGCCAAGTTGGATTGCACATCTTTGGCGCTGTGGACGGCAATGTCAATTTTTTTCTCCCGAAGTTGCTCCTCCAACTCCTCCGTAAATACGCCCTTGCTACCAATTTTTGAGAGCGCTTTGTTTTGAATTTTATCGCCTTTGGTTTCTATAATGACTAGCTCTGGATTTGCGCCTCCTTTTTTCAACAATTCAGCGACATATTGGGCCTGCCATAAGGCCAATTTGCTTCCTCTGGTTCCAATTTTGATGTGCATGAAACAATCCTTTCTTTTTACTTTGACAACAGGCCTTACTCGCCCATTATCTTGATCAAATTTTCACTTTTTATTACTACGTTAACTGGCAAATATGTGAATAATTTTACTCAAAATCAATTATTTACGAGCGGGGTTAATCGCTTGGATCAGATGCAGTGAAGTATCTAAAAACACGATTTTTGGACTGGCATTTCGCTCCAAATGAAAAACAGCCTCATTTAGTTGTTCATAGAGCAACGCCGTATTATCCACCTGAAGCACTTTAGAGAAATTTTGCACAAACTGGTACTCTTTCCCTCCCAATCGCACCAACTTTTCATCGCCCTGTTTCCAAACCAATGCTTCACGGCAAATGTTCAACCCATACTGTAATAGACCTTTTTGCTGGTCTTTGGTGAGCTTGGCAAAAGCATCGGTCATCATCACCAACTCCCCCATGTCTTTCTTAAAACAGGCCCGCATCCATTCTACAAATAAATCGTGCTGGGTGTTGTGGGTGTTATCGAGCAAGTGAAAAGCCGCATTGAGGTTACCATCGGCCATATAAGCTACTTGTTGGGCTTTTTCGGTTTCTACTTGTAAGTGCTGGGTGAGGTAAGCTTTGATCTCTTCATCGGTAATAGGGCTGGTTTGTACTGCCTGCACCCTAGAAATAATCGTGGCCAATAGTTGATTAGGGTTTTGGCTTACCAATAAAAACAAGGTCTTGGGAGAGGGTTCTTCCAGGATTTTTAAAATGGCATTGGCTGCCGAAATGTTCATAAACTCTGGGAGCCACAAAACCAATATTTTGTATTCGCTCTCAAAAGGCTTAAGAGATAATTGCTGAATAATGTGGCGGCTTTCTTCTACGGAAATATTGGCTTGTTTGCTTTCGGCATCAATATATGCCAACCAATCGCT
>DMXI01000691.1 GCA_003483885.1 Microscillaceae bacterium
AATGTAAGCAAGTAATGCATTCGCGTGAGCACAAACAAAATGCTTACGTATGCATTCACTGTAATTACCACACCCGAGTTGGCTCCAATGAGTATTTTGAGATATTGTTCGACCGAGACGAGTTTACGGAGTTAAATGCGAATATGTCGTCAGCAGATCCCCTGAGCTTTGTAGATACCAAAAACTATCCTACTCGGATTCAACAAGCCCAATACAAGTCTGGTCTCCAAGATGCGGTTCGTACTGCATATGGCAAAATGAACGGAGAAGCGGTTGTATTGGCCGTGATGGATTTTGGTTTTATTGGAGGGTCCATGGGATCGGTGGTAGGAGAAAAAATTGCTCGAGCAATTGACCACGCCCGGGAAAAGAAAGCTCCCTTGATTATTGTATCTAAGTCAGGGGGTGCACGTATGATGGAAGCTGGTTATTCGTTGATGCAAATGGCCAAAACTTCTGCAAAATTAGCATTATTGGCTGAAGCCAAGATACCTTACATCTCATTGCTAACCGATCCTACCACAGGAGGAGTTTCAGCATCTTTCTCAATGTTGGGAGACTTTAACATTGCCGAACCCGAAGCTTTGATCGGATTTGCCGGACCTCGTATCATCCGGGAAACTATTGGTAGAGATTTACCCGAAGGATTTCAAACCTCGGAGTATTTATTAGATCACGGTTTTTTAGATTTTATTGTGAATCGTACCGAACTGAAAAATAAGCTAACCAAGTTGTTGCAAATGCTTAAGTAACAATGACTTGGTGACGAAATAGTACTTGGCTCGTAGTAAATAAAAACTACGAGCTTTTTTTGATCCTTTCGGGAGACTTTAGCAGCCCAATATTACGTTTAGGAGATTAATCATACTACGAGGCATTTTTCGTTTGTGGAGACACAAACGAAGGCGACCACACCGTTAGCCGTATCCTCAAGGTCAACTTTAGCCAAAATATCTAGTAGTACGAGGATTAACAAATAATGATCTATATGAAATCAATCATGAAGGTTTTGATGAGCCTGCTTCTTTTGACTGGGCTTTTCGCTAAGGCACATAGCCAAGTATACAGCCGTACCTTACCCACCGACCAGTTTTTCCAAAAAATCGTGGGTTCCTGGAAGCTTGAGGGGAAACCAACTCTTGAGCAATGGACCAAATCTACCTCTGGAGTGTATCAGGCCAGGGTAGTGAATCTCAAAACAGGAGACAGCCTGTTGACCGAAATTATTAAAATAGTATATGATTTTGGGAAAGTTTATTTTGAAGCCAAAGTGCTCAACCAGAATGAAGGCAAACCAGTACGTTTTCAATTGGTAAAAAAGCGTAAGAAGCGATTGAAGTTTGCCAATAAAAACCACGATTTTCCGCAGTACATTGAATATCGTTTACTTGATAACGATCATCTGACAGTTCAAATTAGTGGAATGGCTGGGAATAGACTGCGTAAGATTGATTTTAAGTATGAACGGGTGCAATAAATGGAAAATTTGCCACCCTACGAACAATGGCAGCCTTACACCTTGGCCGAAGTAGCTCAATACTGTGTTGGGGTGGATTGGATTTTAGCAGGGGGGCATGCGCTACATCTTTTTCTGGGAAAGGCTTACCGACAAAACACTGACATAGATGTATTGGTGGTCAGGAATGAACAACAACAACTTACCCAAACCATTGCGAAGCAAAAACTGTTTGTCGCTACCATTCCTGGAAAACTAACTCCTTATGATACTCAAAAATACTATGAGCAACCAATCCAGGACATTTGGTGTTTAAATGCAGATAATAATGCCTGGGGATTGCAAATTATGTTGTTTGACCTAGTAGCAGATCATTGGGTTTATAAGAGAAACCCAGCCATTCAGTTACCCCTTCATCAAATCTATTTTGAGAAAGAAGAGATCAAGGTACTGAAGCCTGAAATCCAATTGTTGTATAAGTCAAAAGCGACTCGTCCTAAAGACCAAGTAGACTTTGAAACGATTGTACCACATTTAGAGGCAAAGGCCAGGCAATGGTTGCTACAAGCGCTTACGAAGTGTTACCCAGTGCAGCATCCTTGGTTATTAGACCTCCAAACCTTATAAGAAAGTATTGTATGCAAAATCGTGTATTGTATTTTACTAGCCCTGGTTGTGGGGTATGTAAAGTACTCAAACCCAAAGTGAAATCATTGGTAGAAACCCGTTATCCGAATCTGGAATGGCGAGAAATCAATATTGCCGAAGAACGTGAAATAGCGGCACAGTATAGTGTTTTTACGGTTCCGGTGCTCATTGTGGAGTTAGAAGGAAAAGAGTATGTACGTTTAATTAGGGCGTTTTCGCTGGACGAAGTACAGGAAAAAACAGATCGAATATATTCACTATTGTTTGAAGATTAATTTGTCTATATTGTTCAAGATTTGTTGGGTTTAGAGTATGAAGTCATCTCGACTTTTAATAATGAATTACAAACAGCCCATTTTGCCCGCTAACTTTGCAATTTTTTATCATCGTAGCGCTGCTATGCTTCAAAAAAATCGCTTTGTTAGTGAACAAAAGCAGCTATTTTCAACAACATCCTAAAAGTCGAGACGACTTCTATGTTTAAATTTTGTCTTCGGAAATAAAAATGATGAGTTTTTTGTGTTGTTGAGGCACATTTTTAAAGTAATAGCCCAAGCTATTGCTGCAAAAATTGCTGATAACAGTGCGGAAAAATCGCGTTTTTAGACCAGATTATAACTTTTAAACATACTCTTAGGCAAAAATTTTGTGCTAGCACCTACGAATCGCTTAGAGTATTTGTAAACATACTCTTGGACAATCGGAAACTATCAACATTCGGTAAAAATATATGGAACATCATATCTATAAGAAAAAAGAGCTGGTAAAAGGCGGTTTTTTGAAAAGTTTGATTGGGCAAAAAGTAAAAGAAAATGCCCTGGTTGAGATCAATAATTTGTTGGCAGATAAAGAATTGACGAGCATTACCGTAGAAGAAGTGCAAAACATTGCGGCAAAGTATAAAGTCAATTTAGAGGGAGAGTTTAATGATGAAGTGTTGGTGTTTTATACCGATTACCTGAAAAGTTGCCTGGATGATAAGTATTTGTCAGACGAAGAAATAGCCGACCTAAAGCACCTAAAGTTTATCTTAGGCATTAATGATAAAGAAGTGGATGCGATTCATACTCAATTGGCTGGTGAAATTTATAAAACGGAGGTAGAAAAAGCCATAGAGGATGGAATGTTGGATGATGACGAAAAACAATTGATGGAAAAGCTTCAAAATGATTTGAAGTTACCGACTGATGTTGCCGAAAAAATTTACCAAACCAGTGGTCAGGAGTTGTTGAATAATTTTATGAACAATGCCCTTTCTGATGAAATGCTTTCGCCAGAAGAAGAAGCCGAATTGCAAAAGATTGCCCAAAATCTGAATGCTGAAGTAAAACTAGACTCTGCCACTCGAGCCAACTTAGATAAGTACAAACTTTTTTGGCAGATTGAGAATGATGAAATTCCTGAAATAGAAGTGAATATTGGCTTACCTCGCAAAGAAAAATGCTATTTTCATACGCAAGCCGATTGGTTGGAGCATGCCATTGAGCCCGATGTAGACAATAACACCCGTTCTGGGCTAAGAATTAAGATTGCCAAAGGCGACTATTGGCGTAACATCAACAAAAAAGAAAAAACGCTCAACGAAAAAGAGTGGAATCATATTGATACTGGCGAATTGTACCTCACCAATAAGAAAATCATTTTTAAAGGAGCCAAAGGTGATAAAATCATTTTACTAAACCGAGTGACTGAATTTGAGGTGTTTGTCAATGGTATTTTCCTGGAGAAAGAAAAAGGCATCAACCCTTTCCTAAACTTTACTTCCAATACCGATATTTTTGCCATGTTGTTAGGCAAAGCCATTAGTCAGATAAGTTGACAGTTTTTAAGTGCTATTAAGTTATTGCGCTTTGTTTATTGTTCTATTGTTTCGCCTTTGGAAGCTTCGTGCTGTGTGATGTATCGCGGAACAATAGAATAATCTAACTTATTTTGCTTTAAATACACAACCTTTTTATTTCGCCTGCGTACTTTAAAAATTACCCTCCTAAATACTATCACTTACCCTGTTTTTTAGTTAGGCACACTACAATCTTGTTATTCTTCTTGCGCCTGTAATTTTTTTTTCATTAATTAGAAAGGTTTTTTGCAATATTTTAAGCTGGAATTGTGCTAATGTAAGAAGTTGTCTTTTTGTATAAAGCATTGATTATAAGTGTCTTAATTAGCAGTTTGACTTGTTTTTTGGGACTGATCTCAAACATTTCAAATCTTGCTACGTTGATACATTAGCTTGTAAGATTTTTGTTTTACATCATTTTTTAATATTTAATTTTTTGAAAATAAGTAACACAAAATGATAATCTGACAATTGCAAAAAAGTCAATTTAATTTTTTGTGATAGATTTACCGTTAATAATACTGAGAACAAATCAACAATGCATATGAATCAGGAAAATCGTAAGAAAAATTTTATTAGTCAATTAATTAGAATGGAGAACGATTTTTTAACTGGCGAAAACAGCAACCACGAAGAAGCTCCTCAGAGCAAAACTGACGAAAAAGGACAGGAGTGGTTTGATGTTTTGAACAATCAGTTAGACAATAGTGATGTATAATCTTTGACGTAAGATTTTTTAAATACCTTATTCTAATCGGTGTTGCAAGTACGACAACTATTAGATTTAATAAAAACACCCCATTATATTACATTGAGCCGGAGGCATCAAGTGCCTTTGGTTTTTTTATGCCCAAAAATTCCCAACTTCTTGAAAAACTTAGGTTTTATACCTAGAAAATAAGTTAGATAAGCTACAAAAAGACCTATTGGCAGGTATGATTTCAATCAAGGAAAATCCTCTGAGAAATATTACAGGTAAAAAAGATGGAAATCTTGATTAAGTACAATATTCTTCGTCGCTCCGCTCGCGAGAGGTAAGCTTATACTGTTCAAGCTTTTTTTCCTTTAGTTTTGGACTTCAAAAAATGAATATGCCTGAGGCAATCAATTCAAAATCAGTTAATAAGCCAGAGTTTTTAAGTTTTTAATCTGAATGATTACTTAAGACTTATCAATCATTTTCCGAAATTGAGTAGGAGTCTGTTTTTGATATTTTTTGAATAAACGACTAAAGTAGGAAGGGTCCTGAATGCCAAGTTCATTGGCTATTTCTCCAATAGAAAGTTGAGTTTGATAAAGCAATACTTTGGCTTCCAAGACCAGTGTTTCATCTATCCATTTAGTAGGCGACTTATCAGTAATCTGTTTGACTACTTTATTTAAGTGGTTGGGAGTAATGGCTAGTAAAGAAGCATAGTCACTTACCAAGTGTTTGGATTTGATATGTTGGAATAATAAAGCTTTGAACTGGTTAGTCAATTTGATCGCTTGTGTTTGAGTGTTGCCAGATAGTGGTTGATAAGCTTGATTTAGTTCATAAAGCACTGTAATAAAGTAGGCCTGAATTAATTCTGATTGCCTTAATCCTTGCTCATTATATATCTGAAAGATTCTTTGAAGAACTTGCTGTACAGGCAGCGCCTGAGACGGTTCCAGACAAATCCTGGGGTTTGCCCAGACATTTAAAAAATCAAAATCATTCAAAGCATCCTTGAGACTAGTTTTTCTAATGACTAAATCTGGATGAAAATTACATAAGAACCCTTTGTTGATATCTAAGTGCTTAAAAGAAAATACTTGCCCAGCAGGAACCAAGAGGCATTCGTCTTTATATATAGTATAAGTATCGTTGCCTATGGTCATGATCGCTTCGCCTTCGGTCAAAAATATAAGAGTGTGGTTGGTGGCACGGGTAGGAGGGACGGGGAGTTTAACTAAACGAATCATATCTTCGACCCTTACAATGAAAAATTTCCCAAAGTCAGCTTTGAGCATATCATTGAGTACAGGCACCTCTTGCATAAAATGTTGGCGAAAGCTTTCGGTATTATGAGTTTTGATATTGGTTTGAGTCATTAGTTAAATTAATTTACTTATTCGAGGAAGATCATTTTTTACAATGCACCATAACTGGCTAGAAATATATGAAGACGCGCTTGAAAAATAGTTAAAGGAGGCACAATTACTATGAAAGTTATATTTTATTAGCGGCTATTAGTTGATATTATATTGATTTTAAATATAATTTTTTTAATAAATGAACAAAAATGTTTTTTCTGGTGTTGGTTTTATGAAGTAATATTTATATCATTGCTCAGAGCGATAAGCTCAATCCACTTCAATGGAGAATATCAAGCATAACATATTACCCTCTTATTATTATTATCACCGATTTAGTTTCTGTTATTGGTGGTGCTAGTGCGCTATTCTCCCAAATCTACCCTGCCAATCACTTGGCAAACTCTCAATAAACTTTTCTTATAGTACAAGCTAAACATTTCGTTAAGTAAGTATTCAACAACAAACAACATATATAAAACCCCAAAAGTTTTTCCTATGAAACTAGAATTAGACATCCAACCCTTACAGAGCTGGGCTCCTCACGAGGACCGGCCTTTGATTATCTCGGGACCATGTAGTGCAGAATCAGAAGAACAACTGGTAAGCACTGGAAAACATCTAAAAGATGTTGGTATCGATGTATTAAGAGCTGGTATTTGGAAGCCTCGTACGCGTCCCAATAGCTTTGAAGGCTACGGAGAAAAGGCTTTGCCTTGGTTACAAACTGCTAAAAAAGAGTTAGGATTACCCGTAACCATTGAAGTAGCAAAGCCACAGCATATTGAACTGGCCCTAAAACACGATGTAGATATTTTATGGATTGGTGCCCGTACTACGGTAAACCCTTTTAATGTGCAAGAATTGGCCGATGCCTTAAAAGGTGTAGATGTACCTGTAATGATTAAAAACCCCGTAAATCCAGATTTGAACCTTTGGATTGGTGCCATTGAGCGTATTTATAACGCTGGTATTCGTAAAATGGCTGTGATACACCGAGGTTTTTCTGCTTTCCAAAAAACTAAATTCCGCAATGAACCCACTTGGCAAATTCCTATTGAGCTAAAAACGATCTTGCCTAATATGCCGATCATTGGTGACCCAAGCCACATTGCCGGACGCCGTGACTTGATTCAGGAAGTGTCTCAAAAATCATTGGATTTGAACTACGACGGTTTGATGATCGAGTCGCATCGTGATCCAGACAATGCCATGAGTGATGCCAAGCAGCAAGTAACGCCTGACTCATTGAAAAACATTTTGGGTGGTTTACAAACCCGTATTTCTCGTAGTGAAGCCAATGATGTAATGTTTATCAATCAGTTAGAAGAGCTTCGTAAGCAAATTGACAACGTAGACCGTGAGTTGATTGAAAATCTAAAAACCAGAATGAATCTGGTAGAGCAGGCTTGTGAGTATAAGTTGCAAAACAACGTGACCATTTTTCAGGTAGAGCGCTGGAACGACATCTTCCGTAGCCGATCTGAATGGGCCAAGAAAATGAATATCAAAGAAGACTTTGTATCGGAAATTTATAAATTAATTCACATTGAGTCGATTCGAAGCCAAACCGAGGTAATGGTAAAGCGTGAATCGGTAAGTAAGTAGTTGATAATAATTGATAATGAATGACTGGTTAAAAAAAGAGGTTATCTTTACATAAGTTGAAGATAACCTTTTTTATGGCGCCAAATTGGCGAAAAATATGCTGATAAACTTATTAGAATTTAAAAGTCTATCAAGTTTCTGAACACTTTATAATTGCGTATGGCTGTTGGCTATACATTTCAATGTATTGATTTTCAATCAGGTATCAGTTTTATATTGTGCGACCAATTCAGGATTAAGCAGTAGGCTTTCTTCAAACCTAAATTTTAGATACTCCATGTCTAGTTCTTGCGAACACACTTTCTTTTTCCCGTTTAAGAAATTGTCAATGGCCCTTTTATGATATGCACAAAAAATACCCCATATCATAAGTTGTATAAAATCAGACTCCTTTTCCGTTTTTAATTCTGCCTGACTCCAGTATTTTGATAAAGCCTCAAAATATCCACTGCCTTTTTCAACCTTTTTACCGTCAGAAATATCAATTTCAGATGGATAATATATAATTGCCTGATTATAAATATCTTCAAACATCAATTGCTTAGTTTTCTTAAAGTGTGTATAATACCCAAATATATAGGATTTCATCCTGTTTAGAAATCCCCTTTATTCTTACTATCTTTTATTGACTTCTCATAGGGTAACTATTGTTTTTAGTACCATGAACGCAAAAAATGAAACTACGACTGTGCTTAGCTAAATTTCTCGGTTAGTTCTATGCGCTCAAACCAGATACTGATTTAGCCAGACTTAGTTTAAAAATATTATATAAGTTTAAGATAATCTTTTTTATGGATCCAGATTGGCAAAAAATACGTGCAAATTATCCCGCGACCGAAAACTATACCTATTTCAATACCGCTAGCTGTGGATTGATTTCAACTGCGAACCTGAACTGTAATCAACGTTACCAAAACCTACTTGGTCAGCAAGGAAGCGTATATCGAGATACGTTGTTTGATGAAATGCAAAAGGTAAAAACAGCGGTAGGAGGGTTTATCCAGACTGAACCTGAGAATATTGCTTTGATTCCGAATTTTTCGAGTGGGATGAACTACATCGTGCCTATGCTGAAATCGCTTGGCTCGGTACTTTTGATTGAAAACGATTATCCCTCACTTACCCTTCCTTGGCAACTACACAATTATGAGGTGCATTGGGTCCCTCAAAACCCTCCCCAGGCTTCAAAGGACACCATTAATCTTGACCAAATTGCCGAAACACTACGGGCAAAATCTATTAAAATACTGGCCATTAGTTGGGTTCAATATGCGACTGGATTCACGGTAGCTATAAAACAATTGAGCAACATATGTAAAGAGAACAATACCCTGCTTGTGGTAGACGCTACCCAGGCATTGGGAGCTATTCCTATTGATCTAACAGATACTCCAGTAGACATCTTAATGGGGAGTTGCTATAAATGGGCCACTGCGGGTTTTGGTAATGGTATTTTATACATTCACCCCGATGTGGTTGCTCAGTTTGATACTCCGGTCATTGGAAAAGGTAGCACTGGATTGTATGATAGTGTATATCAGCCCGAGAAAATGGGTTTACAGGCAAGAATATTTGAGGTGGGGCACCACAACTACGGAGCATTTTTAGTTTTAAGCCAAACGCTCAATGAAATAAATGAGATGGGTATACACAATATTTACAATCGAGTATTGACTCTGACCCAATATTTTAAGGAAAGATTACCCGAGCAATATACCATTATCTCAGATTATGCGCCAGAACAATCTACCGGGATAGTGGCTATCAAAAGTAGAGATAGTAAAATTATAGAGAAGTTGAAGCAAGAAAAGATAATAATTTCGGCCAGAGGGGAGGGGTTAAGAATTAGTATGCATTTTTATAATACTTTGGAAGAAGTTGATCATCTTCTTCAGGTACTTTCATAGGTGCCTGAAAGAAGATGGTCAACAAGGTAATTTATAACTGAATACCAATTACGGTAATATCGTCGCGTTGGTCAGCATCTTGTTGATGAGCAGCCAGTCTTTCAGCCAGAATTTGTTTCTGAGTTTCAAATGGCAAATTGTGATTTTCCATAATGATATGTTTCAGATACTTTTCGCCAAAGCGTTTACGGCGAGGATTGGGGTTATCCAAAATACCATCGGTAGTAAAGTATATCTTGGTTCCTTTTTTAAGCTGGAAGTGTTGATCTGAGAACGTACGATAACTTTCGCGTTGCCATCCTCCAATCGATTTACGATCACCTTTGATGGTTTTCATTTCACCATCTTCTTCAATGTAATAAATATTCTGCTTGGCAGCTGAAAACGTAATATCAAACATATTATCGGTCTTTCGCTCAATGCACGCCAGACTAATTACCATTCCATCCCCAGAGTTGGCTTCGGCTTGACGCAAGCGTGCCCGAATACCCATGTGTACATTCTCCAGAATTTTGCCTGGGGCTAAAATTTTACGCTCACTAATGGTTCGGTTGAGTAGGCTACTACCAATCATAGACATTAACGCACCTGGTACACCGTGTCCGGTACAATCCACAATAGCTAAGTATACTGTATTTTCAGAAACCTGACGGAACCAATAGAAGTCACCCGATACAATGTCTTTGGGCATATACAATACATAGTAATCAGCAAACGCGTTTTCCATTTCTTCTTTTTTGGGCAAAATGGCAGTTTGAATGTTCTTGGCGTAGTTGATACTATTGGTAATGAGCTTGTTTTTTACTTCAAGGCTACGCGTTTTATCTTGCAAAGCTTCCTGCGTTGTTTGCAACTCTTCCATATTTTGGCGGAGCTCTTCTTCGGTCGTTTGCAACTGATTAATGGTATCTTTAAGACCTTGTTCTTGAGAGCGAATTTTTTCGTATGCTTTTTTGAGCACGCGCTCATTGGCAGCCATTTTTTTGTTTTTGCGCTCTAGCTCATCTTTGGCTTCTTCCAGAACGTTGGATTGCTTAAGGATTTCTTCGTTCTTTTGACGAATCTCCGTTTCACTTTCTTTTACTTGTTCATAAGCCATTTTGAGTACTTTCTCATTGGCAGCCAACTTTTTATTCGCACTTTCCAGCTCAAGTTGTTTGCGTTCCATGGCTTCCTGAGTGGCTTTGAGTTCCTCCATATTTTGGCGAATCTCCTCTTCTTGTGCTTTTAGTTCTTCGTTTTTCTGCTTAATCTCTAATTCACGATCACGGGCTTTTTTGTAGGCCTTTTTCAATACCTGCTCGTTTACTTCAAGCTTTTTCTTGGCCTTTTCGAGTTCCCGTTGCTTTTCGCTCATAGCCTCCTGAGTAGCTTGAAGTTCTTCCATGTTTTGGCGCATTTCTTCTTCTTGCGCCAATAACATTTCGGTTTGTTCTGTTTTTTCCTCCAGCGATTTTTCTATCTGCTTTTTCTGCTCCTCAATCTGTTGGGTTTTAAACTCCACCTCTTTTTGAGCCGCTTCAAGCTCGTTCATACGATCTTTGAGCGTTTCTTCTTTCTTTTGTAGAGCTTGCTCCGATTCTTGCGACTTTCGAAGAAGTTTGGTGGTTTTTTCACTAGATTTTACACTAGAAATCGTCACTGCAATGGCTTCGGCGAGTTGGGTTACAAACTGCACTTCGTAGTCTTCAATCATATTGAAAGAAGCGATCTCTAATACACCCTCCACCTGCTCTTGTACAATGAGTGGAACGATTAATACATTTTTAGGACTTGCTTTGCCCAATACCGATTTTATATAGCCGTATTCAGCAGGTACATCGGTGATGTGGATACTTTCTTTTTGACGGAAAGCCTGACCTGCCAGGCCATCGTGAATGCTAATTTTTTCTTTTTGAATCTCCTTATCAAAACTGTAGGCAGCCAAAAAGATTAACTCTTCTTGATTGTCATCTGATAGTTGATAGATAATACCCTGGTGCGCGTTTAAATACTTTACCACTTCCAGAATTACCTCATTTCCTACTTCTTTTAAGTCATCCTGGGTACGCAAGATGCCTGAGAAATGAGCCAAGCCTTCATTTACCCACTTGTTCTTATCTTGTTTTTCGGCACTTACTCGAAGGTTGTCCCTCATTTTGATCAAGGTAGTACCTAAAACAATGTCTTTATTAAAAGCAATTTCTGTATCATAATTACCAGTTCCTACTCGGTCGGCAAAACTCACCATTTGGTGAATATTACGAGTCAATAGGTTGATCTCAGTGGTGATTTGTCCTATTTCATCCTCAATATTGGTCGGGATTTCTGCAGGAGTATTACCCTGCATCAATTGCTTTACGTGGTTTTGGAGAATCTTGAGGCGTCTTTCAATATGTACCCGTGAAAGTAAGACGATAATGATTACCCCCACGACTAGAATAATGATTCCAATAATAACAAACCATAAGATCAATTTTTTGCTCTGATTTAGGAGCTTACCTGGAATTTCATAAAGTAAAACCAAGTAATTGTCTTGGCCGCTATCAGTTAGTGAAATCTTGCCAGTAGCGTAAATGTTGTTAGCAACTTCAATTGCCTTATTTTCAGGAGATTTTAGTAATAGAGCAACCTCGCTTGGGTAGGCAGTATTTGAGTCACTTTGGCTTGCTGGTTTTTTCCAGAGTATCGTATTATTGGCATTGTATATCGTAGTTCCATAAGGATCTATCAGCGACAAGTGAGTATATACATTGTTTTTGTTTTCACGATTGTCATCTTTTTCCCATTGTTCAAGGTCGTTTAACAAGGGGCGCAACTCCAAATCTGCCACAATCATTCCCCAATGCTTAGAGTTATTATCCATTACTGGAGTAGCATATAACATAGTGGGTTGCCAAGGCTTTAAAACTCCCCCTTGGCGGTTAGTGCGTAAACCAGGTAGGGTATGATGAAAGTTTCCACGAGTAACTTGGCGCGTTTTTACAAAAAATGCCTCTCCTTTGCAATTTTTGAGTTCTTGGTCATCAGCAAAAGAAGCCCCTCCATTGGTTTGATAAGAAACCTTGATAAGTTCTTGCCCATTGGAATCTATAAAGCGGATATTACTGAAAATTTTACGAGAATTGGCAAACTGAGTAAAAGTGTGTTTTAGGTTGATTAGCAAATCGTTGGAGGTTTTGCGTACTCCAATTTTAGGAAGTGTATCTTGATTTTGTTTGACAAGATTTTTGAGTTGAGGAAGCTTGCTTAGGAATAATAAATCTTTTCTGGCACTTGTGAAATAATTTTCAAAACGCTTTGCTTCATTTTTAATCTCACTGTTGGCTTTTTTCTGAGCTTGTGCATGGAGCGTGTTAGTCGTTTCTGTGGTAGAAATCCAACCATAAATAACAACAGCAATCACTAGCA
>DMXI01000170.1 GCA_003483885.1 Microscillaceae bacterium
GTTTTAATGTATGGCATGGCACTGGTTATAAAAATGCCTTACCAAAGGATGCAAAGCAAAAGTTTGATACCTTCTTTCCAGTGGATGATTTCACCCTTGATATTTTGATGGCTGTATTTGAAATGGAACTGGGGGTAGACAGCGCCTTTTATGTAGATCGTGAGTTTACCATTGAGGCCATTATTATTGAATTAGTCCAGCGTAACTATCTATCCAGAACTACTATCCAGCAAAAACTCTTTGATGCTTTTAATAACCCTACTTTGAAAAAAACTACCCACGGTTGGGCCAAAAATATTTATAGAGATCTTGACTTTACCATAGAAGAAAACATTGCGTGCCAGGATCAACTCATTCAACTCATGTACAATAGTCAAACCTTGTTGGTGAATTTTGGCCTGCAACAATTGAAAAAAATAGCTGCTCATAAACTATTTAACTGGAAGCTGTTTATCAACTCGCTGGAAGGAATTGTATATGCAGAAAAGTTGACAGGTGGCCTAAAAACAGCTCTGAAAACGCTTTATAAGGGGTTAAAAAAAGATCAGACGTTGATAGAGCCCGCTTGCATTCACCTGGCTCCTATTTTTTTGCAAGAAGACAATGCCGTGCAGTTGGCAGCCAAAGAATGTTTTGAACTCTTGGAGGTGCCCAATGAAAATGTAAAAACAGCGCTCATGCCTTTTGTAGACACCATGCATTCAGAGATAAAATCGGCGTTGAGCAATCTACTGGGAGAAGAGGCCACCAATCAAGTAACTTACGAACGCTATCAACCACAAACTTATACCCCCGCTCCTTGTATAGAAGAAGACAAGATCGTTTATGTATCCAGTGAAGACGACTTTATTTTTTTAGCGTCTAAAGTACTTAAAAGCAATGATGCGCTTGATTATGAGTTGTTTTTGGAAGCATTTATTCGCTACAGCTACCTGAAAGATACTCACCCTAAAGCCTTAAAACCCGCCCTGAAACAAGCCAGGAAACTAGCTGAAGATGGATATCTGGACATCACTGCTCGAGTAGGTGTACACCACATTATGGCAGCTAAATTAATTTGTATGTGGTTGTCTGACACTCAGGATACAGTGGCAACAGAAATAAAAAAATGGGAAGAAAAGGTAAAACAAGAAGAACGGCGCTACCAATACACTGCCAACCGATGGTTTAGCCTGTTCCATCAGTTTGAACGCATTGGCCACCTCATCGACCAACTCCAGCATAAAGAAACACTGCCATTGTTGAGCACTCCTACTCACGCTCATTTTGAGGTGGATCCTACGCTATTTTTTGAACGTTGGCAACTATACAAAAATGCTCAACAAACGCCCAATGAAACCGATTTTTGTATGGCGCTTTGCCGATTGAACCGCTGGACTGCTTTTGATCAAAGTCATTTAGATACTTCTACCGAGTATGGTGCTATTCTCAGGTATTTATTGGATGAAAAAGCCTCGTTTAATTCCAAGGAAGTCAAGGCGCTTCCCGCGATTTGGTTTACGGCTTATATGCTCAAAAACGCCAAAGAAGCCGTTGGCAGGTTGTTTAAAAAGCATCAGCAAGAAAGTTGGTGGAAGGCCACTTCAACTTGGAATTGGGGCATCAATAAACGCGACGCTGATAATAGGTGGGCCAATCTAAACCTGGGTTTTGAACAGCCAGAAACCGAAGCCATTGATTCATCGGCCAATAGTTATTTTGAGCATCATTTAACCAATACCGAGTTTATCATAGCCGACATTAGTCATTGGTTTTCGCGAGACCGTTTTTTACAAGCACCTTTATATATCAACCTCATTTTAAGCACCTATAGGTGGAGTTTTTATGACTTGGAAGCCAGTGAATCAAAATCCATATTAGAGGTAGTGAAGTATAACGCCCAATATCCTATGCCACTCGAGAGGGCTGGTTATCTTTTTCTTACCTTAAGCTTGCTTTGTTCTAATAAGACCATACGGGCGGCTACTTTCGATTGGTTATCTTTATTGATTGAAAACCAATATTTGGATGTGGAGGAATTGACCGGGGCAGTATCAAAATTGGCAGTGCATGAAGATCATCCTATACCTACTCCCAGAATAATTGAGCAATTTGACCGCTTAGCCTCGCTGCAAGGAGTGTACACAGATGTTCTTTATCAAATTATTGAAGCTTGTCTCATAGACATAGATATTCAGCATTTGCCTAAAAGCTTTAGCAAGGTGCTGCACCATTATTACGAGGTTTTGCAAGTCATTCAACAAGGCATTCCCTCAAATATTGTTAAAAAATTGGAACAAATGCAGCAGATCAATTCGGTGAAAAAGGAAATAAAAAAGTTGGGAAAGTTTTTAGAAGGGTAATTCTGCTCTTCTGGATTACAAACCAAAACCTGTCAGTATAATTACTACAGGAATTACATTTTTATCCGATAATGAACGACAATAACCAACAAAACCTCTTACAACTGCTTAGCTCGCTAGATGAAAAATCAGTCGCAGTAGGATTATCTATTCACCAGACTAGTCCTACTCCTGACAGTATCAAAATGCTAAATGATTATCAAGTAATGTACCAGCTGTTTTTTAAAGAAACGGTAGATAATCTGGAAGCTAAACATCTTGTAAAACTCAACGCCTCCACTATATTAGATTTAACCAATCATCAAATTACTCAATTGCCTAAGGGGATTCAGCAACTAAAAAAGTTAGAGCGATTAAGTTTATGGAGTAATCAACTTACCCAACTACCCAAAGAAATCGGGCAACTTAAGGAGCTGCAATGGTTAAATCTATTACAGAATAAACTCGAGGAGTTACCCAAAGAAATTGGACAATTGAGCAGTTTACAACAATTAGACCTTGAAGATAACCTTGTCTTAGCATTGCCTGAAGAAATCGGGCAACTAGACCATTTGCAACAATTAAACTTGTCAAAAAATCGACTTACTCAATTACCTAAGAAAATAGGACAACTTACTAGCTTACGAGCATTGAACCTATGGGGCAATCAGCTTACCCAACTACCCAAGGAAATTGGACAACTCGCTAACTTACAAGAATTGAACTTACGAGGCAATCAGCTCACCCAACTACCCAAGGAAATTGGACAATTGAGCGAGTTACAACAGCTACGATTGGCTGACAATCAAATCAAGAGATTGCCCGAAGAAATACAACAACTTACTCACCTTAAAACCTTGGACTTAGCAAATAATCCAGTACTTGGATTGCAATGGGAAACGCTTACTAAATGGCTTCCCAATTGTAATATTAAATGGTTTTAAGGACTTACAATAAAGAAGTAGCAATTTAACCAAACAAACCTGATGAGTGAACTAGCCAAACAATTGATCGCCGAAAATCTAGCAACCAAAAACCCAGTCTTGGATTTAGGAAATTGTGGACTCGATGGATGCGAAGAAAAGCTATATGTCCCTTTGGCCAATGCACTACATATTAAGAAGTTGATTTTTTCTAATCAATTGTATACTAAAACAGGTTTGGAGCAACAAGTGAGCGCCAACCAAGGCGTCAGGAATCATTTATTCCAAATTCCTACCATTCTCCCCCCTCAGGTGGAAGTATTAATTTTAGCAGGAGATGCTTCTCCCTTTAAACCTTGGTCACTTTACAATACAGACGTATTAGAAAGGTTATCTTATCTAAGATCGCTCAATTTATCTCAGGTCAATCTCAACGATTTGTTGTTTTTAAAAGCATTGAAAAACCTTCAAAACCTTGATTTATCAGCCATAGGTATTTTTTCTCACCCACTCGATTACGCTGAGATGATGCACCTACCCCTATTGGAATCGTTAGATTTGAGTTCAAATTTAATTGATGATTGTAACTTCTTGCAAGGTTTACCAAAGCTGAAAGCGCTTTGTCTGTCAAAGAGTCGTATCACACAAGCACGCTTTTTGGAAAAATCAGCAAGTTTGCAAATATTGGATGTAGGCCATAATCATATCACAGATATTACTTTTATAAAAAAACTAACTCAGCTTCGCCAACTTTCCTTAAACAATAATGAAATAGAAGACTTTTCAGCATTGCAAGAGTTACAACACCTCGTTCATTTTGATGCAAGCTATAATAAGTTTAAAAACGGAGCATTACTCACTCATTTCCACGCATTAAAACACCTTAATATTAGTGCTAGTGAAGTGAGCGATATTATTTTTTTAAAAAAGATGCCTCAATTAGAACGCTTATCAATGAGTTTCTGTCCCATACAAGACTGGAGTCCATTGCTTGCATTGCCTCATCTCAAGAAGCTTGATATCCAACATAGTTCCATGGATAGTGCTTCATTCCTCGGTCACTTGACTCAACTCGAGGAATTAGATATCAGTGGAAGTCGTTTTGCTGATTTTGAGGTACTTAAGAAACTCACCCGCCTCAAAAAACTTATTTTATATAGTACTGATTTGCAAGATTATACTTTTATTCAGACATACGCCGAATTACAAGAGCTGCATATGTCCAACAATCATATGTCTGACTATACTTTTCTCCAAAATGCTACTCAGCTAAAAATCCTAACTTTAGATTATAACAACCTACAAGATATTAGCATTCTCAAAAATCTAAAGAAGTTACGCACTTTAAAACTTACCAGTAATCAAGTAAAAGATATTACTC
The DNA here is from genome assembly GCA_003483885.1 of Microscillaceae bacterium. GTDB lineage: Bacteria > Bacteroidota > Bacteroidia > Cytophagales > Microscillaceae > Microscilla. The sequence continues at coordinate 4,626 of DMXI01000170.1, forward strand.
CACTTAAGGAATTGACGTCACTTCGAAATTTACATTTAAACGACAATCAACTTACTGATATAGAGGTAATTGGTCAGCTTACGAACCTTACGGTCTTAGACGTAGGTCAAAATATGATTGAAAGTCTTCCTAATTTAGAACAGTTAAAGCGGTTAAGAAGTCTCACTTTGATAAATAATCGTATCAAGGACCTTACTCCGTTGAAATCGCTTCCTAATTTGCAGTTTTTATCAGTGGGTATACAAGACTTTCCTTTTGCCCCCCATTGGCTCGTTGGGATGGAAAACAACTACGAACAAAAACGCCTGGAAACATATTTATTGCTCCCAAAACTCCCTGAAATAGAAAAAATATGGCAATTGTTTGTTTCGGATGATCCATCAAACCATACTTTGGCAGTTACCATAGCCGAGGGTCAAGGTTGGGATAAAGCTTCCATAGAACGCTATTACCAATTTGTCCAAAACTATACGGTTTGGCTTCCCCCTTTCTAACCTTCTATCTAAACCTTTGTTATTTGGTTCTATGGATGGGTATAAATGCTTTTAAGAACCTACAACAAAATTAAGTCAATCAAATAAAGAAATAGTAATTTACCCAAACTTAAACAAGCAAATCTGATGAGTAAACTAGCCGACAAATTGATTGCACAAAACTTGGAAACTAAGAACCCAGTCTTGGATTTGGGAAATTGTGGATTAGACGGTACAGAGCGTAAACTATCATGTTTGAAAGAATTTAAGCATCTTAACACCCTTATTTTAAGCCACTATTGGCGAGAGTTTGACGAAGAGAAAAAAGAGTGGTTTAGTTACACCAGCAACAACCAAGGAAAGGCGAACGAATTAAAGCGACTACCCCAGCATCTACCCGTTTCATTAAAAAAATTAATATTGGGAAGCCAAAGTCAGCTCAAAAAAATCAAAGGAATAGATAAACTTATTAACCTCAAAACCCTTTATCTAGCCTTTAATCAAATATCTGACATTAAGCCTTTGGAAAGCTTATCTCAACTAACCCAACTTGATATAAGTTTCAATAAAATCAAAAACATTGAGCCGCTTAAAAACCTTACCCAATTAATATATCTGGATATAGGATTTAATGAATTAAAGGATATAAAACCATTAAAAGACCTGGTCAAGCTGAAGGTTCTTTTATCATATAATACCAAAGTACGAGACATAGACTCTATTCAAGGTTTGTCTCAATTAGAGATACTCAACTTTGGAAATAGTGAAATTAAAGATGGCTCAATCATTAAAAACTTTACAAAACTCACCCAGCTATATTTGAGCATTAACTCGTTAACAGACATTTCATTCCTCAAAAAATTAAATAAACTAACTCACTTGGACTTATCTTATAACCCAATGGAAGATGATAGTTTGTTTAAAGATTTAGAAAACTTAATAAGCCTAGATTTAGACTCTTGCAAATTCCGAGATTTTTCTTTTTTGGAGGCACTTCCCCAACTAAAAGAACTGTTTTTGAGCCGTAATGACATTCAGGATATTTCTTTTCTGAAAGCACTCACAAGATTAACAAAGCTCGAATTTTATTCTAATCTCATTGATGATTTATCTGATATTGAGCATTTGGTTGAACTTACCGATCTTGTGTTACATGAAAACCAAATCAGGGATATCTCACCTCTCAGAAATTTAAAAAAGCTGGAGAAGCTTAGGCTTGGAAAAAATCAGATCACAGATATTGCTCCGCTCCAAAACTTAAAAAACCTGAAAGATTTAAACTTGGAAGAAAATCAAATCCAAGATATTTCTACACTAAAAAATTTTAAGAATCTCACCTACTTTGATCTAAGTGACAATCAAATCCAAGATATTTCTGCGCTAAAAAATTTCAAGAATCTCACCAACCTTAATCTAAGTAACAATCAAATTAAAGATATTTCTGCCATTAACTATCTCAAAAACATAGGGTGGATTAATGCTGGCTACAATCAAATCAAAGCATTTGTGTTATCAGGCTCTCATGGTTTAAACAACTTAAAATCTATCAACTTAAGAAATAACCAAATACAAGAGATGGGCTTCTCGCCAAAGTTAAAGGAACTGTCTCACCTTGTTTTAAATAATAATCACATAGAAGATATTTCACCAGTCACGGCTTTGGAAGGTTTAAGCTATTTAGCAATAGAAAATAATCAAATAGTTAACCTTCCTCCTTTAGAAAATTTGACAAAGTTAAACGATCTAATTCTAAATAATAACCAAATAGAAAGCATTGTCCCTCTTGGAAACTTGGAAAACTTGGAGGATCTCGAGCTGAAGAATAATCAAATTGTAGATATCCAGTCGCTCAAAGGTTTACCCAAGCTAAAAGAAATTCATCTTGCCAACAATCAAATTGTGGATATCCAGCCTCTCAAAGGTTTACCCAAGCTAGAAGTAGCTCGCCTTTCCAACAATCAGATTGTTGACATTACCCCCCTTAAAGATTTAAAAAATTTAACTGGTCTTGACTTACAAGGTGCCTTAATCCAAGATCGAGATATACATTTATTAAAAAACTTACCCAAACTACAAGAACTCAAGCTAGATATCCATCATCTTACCCAAGTACCTTGGTGGCTTGCCCGTTATATCAAATCATCTCAAAGCTTGTTTCGAAAATACGCCAGGTTACCAACACCTGACCTGCTTCAATTTGAGAAAATATGGCTATTACTGTGCTCCAAATACGAAGTTAACCGTTTATTGGCAATACAATTAGCCACTGGGCAAGGATGGCCCACCAGGCAAATAGATACCTATCGCAAACTGGCTAATGATATGAGAACAGGGAATTATTAGTAATTACCCTATTTTGTACTTCAGCAAGCCTCACAAGTCATTTTTCTAATAACCATTCATAAAATCTTCATCCAGTAAGCGCTTCTTTGCAATCTTTTTAGGAATGGCATCTTTGTGTATCATTAAAGAAACCGTTTTAAAATCAACTATTCTCCCATATAAATATTTAAAACCTAATGAGTGAACTAGCCCAACAATTAATCGAGGAAAACCTAACAACCAAAGATCCAGTTTTAGACTTAGGAAATTGTGGCTTGGACGGTACAGAGGACCAACTTTATCGCCTTTTGGTGGATGCACAACACTTGAAAACGCTCGTATTGTCAAATGAATGGGATGTGTATGATTTGTCTAAACAGGGCTGGAACAATCATAAAAGTATAAACAAGGGCAAATCCAATATTTTTGTCCAATTACCTACCTACTTTCCCCCTGCATTGCAAATCCTTATTTTAGCAGGCGATCATCAACACCCTGGGGGCATCCAGGACATTACTCCTTTGGCAAATTTAAACAGTTTAGAAATTCTCCATTTATATATCAATCAGATTGAAAACATTACTCCTCTTCGCAACTTAACCTCTCTTAAGGTACTTGACATTGATGACAACAAAATTCAAGATATTAGCCCTCTAAAGAATTTACAAAACCTATCAGAGCTCCACTTAAGAGCCAATAAAGTGAAAAATATTGCTCCTTTAAGAGATTTACAAAGTTTAAAAATGCTACATCTGGGTCAGAATCATCTCCAGGATATCACGCTGCTCGGTACGTTGAATAATTTGGAGACCCTTTATTTGGGTGATAACGATATTCAGGACATTCTACCATTAAAAGGATTAACCAATCTGACAAAACTTGAATTGGATCATAATGCTATTGAAACATTAGAAGCATTGCAGTCTTTAGGGAGCTTAGCAAAATTGAGTTTATACAATAATCAAATTCGAGATATTGCTCCATTACAAGCGCTCCCTAACTTAGCAGTACTTAATGTAGTCGGTAATCCAATCCGAGATATTACACCATTACAAAACCTAACCAATTTAACTGCCCTTGATGCAAGCAATATTCAAATTCAAGACTTGGGATTTCTTCGTAATTTGAAAGGTTTAACTAAACTCGAACTAGCGGGTAGTTCAATTGAGGATATCTCGTTCTTGCGAGATTTAAATCATCTAACAACACTCAGATTATCCAGCAATCAGCTTCAAAATATTTCTCCACTCATTCACTTACTTAAGCTAACCACACTTGATTTGAGTTATAATCAAATCCAAGACATTACCCCTTTAAAACACTTAAAAAATCTCACGGAACTCAAAGCAGACAGCAATCGAATTCAAGACACGTCTCCTTTAAAAAACTTAAAAAAATTACAGTTTATTAACCTAAGGAATAACCAAGTTCAGCAGGTACATTTACAAAATCTAATCTACCTCGAAGAGCTTAATCTGGAAGCAAATCACCTTCAAACGGTTTACCTGGAAGACTTGACTAACTTGCTTAAGTTAAGCTTAAAATCAAATCGTATACAAAACAGTCTATTCCTCCAGGGCTTAGATGCATTGCAGGAACTTGACTTACAGGACAATCAGATCAACGATATTTCTTTTCTCGCAAACCTAAGAAGGCTAAAACTTCTCCACTTAGGAGACAATCAAATTGAAAATATAGTGCCTCTCAAAGCATTGACCCATTTGGAAAGGTTACAACTCAATGACAATAAGATTGTCGTAATAGACACTCTGCAAAATTTAAAGAAACTTCACTCCTTATCTTTTATGTCCAATCAAGTAAGCAATATTGACGCGCTCAAAGGCCTAAAAAACCTACACACGCTTTTTATTGTAGACAATCCAATTCAAGATGTTAGTGTATTAAAAAATTTAACCAAGTTAAAAATACTCTTCGTTGATTATCATAAACTGGCATTCCCCCCTATTTGGTTTGCCCAGCTTAAGTACGCAGAAGAAAGGCTTTACCAATTTAAAAAGACTTTGGGGGACTTTGTTGACTTACCCGAATTACCAGAAGTTAGAAAAATATGGCAATTATTATCATCAAGTGATGACGCTAATAAGCAATTAGCGCTGCAACTGGCCAAGAGCCAAGGTTGGACTGAAGACGAAATAGCTGTATACCATCATTTGGTGAACCCTTAGAGCTGCTAGTAGTAAATGGGTGATCATCAACGGGAAAGTCATGTAAAAACACTTTCCAGATCACTTTCAATAAAAAAGGTGAGTATCCGATTAGAAAACTCACCTTCACAATTCAAAAAAACCAAGATTTACAACCCATACTCTGCTAACAAATATACCAATGAAGCCATCGTGGCCGCACCTAATTGTAGCTCTCGAGGGTTTCTTTGTCAAAAGTATCGCTCGAGCCCCAATCAGTTTTTCTTTGATCAGAAAAAGGTTCTCCATCTCGATTCTCTGACGAATACCAACGCAAGACCATCTGAATAGTCCGAAGCATACGGATATTTGGGAGAAGTGACTAATTTCCCAGTCTGATTGATATATCCATACATTCCCTCCTTTCTAACTCTCATCAATCCCTCCGAGGGCTTATCGATTCTTTCGTATTGCTTACTTTCTGGAATAAATACCTGCCCCTGGAAGCTTACCACTATGGCATTATCAAAACTAATAGCAGGGGTCATCACAAAATAAGATGATGTACCTAAACGCACGTGTTGAAAAAAAAGTCTAAATTTTGGTTGTGCTATGATTGCTCCCTGGGTATTCATTAGCCCATACAGTTTTTCAGTTTTGTTGTGCGTAACGGTTTGGATGAGATGAACATTGAGGAATCTAAATTCCCCATCAAGATCAAATAAGGGCTTACAAATGACTTGACCGCTGGGATTGATAATTCCCCACTTACCCTGATGTTGGTAAACAACCCAGCCTTCAGCCAGTTTATCATATTTATCCTGATCGTCTTCTCTTTCTGCAAACGGCCTTACACCACCCGTAAATTGAGGAGGTATTAAGACCTGACCCAAGGTGTCCATTACTCCCCAGTATTTGCCTTTTCGGAATCCAATCAAGCCTTCGGATAATATTGTAAGCGAATCCTTGGAACTAAACAAAGTCCTGTTTTTCTTTCTTTTAAGACTCATCACCACGTTTTGACCATCCTTTGCTACGATATAAATTACTCCAAAATGCTGCTGAATAATATCGTATTGAGGGGGAACTACCACCTTACCAGTTGTATCAATAAACCCCCATTGATTACGTTGTTTTACTGCGGCAAACCCACCCAAGAATTTTTGAGTGTCTTGGTAAGCTGGTGGGACAATTTCTTCACCAGTTTTAGACAGGAACCCATACCGCCCATTTTTTGTCATTTTTATAGGTACACCTTCCCGAGTTGATATATAATTATACTGAGCTGGAGCTATGACATCCCCTAAAGAATTTGCCAAGCCATAGCCTGTTTGTCCGAAGCGCTCGGTCATAAATAAATTAGGGTAACCACGTATGCTTCCTATTCTTGTATATTTTAGAGGCAATACCATTTTTTGGCTACGATTATCAAATAATCCTATCAAATATTCATTTTTAAAGCACCAAGTAAACCTTTTCTTTACCCATAGTTTATGATATTTTAGTGGCAAAATCACTTTTCCAGTACTCACCTGTATCAGGCCAAGTTTGCCATTCTTTTGAACTTGCATCAAGTCCGATCCATCAAACAAGTTGTAGCGGTATAAAATGGCGTCATAAATAGGAGGAATTGTTATTTTTTGAGAAGCATAATGGATCAAGCCATACTTCTTGCCTTTACGAATCACAAAGAACTTTTTTTGAAGGCTTGATTCAAATTGATCACGATCTAAGGCTTCAAACTCAAGAGGAATCACTAGCTTACCAGTGGTATCAATACCACCTACTTTGCCATTTTTTTCTACAATTGCCAATCCATTCACAAAATCTCTTGCCTTATCGTACTGGGTAGGTATCACCACTTTTCCAGTTTTATCGATAAACCCTCGCTTCCCCTCTTTTATAATTCTAGCCCGTCCGTCATAAAAACTTTCTACCCGGTCGATACTCAGTGGTAATGATAATACTGTTTTTCCAGTTTTATCAATAAAATGAAATGTTGTCACTTCCTTGTTGAGCCATTTAATACTCACTACTAAGTAATTGATAGCCACCACTGATAACATAAGCAACATAAAGTATTTGAATTTCATAACTGTATTTATTTAGAAGACAGGAGAAATTTATCTACCAGAAATATAAATAAATATGATGGATGATTTGTAGCTCAATTTATGAAGTACTTATATGAATTTATGAACGGTTATTTTTATTAAGTGATGAACTCAGAATCAATGCTTTTAACTGTCTCCAAAAAACACTTTTCAGATTACTTTCAATAAAAAAGGTGAGTCTCTGATTAGAAAACTCACCTTCACAATTCAAAAAAACCAGGTTTTACAACCCATACTCTGCTAACAAATATACCAATGAAGCCATCGTGGCCGCACCTAATTGTAGCTCTCGAGGGTTGACTTTATCAAAAGTATCGATCGCAGTATGGTGAAAGTCAAAATAACGTTGACTATCAGGGCGTAAACTCATAATGGTTACATTCTGGGTACGCAAAGGGCCAATATCGGCGCCACCACCACCATTGGTAATATTTACGCCATAGGGGCCAAATAATTTGCTCCATTTTTTCATTTTTGTAAATCCACCAAAGTCATTGTTTACACCAATGCTCCGAGGGCTAAACCCTCCCGAATCGGATTCCAGGGCCGCAATGTGCTTTTCTTTGTTTTCGGCTGCCAACTCAGCATATTTACGTCCTCCTCTCAAACCATTTTCTTCGTTCATAAACATGACCGCGCGAATGGTACGCTTAGGCTTAATGCCTGCCGCTTTGATCAACCGCAACACGTCCATAGACTGCACCGCACCTGCGCCATCATCGTGGGCTCCGTCTCCGGTATCCCATGAATCGAGGTGTCCACCTACTACAATAATTTCGTCGGGGTACTGAGAACCCTTGATCTCTCCAATGACGTTGTACGATTTTTTGTCTTTGAGTTTTTTGCAAGTAGTACGGAAGTAAAACTTTAGCTGATTGTCGTTTTTGAGTAATTGACTCAATAACTCGGCCCCTTTGGTACTAATGGCGACTGCTGGAATCTTTCGTACATTTAATTGGTAGCGCATGTTACCCGTATGCGGGTTATCGTCAATGCGCCCAGTCATAGAGCGCACAACCACGCCTACTGCACCTAGCTTGGCTGCTTCGGAGGCACCTGCACTCCGTTGATTTACAGCTCCTCCATAAGAGCGAAACGTTTGGATCAAGGTATTGTCAAAAGGACGATTATAAAACACAATTTTGCCTTTTACCTTCGCCGCACCCAAGGCCCGTAGTTCATCAAAAGATTTTACTTCTACTACCTCAGCTACCAGTCCATTGACTCCAGTGCCAATGGAGTTGCCCAGGGCACACACCCGTACTTCTTGCGAACCTACTTGTTTAGAGTTGACAATTTTACCGATTTCTTTGTCACCTCGTACCCAGTGGGGTACCATTACCTCTTGCAAAAACACCCGATCTACACCTAACGTATCCATTACCTGGCGGGTAAATTCCACTGCAGCCGCGGCTTGAGGTGAACCTGACAAACGCCCTCCAATTTTGTTACACAAAAAATCTAACCACTCATAGGCCTTTTGGTCAGTAAGCGACAAGTCATAAATTTTTCGTATGTTCTTTTCGTCGTTAGACATCTTTTTTTGTGCCTGTATCTGTCCTTGAGATACCAGACCAAAAATCAATAACCAAGCACTAAATATTTGAAAATAAGTAAAGTAGTTTTTCTTCATATAAATGAATGAATTAAAAAGTTTGAAGATGAGAAAAGTAAGCAATTCTTGGAGAGTTGCTTAGGGTTTAATGACTACTGCATTCTCTAGTCTATACATCAAATGATCTACATCTTTGTCATTCAGCAGTAGTTTTCCTTTCAATACAATGGGTTTATCGCTGTATTTAATTTTTCGTTTGGCGGTTACTTCCATCACTGTTTCGGGCCCCGAAGCACCACAAAAGTAGCACAAGTTGTAAGGCAAAGCCGATAGAATAAAGAAGCCTTGTTTGGTATAAGCTTCAATCGGAAGTAGGTATCCTTTCACCGTAACAACTTTGCCGTGAAGGGCTTTTACCTTATTGCCAAATACGGGCACATCTACCTCATACTTTCTGGCAGCGTCATATTGAGTTTTAATTTTTACGTCTTTGAGGGTTTTCCATATGGCATAATGATTTTTTTGGGCAAACAAATCACTACTCCATAAAATGAAAATAAGAACCAGGCATTTTTTCATACTTTTTTGAGGAATGGTGTGTAATATCATACCACTAGGCATTTTAGCTAAAGTTGATCGTGAGGACACGGCCAACGGCATAATTGCCTTCGGTTGTGTCTCCACAAACGAAAAATGTCTAGTAGTATAGTGTAATATTTTAAAATTAACTTCCTGACTTATCAGCAAGTTTAACATCTTTTATTCTCTGAGCAAACAGGAATATTCTATATATCCATGTAAGATAATCTTCTATTTTTTCGTTTTAGTGCATGTTTAGCAAAAAAATTGCTGATTTTGTAAACTTATGACCTTTTTAGGAAAAATTTAATAATACCAATGAAGAAACAGTGGTTGATACTTGGGCTGATAGTTGGATTGAGTCTGTGTAACCTTACCTCAGTGTTGGCTCAAAACAAAAGGGTAAGATACATTCAGGATTTATACTATTATGTCCAAAATAAAATCTCAAAAGAACAATACTATCTCAACGAATATCAGCTAAACTCTACAGGTAAAAAACTGCCAACAAAAGGCGACTACAAGAGACTAGAACGGTACTTTTATAGTTTTAGTGGTAAGTCTCAGCCTACCATTCGCACCATTACCATCAAGACCGAAGATGGGACTCAAACCCAATATGAGGAGTTTTTGTATGATTTGGATGGACAATTGATTTTTTATTATGAAAATCAGAATGACCCTAAGAAAAAATACCGCAAACTCTCGGTTTACTTTCAAAAAGGGGAAGTAATTCATATCATTCAGAACAAAACTCCAGTAAAACTCTCAGAAGCCAGTGTTTCGGAGGTTTTGCTTAAAGACGCTTGGAAAAAAGGAGAACGTTACCACAAAAAATTTGATGAACAAATCAAAGCTTATACCCGAGAGTAATGATGTACGCGCTAAGATCACAAAAAATGCCCAACTCAAATGAATGAGCCGGGCATTGGGTAGTTTGTATCACTCGTGATTTTTGTGATGTCTTCGTTATTCACGCATAATCATCAACTTTAACGACTTTTTATTTTGTCCTTTGGGGTCGGTAATCACCACCTGATAGAAACCCTTGGCCAATCTGCCGGGTATTTTCCACTCATTGTGCTGGCGATCTGCCATAAAACCAGCCACTTGCTGTCCAGTAGCCAAGTTGTATACTTTTACATCTACTTCTCTTACATTATCGGGCAGTTGTACCTTCATTACTTCTACACTTGGATTAGGAAATATTTTCACATCCAGCGCCTTCTGTATCTCAATGCTTGTGGGTCCCTCCACTCCCCCGCCGTTGCTTGCCTCGCCACAGGTAACAGCTACTTGGATGTGGTCAATCATCAATTCGGCCTGACCATTGGTAGGATAAGAGGCTAGATAAGGGTAAATCCATAGTTGCGCATAATCAGCATCGGCAGTAAAGGTGATTGTTTTTTCGGCCCAGCTTGAGTAGTTTAAACCATCACTAAAAATAGTTTGTTGGCTACTTACCGAAGGTACCGAAGTAGAAGTAGTGCTCGTTAATCCATTCACTGCTTTTACATAAAAATTACCATCCGGATTGTTGGTTCTCACCCAAAACTTCACTTCATAAGTTTCTCCTTTTTTAAACGATATATTTGACACAACGCCTTCCCCTCCACCAGAGTAAGACCACATCCAGGCCGCTCGGCTTCCCTGATCAGGTGCTCCTCCAGTAATGCTCGGTGTACCGTGTGATTGTTTCCAGCCAGCTACATATCCTTGCGAAAACGCAAAACCGTTGTTGCTGGTATTGGTCATGGTTTCAAAGCTTGGGTTTTCAATATCCAACGCAGTAGGTTGACAACAAACCTGTTCTTCAATGGTAATGGCATCAACGGTAAGCTCAGCAATACCAGTATTGGTTACCGTAGCAAGCTCAGGATAAATCCATAATTGCGCGTAGTTTGCATCGGCAGTAAAGGTGATCGTCTTTTCGGTCCAACTGGTGTAAGTGAAGCCATCAGTTACCACCGTTTGGCTGGCAGTAGCGGCGGGAATATCAGTGGCAGTATTGGTATATGCAGGTACTCCATTCGCAATTTTCACATAAAAACTCCCCGCAGATTGATTCGTTTGCACCCAAAACTTTAGTCTATAACTTTTTCCTTTTTCAAAGCTAACATTGGTCACAATTCCTTCACTACGGTTATCAAAAGCCCACATCCAAGCGGCATTGTTTCCCTGGCCAGGAGCGCCCACTTTTATCCCAGGGGTTCCGTGAGATTGCGCCCAATCAGTAACTTCTTTCTTGGAAAACATCTCGTCATAGTTGGTTCCTGTGGTGCTTTCAAAGCTATGGTTGGCAATCTTCATAGACATCCACTTGCAGGCACTTTCCTCAATGCGGATGTTGTCAATCATTAATTCGGCCTGTCCATTGGTAGGGTAAGACGATAGATAGGGGTAAATCCATAGTTGAGCGTAGTCGGTATCGGGCGTAAACTCTACCGAAATTTCCTTCCAGGAAGCATATTTTAACCCATCAGTAAAAATGGTTTGTTTGCTGCTTACTGAAGGAAGTGAACTGGAACTGCTATTGGGTACATTGTTGGCGGCTTGCACAAAAAAAGCTCCATCCGGGTTGTTGGTTCTTACCCAAAACTTCACACTATAGCTTACCCCAGACTTGAAGGTAAAGTCTTGCACAATGCCTTCCCCTCTGCCAGAATAGGACCACATCCAGGCCGCACGAACCCCTTGGTCAGGAGCTCCTCCAGTAATACTGGGAGTACCATGAGATTGTTTCCAGTCTTCAACATAACCACTTGAGAAAGCAAAGCCATTATTGCTGGTATTCGTCATGTTCTCAAAGCTCCCATTCTTTTGAGAAAATGCAGTAAGACTTATAAATAAAAATACAATGATTTGAATAAATTGATGGTGTATCATTTACTGATTTTTTTATAAAGTATATTTTGTGTTTTGATCTTATTTGTTGCAAAGAAAAGCAGGGGAACCCAAAAGCGCTTGGACATATTCGGCAAAAAATTGGCGATATCATTCAATGTCAGCCCTGGTTGCGTGCCAGCTTATCATATCACTTATAGCTTGGCAAATCCTATTTTTTTCTTTAAGAAACCTGACCCAAACAAATGAGCCAGGCCTGACATCGTTTATATCACTTTTTACTATTGGTATTTTATTACTTGCGGTTTACTACTAATCTCGTCGTTTTGGTGGTATTATTTGATGGGTCGGTCATTACCACCAGATAGGTACCATTTTTTATGTTTGCCGGAATCACCCATTCGTTTTGAGAACGATTCACGACAAAACTAGCAACTCGTTTTCCATTAGAAACCTCGATTAAGCTTACATTTACTTGTTTGGTTGCAAGAGGTAGCGTTATTTTAATTGCTTTGGTAGCAGGGTTGGGATAAACACTTGCGCCGAGGCTATTTTGCCCATCTTCTATCAAAACTTTTTGCTTAGTGGCCCTGATATATAAATAACTACAACTCACTTCTTCTACTACTACCTTATCTATGCCAACTTCCAGGTTTGTATTTTCATAAACTACTGGATGAAACCATAATTGATTGTAATAAGTATCTGGTGTAAAAGTAATTGACACTTCTGTCCAATCATCAAAGGTGGGTTGCTTGCTGTACACAGTTTGCGAGCTTATATTTCCAAGTGGAAACAACGGAAATGGTGAAGAAGGTACTCCTTTTGCCAATTTTATCACAAACGCTGCATTTTGTTGGGTAGAACCTTTTATCCAAAGTTTGATCCTATATTGTTGTCCTTGCCTGAACACTACATCTTTCAAGATCCCTGAGCTAAACCTTGTAGAGGCGGACATCCAAGCTGAGTAGTTACCTAAATGAGATGCTGTACTCCTAATTTCTGGTTTGCCGTGAGATTGTTTCCAATCTACTACTTGGCCCAAAGCAAAAGCATTGTCTAGCTGAGTTCCTGTTAGGTTTTCAAAGCTATTGTTGGTCACTTGATTCGCAGAAATTGTATGACAGCTACGTTTGGTAATTTGGATGCCATCAATTAAAAGTTCAGCCTGTATGGTTCCTACTCCTGCTCCCAGAAAAGGATAAATCCACAAATGTTCGTAGTCGTTGTTGGGTGTAAACTCTACTGTAACTTCTTGCCAGGTATCATAATTCATCCCATCATTAAAAATAGTTTGTTGGCTACTTACACTTGGCACCTCATGATCAATTCTTGAAGTCACTCCATAAGGTACACCATTAGCAGCCTTTATGAAGATTGTTCCATTGGGGTTATTCGTTTTTACCCAAAACTTAATTTCATACTGCTCTCCAAATTCGAACGAGAAGTTTTGTACAATTCCTTCTCCTTCTCCATCATAAGAATACATCCAGGCAGCAAAAGCGCCCTGCCCTGGTGCTCCACTAAAAATGGTAGGAGTGCCGTGTGACTGTCTCCAGTTAGGCACTGTGCCATCGTTAAAAGCCTCACTGGGATTAGTACCAAAATAGCCCTCAAAGCTTCCATTCTCTTGAGCAAAAGCACTTACACTCATACATAGCAATGCTATCAATTGAATTAATCGATACCTCATTATTGATTATCTTTTAAGTTGTACATGTTTTGTGTTCTGATGCTACAAAGGAAGGGTACAGCTTGATAAAAGGGTTAGACAAATTCGGCAAAAAATTGGGCATATAAACCAAACTCCTAAAGTACTGGTAATCAGACGCCAAACATGTTAAAGTAAAAACTAAGTCCTTTTTTAAGGGGGTAAAGCATTGGGGAAGTTCGGCAAAACTGATCATATCAGTCACCGCCAGCAATACTCATATCCAGCACTTTGGATAATTCATTCTTCCATTTTATTTTGGTATGTAGTCTAACCACGTAATCTTTCATAATTTCTGGCCTTTGGTCTTACTGAGGGGAGGCCAAAGATGAACGAACTACTTTCTGGAGTCACGTTTATCTTATGATAAAATGACTTATTAGGCAAATAGACCATAAAACAGTCATATCAATCACATTTTTAAGCCTTATAGAACATTTTCACGATCAATTAATCCTTTTTTTATTTCAGAGTTAGGAGAATTCTGTTAATTTTAGATAAACATATCTTTTAATTGTAATCCTTAGCTCCTGCTACAATGTTTAAGTGGGCACCCTATGCATTCGTTCGTTTTGTGCTATTCCTCATGCTGGGAATTGGTTATTACCTATATGATCGCCCTACCAATCTCACTCCCTGGCTATTTCTTTTCTATAGTGCTGCCATTACCTATTTATTCATCTTTTTAGTATTTCGTCGCAGTGCACGCCGAATTTTGCAACCCTTGTACGGGATATTGGCAGGCCTCCTACTTTTTTGCCTGGGCATTATTCGGTCTTATCACTTTACTGCTTCTAATGATCCTACTCATATTATTCACGAAACCGATACTATCTACTATTATCAGGCAGTAGTCATTGGAAAAGTGCAAGAACGTCGCAAAAGTTATCGTACTGAGTTAGCCGTTGAAAAAATAAAACGCAAACAAGGCTGGCAATCAGCCTCTGGTAAGGTAATGTTTTACATTCGTAAAGACAGTCTTGCCCCACCTCTTCCACTCCAATACGGCGATCAGTTATTGATCAGAGGAACTCCTCGCTTGTTGGAATCACCCAAAAACCCCAAACAATTCAATTATCGCCAATACCTGGCTCGTCAAAATATTTACCATCAGCACTTTTCTCAAAAGGTAGGTTATCAAAAAATTGGGTATTCCCCTCCCTGGACTTTTATCAAGTATTCGCTTCAGGTAAGCGCCTACTGTGACCGTCAACTCAAACAGCTGGTGGGTGGGGTTCAAGAATATGGTATTGCAGCTGCGTTGCTATTGGGTGTAAAAGATCGCCTGGATCATGAAGTATTAGAAGCTTATTCCAGCGCAGGGCTTATGCATTTGTTGGCGGTTTCTGGTTTACATGTTGGGTTTATTTTTATACTTCTTACCAAAGTATTTGGCCCTGTTCAAAAACTCCCGGGAGGCAAGTGGTTTTTTGCCCTATTAGTCATCGGTATTTTATGGTTTTACGCGTTTGTAACAGGTCTCTCGGCTTCGGTGCTCCGGGCAGTCACTATGTTTTCGGTGATGGCGGCTGCCAAAGCCACTGGAAGACGTACTAGTATTTACAACACACTGGCAGTGTCTGCTTTTGTCTTGCTGCTGGCCAATCCCTTTATGATTACCTCGGTAGGTTTTCAGTTATCTTATTTAGCAGTACTTGGGATTGTATATATGCAACCCAAAATCTATGGCTGGCTTTATGTACCCAATCACCGTTTAGACTCTTTTTGGCAACTCACCTCCGTATCTATCGCCGCCCAAATAGCTACCTTTCCATTGGCACTGTATTATTTCCACCAGTTTCCCAATTACTTTTTGCTTTCCAATGTATTGGTGCTTCCCTTTGCTCCTTTATTACTGGGGTTGGGCGTAGCTACTTTGGTGTTTTCGTTTATTCCTTATCTCAACATTGTGCTGGGTTACGTATTGCAAAAACTCATTTTTGGTATCAATTTCATCATTTTTACCATCGATCAACTACCTGCGGCGGCTTCTACTGGCATCTATATTCGTCGCGAAGAGATGTGGCTGATTTATGGCGGTATCCTGGGGGTATTGTTAGTTTTTCGCTTCAAACGAATGCGTTATCTGGTATTTGCAGGCAGTTGTGTGTTATTGTTAGTAACCTCTCGCTTCTATCATCAATACTTGCATGCGCAGCAAAAGACCCTGACTATCTTTCATCTCAATCGCCAACCACATCTTCATTTTTTAGCGGGAACCCAAAGTCTTTTTATTGGTAAGTCTACGCTTCGCGACTATCGACAAAACCTGGAATTCAATACCAATAGTTATCTCTGGAGCAAAGGAGTGAAAACCAATCTGTTTTGGAATGGTGAAAAAAGCTTAAAGAATACCGTACTTGGCTTTGACTATCGCGTGAAAGGAAAGTATGCTTTACTTTGGTGGCAGGGCAAAACCTTTTTGGTCTTACAACAATACATGCGTTATCAGGAGTTACAAGCGCTTAAAGGGATTCAGACCGATTACTTAATCATTCAAAATCGAGCCGTTTGGAGCATCGACAAGCTGCTCAAACACATTCGCCCTCAGTTGATTATCATTGATGGTTCGAATGGGTTTTATCGAGGTAGGAAATTGAGCAAAGAAGCGAAAAAATCGGGCATTCCTTACTATTGGATCGCCGAAAAAGGGGCATTTGTATTACCTATAAAAAAGAAATGAGAAGGAAGAAACGTCCCTCAGCTTATGTCCTCACCATAGCTGCAAGACTATAAACACAAACAGTTGATTATCAAGCGGTAAGATCTGTCAGATTTCTGTGGTCTCGTCTTCAAAACCTGACAGGTAGGGTGTTCAAAATTTCAAAAAAGACTCAATTGATAGAATAATATACCTATTTGAGTTCCATAATAAAAATGGACGTTGTGAAATACTATCAAAAGCCCCTCTTAGTCTCCCCAAGGGGAGAAACCGTCACGGAGAAGATACCGTAAGTCTGAGGGATGGAGGAGGGGCTTACTGGAATACTGACAACTTCAATAAAAACATGCGGAAGTTGAAAATCCCAGTTTTACCGCATGCGCGTCAACCTTAGCTCGAGAATACTCAAATAAATCCAAGATTTAAGTCATTGTCAATAAGTGTTTTAGCTTGAAAAACAAGGACTTAAATTTCGCCTTAGTTTATTGGCGTTAAGAAATTCACGAAATGAAGCCGTGAAAACTGATCACTGAACGAGGTACGAGTGAATGTTTGAGCAGTTTCGGCGTAATGCAGTGAATTTTAGCACAAGAAAC
>DMXI01000169.1 GCA_003483885.1 Microscillaceae bacterium
GCGACGCATCGCGAAACAATAGAGCAATAAGCCGAAGGCGGAACAATAGAACAATTATTTATCCTTCATTCAACGCAATAAAAATATCTACTTCGGCATCTGCGGGGTTTTGGGCTTTCTCACCAAACACTTCAAAATCAGCCGTATACGCTCTGGGCAGGTCGGTATCCCATATTTTCATCCATTGATTGGCCACCACCCCATCGGCTAAGCTTCCACTGGCTACAAATTGGGTATAGGTGCCACCATCAAATGATTTGCCTATCATACCTTCTGGAATATCCTCCAAACCACTCACTCTGCAACCCAACAAAGTAGTGTAGGGTTTGGTATAGTCACCTTCATAGTCGGTGTAGATAGAGTACACTTCAGAGCCTATTTTGTTAGGGATTTTTTGCATCACACCTTCGGCTATAAACTTTTGCCACAAGGCTCCTATATCTTTGGCACCCTGGCCGTTTTCGTTGGTAGTTCTAACAGAGATACCGATTACTTTGAATGCATCAATTGTTGTCTTTTCCATTTTTTAATTGGTATGTTAATGATTTGTTGTTTTGATGATTCAAAGGTAAAGGCAGGTTATGACAAGGGTGTGTCAGGGGGGGCTAACATTTTTTTTCGGCATAGTTCAAAATATTCCTGAAGGGTCATTGGGTGGGGTTCAAAGTACTCTTCTTGAGGTTGTAAATCCTGCATGCAATCCAGTCGGAAAGCCCGAAAGTCGTTTCTTAAGCGACAAAATGCAATCAATATCCAGTTTCCCTGGGTGCTATACACTGCAAAAGGTTCTATGAATCTTTCCGAAGCTTCGCCTTGTAGTGAAAGATATTGCAACTTGACAATCTCAAAATTGGTAATGGCCAATTGTAGTGAAGTGAGGTATTCGCTGGTCTTTTCGTTGGCCAGGTTTACCCGAATTTGGATACGCTCCGAAAGCAGTTGGGCTTTGGCTTTTTGCGAGTCTTTGAGCACGGCTTTTATTTTGCCCACTGCCTGGCGATAATGCGCCACTAAAGACTGGTCTTTGTCTTGCAACATAAATTTTTCGGCAGTGATCAAAGCGTTGGCTTCCTGTTCGTTAAACATCACTGGTGGCAGGTGATACCCCTCCACCAGTGAATAACCTTTGCCATCTTCTACCACGATGGGCACCCCCGATTGTTCCAGCGTTCTTATATCCCGATAAATCGTGCGGATACTTACCTGGTATTGTTCGGCCAGTTCCCGAGCCGAAATCACGGGTTTTGATTGCAGTAGGGTCAAAATAGCCGCTAAACGTACCAAACGAGGTTTGCTTTCATCGCTCATGATTCAGGTTTTAACTTAGAAGATGTTTAAAGTTCCATATGCAAAATAGGATAGGGCTTTCCGCTATTATCCAGCTCGGATCGGGAAACCACCTTGAAGCCCATTTTCTTATAAAACGCCGCGGCTTTGGGGTTATCCTCATTTACATCTACTTTATTTACCTGTAGATGTTCAAAGGCATATTCCATCAGTTGACGACCCAGCCCTTTGCCAATGTACTCTGGATGAAGAAATAACATCTCAAGGCCTTGTTCGGCTACGCCCAAAAACCCTACAATTACTCCCTGCTCGTTCCGGGCCACGCGTAGCTCTACCGCATCCAGGTATTGGTCCAAAATCAAAGGTTTAAAATATAGGATGTCTTCTTCGGTGAGGAAATGGTGAGTAGTCCTTACTGAGGCTTCCCAAATTTCTATAATATCCTGATAGTCTGACTTTTGCGTTTTTTCTATGCTATAATTCATTTTTTCACTTTATAACATGGTGTTCAAAACACAAGGCATAGTAAGCCTTGTATTGCTTTAACAACCTTAATTCATTAATTTTTAACTACTTCACTGGTAAAAGCAAATGGGTTTGATTTTCTTCACCAGTCTTCTCCAAAAGTTCAGCTACAGTTTTACATCGTCGTATGGTTTAACGAATCATCTATTGGTTTTTCAGGCCAAAGTGATTCAATAGGTTATGAAATAATTTTTGCAAGTTAGTCAAATTGTCGCTTTGTGAGTTTTCAAATGTCCATAAATTCCCATGACAATCACCGGCAATGCTTTTGGTAATCATTTGCTCTTTGAGGCTTTGGGTAAATTGGCTATTCAACCGATGATTTATCTGCTCTTCGGTATATCCTCGAGCTATCAACCTTTCTTTTTGGACCTGTGAGTCTACAGTTACCAAAACAATATTATTGTTGGACAAATAGCTCATTTCAGATTCTGAGATTAAGGCACTATCGAGCAAGATCAATCCCTTCTTTCCATAAATTTCTCTTCTTAGCTTAAGTAATAGAGGCTGATAGAGCATTTCGTTGAATACCTTAAGCTTTTCGGTAGACGTAAAAATCATCTTACCCAACTCTTTACGATCAATAAACCCATTAACTTGCTGAATATGTTGGCCAAACGCCTGGGCTACCTCTTTTCTAAACTCTTGATAAATAGGTTCATCCAGCGTGCCTAATATCTGATGGCCAATTTTATCAATATCCACTACGTGTACTGGTATGTCTATCTCATCGCCCAGTGCTTTCATTTGTTGGCTTAGCCAAGATTTTCCACAGCCAATCTCTCCAGTAACCCCTACAATAAATTGCCCTGACAATCGCTCTTCTAACTTTTGTTTGGCACACAAAGGCACATATTCGTGAATCAACCCTTGCTCTAGTTGCAAGGCTTTTGCCGCTCCCGAGCTCACGTGCATCAGTTCCTGGCTGGCAGGGAAGTACACCGTTTCTATTTTGAGTTTTTGGCTGGCCCCTACTTGGTGCAACATCAACTCATAATTAAAGTCTTCACTATTTCTAATACCTCTTACCACCGTAGAAATCCCGTGTTCGTAGGCATAATCCACCAGCAATCCTTTGAAAGCAATGACTTTTACATTCGGCAAGAATTTCAAAGAGTCTTCAGCGATTTGTCTGCGCTCCTCTAACGAGAAAAAGTATTTTTTGGCAGGATTCATCCCAATTCCCACAACCAATTCGCCAAAAATATTGAGTGCTCTTTTGATCACATCGATGTGTCCATACGTGATTGGATCACCCGAAAATCCATAAATGGCTTTTTTCATATTATTTTCCTTTTTGTTGACCTTTGAATATACATCAAAGTATTGTGTTCTCTAGTCTGGTAGTAATTTTCAGGCATAAAAAAGGCAGTGAAAACACTGCCTTTGATAACTAAACATAGCATAAGCGAAAAATAAAAATATTAGACTGGCCTTCCTATAAAAGATCATATTAGACCACTGGTTTGTACTTAATTTTTCTCCTTCGTTAGATTATAATGATGAATGAATTTGACTCCAGTGTCATTAAGGATGGCAAAGGCAAATCCGGCAATCACTGGAATCAACAACTCCAAAATGGGCAAGGGTTTCATGGTAGGATGTGCTCCAAAAAAGATGATTAACCCTAAAAACCATCCTGGAAGATTACCCAACAGTTTGATTTGAGCGATGTAGTTTAAAACAGCAATACATACAAAAACCGTGAGTGGAAACCCTACTTTTCCTATGATAGGCACAAGCCATCCCGCGCCCAGTCGAATCACCACTCCCATCAGAATCCCCAGCAAAATCACTAAAAAACTATTGGCTGAAGACTTTAGGTTCTTCCCAAATAAATAGTAACTAACCCAAGCAATGAATAAAACCCAGGTATGCCAGCCCAAAGCGGTAGAAACAAATACTGCCAGAGCTCCCCAAAACCCCATGACAAGTGATGTTAAAAAAGTCTTCATTTGTACCTCTTTTTTATGTGGACTACGCCATTCCTCCATTGGCTCCTATGTTTTGAGCATTCATCCATTTAGCGGCATCACTGGCTAAGAAAACAATGATTTCGGCAATGTCGTTGGGTTCACCAATTCTGCCAAAAGGATTCATAGATGCCAACCTTTCTACCATCGCAGTAGGTTTGTCTTTCATAAATAATTCGGTATTGACTGGCCCAGGTGCTACAGTATTGACATTGATACCACGACCGATTTCTTTGGAAAAAACACGGGTCAATTGCTCTACAGCTGATTTTGTAGCAGCATAAACTCCATAAGTAGGCAAGATTAGTCGGTTGACAGTTGTTGAAAGGTTAATAATGCTACCATTGTCTTCAAGTTTTGTGTATGCCTCTCGTAGTGTATTGAATACCCCTTTTACATTCACATTAAATTGATGGTCAAAATCTTCGTTGGTTGTATGATTGACCGGTTTAGTAATCATCACTCCAGCATTGTTGACTAAAACATCCACCTTTTTGAAATGCACAATGGCCTGAATAAAAAGAGCTTTTACCTCTTCAGGATTGCTTACATCTGCCTGAATGGCAACGGCCTCTCCTCCATTGCTTTGAATCGCCTCTACTACCTGTTCGGCTTTTTCTTGGCTCCCGGCATAATTTACAATTACTTTAGCTCCCTCACTGGCCAATCTTTGAGCGATTGCTGCTCCAATTCCTCTGGAAGCACCCGTTACAAGTGCCACCTTCCCCTTTAAATTATTCATCTTCTATCTTTTGACGCTATATTAATTATTTACAGGGGTAAAAATAGAGGGAGAAGTAGCTTGAGCTGTTGCAAATATTAAAGCATTGCTTGCAAATTTTACAGATTACCAACAAACTACGGAAGGTAACGAGTCTAATACTGTTATTTTCTATATTGAACAGGCGAAACGCCCACATATTTTTTAAAATAATTGCTGAAATGAGCAGTTTCACTAAAGCCTAATCGGTGGGTGATTTCTTTGATGGATAAGGACGAATGCTGTAATAATGATTTTGCCTCGGTGATGGTTTTATCAATAATCCAGGTAGATACGCTTTTGCCCGTTTTAGTTTTGATGACGTTGCTGAGGTAGTTGGGATGCAGGTTTTGATCTTCAGCATAATCCTGCACTCTAAAAACAGTTTCGGCAACTCCAGCATATAAATCCTGGTAATGCTTTTCAAGCAATAATTTAAATGACTTTACAATTTGAGAGCTCCGGTTGCCTTCGTCTATGGGGTTGTATTGTCTAAAGAAATAATCTTTAATTTTATGAAGTGTCGCAGCCAATAAATGCCCTAGCACTTGATATTTAACAGGCGATTGACTACGATATTCCTGACTCATATTCAGGTAAATAGGCTCAATTGATTGATAAAATTCAAGGGTTACCACTTTAGGGGTCACTACTTCGGTAAGGAGAAATGAAAACTCTTGAAAGATATTCTTGCTGATATACTTTTTAAGAAACACTTCATCAAAAGTCAACAAATAAACTTCTGTGATCACTTTCCAGCTAAAGGTCCTGTAGTTACTCGGATTGGTAAAATAAATGGTATAAGGCTTGGTCTGGAAAGTATAATCATCTATGGTATAAGTACCTACACCGTCTTTTACAAAAAGAAACGAGTAATAATTTGGGCGAAATGGCTTTGATTGATAAGGCAATTGAAAACCCACCTCGGTAAGATTGAAGATTGTAAACCCTTCGGACAGTTGAATGAGATCAACTGGCAAATTTAGTTGTTGGTACAAATCATAAAGAGAGTTTGCTACAGATGGTGATTGCTTCATTGCTATATTCCTACGCAATTTTGAATTCAAAAGTAGGTTGATTGTTTAAACTTAGAATCACAAATACTAAAGTATATATTATAAATTTAAAATATTTTTATGGGGTTTCAGACATAAAAAAAGACAGTGTTTCCACTGCCTTCAATAATTTTGTACTATGTTAATTAGTAACTACTTAGTCATTTCTTTCATTCCTTCAGCTTTGAAAAAGCTATCTTCTACGTCCAGAAATTTCACATTAGAAATTTTGGCTTCGCCAATTTTCTCAGTTAATCCCTTATCAGCCTTCCATCCCCAAAATATCCACTGAGTAGCCACTGGAATACCATCTACTTTTTCGTAATTCGCATACTCAATAGCGTGAGGGTCAGCTTCAGCTTTTTCTTTGGTTTTGCCCGCAGTCACAATATAAGCTGCTACGTCTAATTGATGGGTTTCTTTATCGGCATATACGATGTACCAATCTTCAGGCGAATCGCCAGTGCTACCTGCAAATGTAAGCTTTTGTACATCATACGCTTTTTGACTGGTAGAATCTCCATCTTTTTTGCTTAAACTATCGGTTTGGTATTCATTCCATTGCGTACCCGCATCGCTAAGCTTAAACGGAAACATAAAGAAATAGCTCCAGGTGTAGGCATTGAATCTCACCCCTTGAGTATTTTCCATATCTGCCGAATGAAATACCTTGCTTTGGTCAAACATAATCTTTTGGCCATTGGCCATCTCGATCATTCCCTTGCTAGAGTTGGTCAACAAAGTAAGCTTAGCTTTCATCATTTCCTTACCGCCAAATACTAACCCAAAATCAAATTGCACTGCTTTTTTTTGCATAAAAGCAGCTTTGTTGTGGGCTGCCTCTATGTTGCCTATAAACTCGTTGGCAGGCTTAGGCAATTGGTCTGTAGTGGTAGTAGTGGATTTAGTAGTATCTGTGTTTTCGCTTTGGTTGTCTGTTTCTTTTTGCTGATTTTGGCAAGCCGCAAAAAACAATAGTGCGAAAACCCATCCGATGACTCTTGTATACATAGTTTTTCGGTTTTAGTTTGAATGTTTTACTTGTTTAGGTCTTTACTCTATTCAGTTCTTTTTGTCGGCAAATTTGATAGGTTCCCTATCGAGCAAATGTCAGCTAGCTTACAAAACATGATGCAATAAATGTAGATACACTGAATTTATCATTTTTTTAACAGTTTCCTTAGTCGGCTCAGCTTCCTGGTATGCGTTCTTATCAATCTATTACGCCACTTTCTACAATAGAAAAGGTTTGCTGATCACAATCAATTTGAGCATTTACCCCATAAGGAAGCGTAAAAATGGGCGCAGTATACCCAAAATCCATCCCGGAAATAATTGGTAATTGACCCAGTCCTTCTTCATCTCTAATCACGGTCAGCAAAATTTCATCGTACTCCTGATGATAGGTATTGTCATAGGGACGCGCCACAATCAATCCTATAATGTTTGCTAAAATTCCAGAGGCAGCATAGTTTCTCAAGATCCAACGAAATTGATGAGGTGGCATTTTTTCCTCTGAAGTTTCTATAAACATAATTTTCCCTTTCCAGGCTTCTGGTTGCACCCAAAACCTGGTGTCTTTCAAAGATTCTATCACCTCCAAACAACCGCCTAATAGTGTCCCCTTTACCATCCCTTTTCCTTGTAAAAACCGCCAACCTGTCGCTGGCATTAGTTTTCTTTTAATTTGTTGGTTTTCAGGCTTTCCCCAATCCAAAAACTCCGATGTCCAACCCTCCAAATTAGGCAAAACTTGCCCAACAGGTTGCGCAGCAAATAAGTTTCGTTGAATATCTCTTACCTGATAAACATGCATTCCGCCATTTTCGGCAAAACCAGTCAACACCGAAGTACCATAAAAAGACACCACTCCCGCTTTGTAAAAGCAAAAATGGGTAATCGTTGTATCCGAAAAACCCATAAAAATCTTAGGATGCGCTTTGATCACGTCTAAATCTACCAACGAAAGGGTTCGCACACTATCTTCCCCACCAATATTGGCAAATATGGCCCTAATCGTCTGATCTTCCAGGGCTTCGTGCAAATCGTCTACCCTAGCTTGAGGGTTTTTGTATATCCAATCGGCCGATTTGAGCGCATGAGTTGAGTGGTTTCTACTACTTCTAACCCAAATGTTTCTTGCATTTGCTTTTTACCTACTTCATAGCGGTGACGCAATTCTCCTGCACCTCCCCAAGATAAACTGATGGTAGCTACTTTATCACCTTTTTGTAGTTTCACAGGCTTTATCATATGCTTTTTCCTTTTCGTCTTTTACAATTTTAGCAGAAGCTGCCATAATACAAAAAGTTTAGGGCTAATACTCTCCCAAGGCTCACCCGAAACACACTTTGTGACATACTGTCAAACCAGCTTTTACGTTAAATAAAGAGTAATTAACATTAAAAATAAGTGATCTATGGGATTTGGAGGTAGTGTAGCATCTATGATTGCCTCGCTTAGAAGCAATAAGCGAGCGCGTGAAACAATTTTTGAAAACAAGCCTACTTTAGGGGAAGTTAAGCATACTAGGTTCCCTACTCAGGAAGTGGACCCGACTGAATTGCGAGCCTTTCGCGAAAAGGTCCAAAAAGCCAAAAGGCGCTCAGATATTAAAGTAGTTATTATCCTGGGCGTATTTTTCACCCTTTCTCTTTTATTTTTCTTAAAAATAAAGCAAGTGATATAGCCTACACTGTAAGTTTTAGCGCTGTGTATAAAACTCCTTCAATAAATCATTGATTTGCGAGCAGCTAAGTTTTAAAAACAAATAAGTGTCAACTAAAATAAGTGATGTATGTTTGGTAGTGTCTTATCTATGATTATCACGTTAAGAAACAACAGTCGAGAACGTGAAACAATTTTTGAAAACAAGCCCATTTTGGAGAAAGTTAGGGATACAACATTCCCTACTCAAGAAATGGATCCGGCTGAATTGCAAGCTTTTCGCGAAAAGTTAAAGAAGCGAAAAAGGCGCTCAGATATTATGTTAGCCATTTTTACCGTATCCTTTTTTGCACTGTCACTCTTCTTTTTCCTGAGACAAACACAAATGATCTAAAACAAAACTCCACCAAGCAATCAGTTATTATGTTGGTGGAGTTTCAACGCTTTCAAAAGATCACTAATGAACCTTTAGTTTCGCGATCATGTCGTTGGTAGTATCTTCGGTGTATACACCATACCCATTCACCAACAATCCTTTTAGGTGATTCTTTTCGGACGAAATAGCATATAAAATACTGGAATCGCCCGGATCGCTCATTCCCTCAAAGCGAAAAAAATGATCTACCTTAAAGTCATTGGGAGCTACCTGGATATTTAGATTACGGCATTCTAAGGAGTTGGATTGTAGATTGAAATCTTCTACGTATCCCTCAGCCCGCAAAGCATTCATTGCCTGGCTCAGCGTTTCAAAATCTTGCATGGTGTTATCCTAATTTTGGTAATTAATTGATGATCCAATAATATAAGGAATTAACGGGAAGGAATGTTTAAACTATTGTTGAGGGGCTGTTGGTAGCGGTTACATCAGGCAAGATACAGGCAAGCAATATCATTGGCTTACTCCCTGCTATATATTCTAAATTACATGATTCAATTGTAGCGTATTAGGCCGATTGCGACAAAAAATGCAAGGCTTGGTTTTCATGGGTAAAATAGAAATTTCCCCGATGACTAATAGGCTTGGAACGACGATGATAAGAGGTAATTTTAGTAAAGAAACTACTTGTAATGTTTAAGGGTAACAAAAAAGTATTGACTCTTTTCTCTCGCAAATTCAACTGATCCATCTCTTCTACCGATTGGGGATACCATCGTTCGGTAAGCCATTCTAAATCCTGTTTTGTAATACCATAACAATCGCGTTGGTCTAAAAACCAATGATTACAATGGTTTTCTTTAGCAATTTGTAAGGCATTTGTCCAAGCTTCGCGGTAGAGTAGTGAATCGGAGTATCCAAAAAAACGAATACGGATTACGTGTAATTGAGGGTCGTAATAGATGTTAGATATTTTATTCAGAAAACTTTTCACTGTGTAAATTAAGTTACAATATCAATATTGGACTATTCTTATATAAACTATAAAGCAAGCACCTCATGCATTTATGAGTTTTTTTCCAATATAAAATTAGTACTTATTCCCAGGGTAAAAAAATCATTATCTCAGGCTTAAATACACATGTATTTTAGTAGGGTACAACCCAGCTATTTATAGTCAAGAATATTCTTTTTAAGCATTTTTTGATTCATTTCACACATATACTGTAAGTTGCTTTTTTTTGAAAAATAGGGGTTTAAGGCATTTAAATCAGCTATAGAATATTCCGAATACTTTTTTTAATACAAAAATTAAAAAAAACTTATAAATAATAGCCAAAACATTACAACTTACGTATAAGCTGATTTTTCATACATAAACAACAAAAAAATCCCTCTACAATCCCTGCACCTAGGCTCAACCACCATTTAGATAATATTTGCTTAACAATCAGAAAACATAAAAGTCATCATACCACTCACCCAACAACCAATCAATACCAGTGGAAATACTCTGTCTTAGCTTAAACAAATTCTAAATTATCCCAAGAACTTTGCTTGAACCATTTGCACGTTCCGTTAGTTATGAAATATGTACTATATTTGTACTCATTCAAGGTTGAAAGGAACAAAAATATCTTATGAATATAACTCAGGAAGCGGTTTTAAAGGCTCTTAGCACAGTAGAGGAACCAGATCTTAAAAAAGACCTAGTAACCCTAAACATGGTAGATAAAATCAGTGTAGATGGTAACAAAGTGAGTTTTACAATCATATTGACCACTCCTGCCTGCCCTTTAAAGGAATTGATTAGAAAAAGCTGTGTGGATGCTATTCACCAGCATATCAATAAAGATATTGAGGTTACAGTAAATCTCACCGCAGAAGTAACTTCTACCCGCTTTGGTACTACTCCGGTATTGCCCAAAGTAAAAAATGTAATTGCAGTAGCCTCTGGTAAAGGAGGCGTTGGTAAATCTACGGTTACGTCTAACCTGGCTATGGCATTGGCCAAATCCGGTGCTAGTGTTGGCCTGTTAGATGCCGATATATTTGGGCCATCCATCCCTACCATGTTTGGAGTAGAAGGTGGTCGCCCAGAAGTAACCGAGGTAGACGGTAAAAATATGATTATTCCAATAGATAGCCTGGGAATAAAGATCATTTCTATGGGCTTTTTGGCACCAGCCGAAAATGCCGTAGTTTGGCGAGGACCTATGGCTAGTAAAGCACTTACTCAGTTTTTAGGGGATACGCTTTGGGAAGAATTAGATTATTTATTGATAGATTTACCTCCAGGTACCAGTGATATTCACCTCACTTTGGTACAGGCTGTACCTGTAACTGGGGTTGTAATTGTGACAACTCCTCAAAAAGTAGCTCTGGCCGATGCTATCAAAGGAGTAGCAATGTTTCGTCAACCACAAATCAATGTACCAGTATTGGGGGTTGTAGAAAATATGGCTTACTTTACACCTGCCGAATTGCCCGATAATAAATATTATATTTTTGGACAAGATGGTGGCAAAGAATTATCAGAGCGTTTTGAGGTACCTTTCCTCGGTGAAATTCCGTTAGTACAAAGTATACGGGAAGGAGGAGATAATGGAGTGCCTGCAGTAAAAACAGCAGACGAAGCTACCACGCTTGCATTTGAAAACCTGGCCCAAAATGTAGCCAGACAAGTAGCTATACGTAATGCTACCCAACCTAAAACCCAAAAAGTAGAAATCAAAGTATAGCTATTATTGGCTTACTTGTTAAATTGAGAAAGATATGGATACTACAATAGATATAAAAGAACGTGTAGATAGTGCACTGGATACTATTCGGCCTTATTTAAAAACCGACGGAGGTGATGTAAAAGTCTTGGAAGTAACCGATGGCGTCGTAAAGCTTGAACTCATGGGTTCTTGCGGCTCTTGCCCTATGTCGGCCATGACTCTAAAGGCGGGTATTGAGGAATCAATCCGTAAGGCAGTGCCCGAAATCACGGAGGTACAAGCCATTAATGTAACTCCGATGTAGATTTATCTATACAATAGTTTTAATAAATGAGGTTTTCGTGACCTCATTTTTTTTTGCTTCAGAATATGTTTAAATTTTGTCCTCGATAATAAAAATAATAAGTTTTTGTGCTTCTATCGATGACTGGTATCATTGATATCGGCACATAAATGCACTTTTTCAACCCAAAATTATAGCTTAACCAAGAGTAAGCCCTATATCACATCTAAAAAACAGTTACAAAAACTAACTTTAAAATATATACTTATTACACTGCTTGCTCATTTAATAATTTTTTACTGATTATATGTATACACTTAACTTATCCCGACTATCAAAGTATTTACTTTTGATCATTTTCCCTTTTTTAGGCATGGTTAGTCATGCTCAGCACACCCAACATACCCAAAGATGCATTCCCTATATGTCTTCTATGGTATTCGAGAAATGGCTCAATAAAAAAGTAGATGCAGAGGCTACCAAAAGAATTACCGCCGAAATTATCAATATCCCAGTAGTAGTACACATCATTCATAATGGCGAAGCCGTAGGGGTTGGTGCCAATATCTCAAAAGCCCAAATAGAGTCTCAAATAAGAATTCTGAATGAGGACTTCAGAAAAAAACTCAATACCAATGGTCATAATACTCACCCAGCTGGAGCTGATATTGAAATTAATTTTCAATTAGCGGTTCAGTCTCCTGATGGTATTCCTACCGATGGCATTGTACGAGTGAATGGTGGCCGAGAAAGCTGGGGGTTTACAAATGGCCCTACTATGAAAGCATTGAGCTTTTGGAATCCAGATCATTACCTCAATGTATGGGTGTGTAACTTACCTAGTTTATTGGGCTATGCCCAGTTCCCCGAAACAGATGTAATAGGTGTACCACAAAATGACGATACCAAAAACCCTTTAACTGACGGAATCGTGGTACATTATCAAGCCTTTGGAGATACAGGAAGTGTAAGTGCACCGTATGACAAAGGTAGAACCGCCACCCACGAAGTGGGCCATTATTTAGGTTTATTGCATGTGTCAGGAGATGGTGCTTGCCCCACCGATGATTTTTGTTTTGATACTCCTCCAGTAAATGGCCAAACTCAAGGTTGTCCTTCTGCGATTCCAATAGCTTGCAACGGTGAACCTTCTCAAATTGAAAATTACATGGACTACACCGATGATCGCTGCATGAATATGTTTACCGAGCAACAAAAAATACGTATGCGAACGGTACTGGCCAATAGTCCTCGTCGAAAAACCCTTAAAGATTCTCCAGGCTTACAATTGGTGAACCTGATCGCAAACAATGCTGGAATTGCTTCTATTACTCAAGTGCAAAACTCTACCTGTGATACTGAGGTAATTCCTCGGGTATTGATCAGAAACTTTGGCAACAACCCGCTTACTTCAGTTACCATTACCTATAACATAGATGGTGAAGCTCCCCAAACCTTGAATTGGCAGGGTAATTTAGCCTCACTCGACACAGTAACAGTACAATTGCCCACGACCCAAACCACCAGAGCAGATCATCAGCTCAATGTAGAAACCTCTTTACCCAATGGGCAGGTGGATACTGATATTGTAAACAACACCAAAAGTGTTAATTTTACTGTACAAGCACTCAATACTTTGCCTTTAGAGTATGATTTTGCGGATACTACCATCTTAAACACCCAGTGGCAAATTATCAACCCTGATGAAAAAGAAACTTGGATGCCTATCATAGTACCAGAACAAAGCCAAGGCAGAGGAAACAATGCTATGATTTTGCCTTATTTCGATTATTCAGATATTGGCCAAGAGGATCAACTTATTACACCTTTGTTGGACGTATCTGCTGCTCCGCAACTACTCCTGGAGTTTAGAGTAGCTTATGCTCCTTTCAGAGGTGACGAGTCGTCACGAGATGGCCTTAAGATAGGGGTAAGTACCGACTGTGGGCAAACATTTACTATAGTGTACGAAAAATATGGTGATACATTGGCTACTGATGATCCAGCATCAGATAACTGGAAACCCATCCGGGCCAACCAATGGCGTACCGAAATCATTAATCTAAGCAAATGGGCTGGCAAAGGAAATATACAGTTAGGCTTTATAGGCGTGAATGACTATGGCAATAATATATACATCGATGACATTAACCTCACTTCTGACCCATTATCTACCAACCCGGATGACTTTATAGTGGTGACTCCCAATCCAACAATTAACCAGGAAATACGATTTAATCTGCGTCTACCATCGGTTACCAATACCTTAGATTGGGCATTGTACGACCTTTCGGGCAAAAATGTCAAACGTGGACAAGTCACCAATGCTCAATTTCAGACGGTGACCATCCCAGCTCAATCTCAACTGCGATCTGGTGTGTATATTTTAAAAGTGAGTACACCTCAATACACAGTTACTAAACGGGTTTTGGTCTTTTAATGGCTAGATTCGCGTTGACGACTAAAACTTATTAACAAATTGAAATTCAGTCTCTTAGGAATCATTGTACTTTTAGGGGCCATTCAGGGTTTTACGCTGTGTGTTTACTTATACCCAAAGCGTAAAATCAACCTGAAGGCCTTTAGATTTTTTATCCTGTTTCTTTTTTGCCTGGCGTATTTCAATTTCACTTATGCTTTAATGATTCTTCAGATAATGGGGGACTTCACCTCTTTGCCTATTCCTTATAAATACCTAATTGGGGTGGGCTTCTTTTTTTATATCAAGAGCAATATCACCGACCAAGAGCGGCCTTTATACTCCTCCAAAGAATATCTCTTATTTATACCAGCAATTCTCTATAGCATCCTTAGAACCTACTGGTTTATCCTAAAGGTGACAGGCATTAACTCTCATATTATATTTGAAGTATACCAAACACGTTTTTTTACTTACAATGAGTTTGTCTATCTGTCTTTTGATTTACTATTGACAATTTTTGCGATAAGATGGCTCAAGAAACATGGACCTAGAATAAATCTTTCGGGTCAAAAACTTAAAAACTGGCATTGGTTACAACGCTTTTCCTGGGTGTTTTTGGGCTTTACGCTTTGCAATTTGCTTCATCAAGTACTGACGGTGGTTTTTCAAGTACAGGATAGCGCATTGGTTTACGCTATAGTGCTTTTGCTAAACTCGGTGTTTATCTATTGGATTGGGTTTATTGGTTTCTCGAAATCAGACTTGTTATTCAAAAAATTTAATATCAAAAAGGAGAAACAGATTACAGATACTAGTCAAACTAAAGAAATGCTGCTATACACCAAATTACAAAAGGCCATGGAGGTAGACGAAGTATTTACCAATCCCCACCTCAAAATAGAGCAACTCGCGGCTCAACTAGAAGTATCCTCTAAAGAGCTTTCTCGCTTTATCAACGAAACGCATCATGTCAACTTTTCGGAGTACGTCACTCACTATCGAATAGAAAAGGTCAAAACGTTATTGGAATCTCCTGATGAAGAAAAATATACGTTGGTATTTATCGCCGAAAAATCGGGCTTTAGCTCCAAGTCTTCTTTCAATGCCTCTTTCAAAAAACTCACTGGACTCACTCCTCGCCAATACCGTCAAAAGTTCTCTTCCAAAAAGGTCTAAGATTCCTCTTTTTGGACGTTTGTACCGTCCTATTCGTGTTTTTTCTTGGAATACTACTTTATGTTTGTCGCTATATAAACAACATAAAACCAAAGTATACCATGAAAAAACAAGCATTATTT
>DMXI01000172.1 GCA_003483885.1 Microscillaceae bacterium
TTTGGGTACCAAAAAATTAGTTCTACCGATGAGAACTTTGAGAAATTGTGGAAATGCAGCCCCAAAAGATTGCTTCAGAATTGTGGATTCAAGACAATATTATATTCCAAATTTTCCACCCACAATTCTTCGCAAATAACAGCCCTCTTAAGTTGTCGTCTCCATTGATGTGGTACTGATGATGTGTTTGCGCAAGGTTTTGATTAGCCTTTGGCAGAGCTTGAACTGCGTTCTGCGGTTATCAGTAACTTATTTTTGGAACACAGATCACACGGATTTAACAGATCAACACATATTTTTCAGTGTTTATCCGCCAAATCTGTATAATCCGTGTTCTAATTACGTCATCTCCATTGGTGTGTTTTGGGTACCAAAAAACCGAAGCTATAGCTTTGCTATGCTGAGCTCAACGAAGTTAATTGGATCTCTTCATGACAAGTAAGGTTCCTATAACTAAACCTAATGTTATTAGTATTAGGAGGCCACCAGCCGTAAATCTATGTGGATGATCATAATGAATGGGTATTAGTCATTTATTTTGCTTGAGTAGTGTCTTTAAATACATGCTTGGCATAATTCAGCCCAAGTGCATCATATCTAAGCCTGAAGTGACGTAACCGTGATTTGAAATCAGACCAGTTTTTTGTCTCGTTGGGGCACCATAACGCTTCTGACAAGGCCGTTAGTCTGGGCAAAAGCATATATTCGGCTTTTTTCTCAGAGTCTATGTATTCTGTCCATAAATTTGCCTGCCCTCCCAAAATATACTTTTGCTTGCTTTTCTCTAATTCAGGAGGGATGGGGCTAAATCCATATACTTTTTTGACTGGAAGATAACCGCCAATAGCCAAAGGTTCATTTTGGGTGTCCTTAGATTGATAATGGTCAAAATAACAATGAGAATTAGGAGCCATGATTACCTGGTGCTGGGCTTTAGCCGCGGCTATGCCTCCTGCATTTCCCCGCCAAGACATGACAGTAGCGTTAGGTGCCAACCCTCCCTCTAAGATTTCATCCCAACCAATGATATTTTTTCCTTTGCTGTTTACAAATTTTTCTATACGCTTGATAAAATAACTTTGTAGTTCATGTTCGTTACTCAAGCCAAGTTCTTTGATCTTTTTTTGACAGCCAGGAGATCTCTCCCAGTTTCCTTTAGGGCATTCATCTCCTCCAATGTGGATGTATTTTGAGGGGAACAAAGCCATTACTTCTTCGAGCACATTTTCTAAAAAAGTAAAAGTTTGTTCTTTTCCAGCACAATATACATCATCATATACCCCCCAGGATTCTTGCACTATTTTGGGTTGATTGTTTTCTTGGGCCTTTTTTGAGGCTTCAGACATCATATTCTCTGGCACTTTACTACGTTCATCCGGAAAACAACTTAAGAAAGGATAAGCAGCAATAGCCGCACTACTATGGCCGGGCAATTCTATTTCTGGAATAACCGTGATGTGGTTTTTGGCAGCATAAGCAATGATTTCCTTGACTTGTTCTTGAGTGTAAAACCCTCCATACCTTTTGTTGTCATTGCTTTTACCTGGATAATGCCCCACGATTGTACCGTTTCGCCAGGCGCCAATGGTGGTCAATTTAGGGTATTTTTTTATGGCAATGCGCCAACCCTGATCCTCGGTTAAGTGCCAATGAAAGGTATTGATTTTATGTAAAGCCAAAATATCTATGTATCGCTTTACAAAGTCTACCGAAAAAAAATGTCGAGCTACATCTAAGTGCATGCCTCGGTAGGCATACATTGGAGCGTCTTTAATAAGCGTAGCAGGAATGGTTAATTCTTTAATGTCATTCGAAGTCTCGGCTTTGGCCGGTAACAATTGACGCAATGATTGGATACCATAAAACACGCCTTTGGGAGTTTTGCCAGTGATTGAAATTTTGTCATATTCAACCGATAAGATGTACTCCTCTTGATGAACAAGTGAAGCATCTATTTTGAGGTGAATGTTTCCTTTGGTATTTAACTTCACTTTTTTTCCACTGGCGATGTAGAGTAGTTTTGCAAGGTAGTTAGCTTCATTCTGGAGCCTTTGTTCTGCCTTTATAGCGGTATTACCATCTATTTCAAAACGCCCTTTCAACACTTGAAGCGAGCGAGGTTTGGGTATGATCTGATAATCCTCTTCTTGATTGACATATTCTTTTAGTGGGTTATTACAGGAAGTAATAAACAGCGTAAAAACCATAAGGCATAGTAAATTTCTACTCATCGTGATCTTCTGATTAACTTATGTATTCATATAAAAGTCCAGTAAGTTGATGAAATCTACCATGCTTCGCAATATTTTTTAATCTTTGTAACCACTTTTTTGCCCTTTTTCGTAACTGAAAGGTCATACTGCCAAACCTTTTTCGTTTGTGTCTCCACCATAGCCGTCAGGCTAAGCAAAATTTATTTCAAAAATTACTTCTTTCCGCCTCGGTTCGGTGTCTCCACGAACCGACAACACCTTCAAACTTCACTTACTCGAGGTCTCGATCCGCTTGTGAGACACAAGCGGAGGCGATGATGTTTCCACAAACGAAGGCGATCATGCCGTTGACTGTGCCTTCACGGCCAACAACTTTAGCCAAGCATGCTGAGAGGCATACGTTTGCTTTGTAAGGTTTATCAAAACATAGCTAATTCAAGATATTGGATACAAAGTTTTTCTAAAAAGCTGTGTCATAAATTTTTTGACTTATGACCACCCGGGCTTGCTTAGCACAACGCTTGATCATTTTATTGAGGCTATAATAAGGCATCGAACTGGTACAATATCGCTCACAAGAGTCAGGATCATCTTTATCAATTTTTTCGCTTCTTACCCTTTGCGTACAAGTTTCCGAAAACTCCCATCTTTCTAAGGGAGTTTGTCCTTTAAAAAGCGTAATATTAATACTTACCGTTACCTCGCTCACATCCAGCGTATACGTAGGACAACCAAAGCCACTACTCCTCTGTACAGTGTTGGAGGTGTGCCGATCGTCTATTTTGTTGATTTCTAACCGATAGAGGCTATTGATAAAGTCACGTTCTTCAACTTTTACCCGATTTCGCCTTAGAAAGCGAGTAAGTTTCTTTTTGAAAGTAGGGGTTAAGGCGTTTTGGCGATAGGTGCCAAATCCTCCACTTCCTATATAAGAAGGATGCCCTGGCTCTACAATGCTCATTCTTATTTCGGCAGGAAGCTTTACCCCTTGGTGGCAACTACCCAAGGCTATGAATAGAATGCTCGATAAAATAACTAACTTCAGTTTCATTGCTTGATGTATTGAGTGTGTAAGTATTAAAAAGCGGTTTTGTAAATTCGGTTACTCACCTTTGCCTGGGCTTGTCGGGCGCAACGCTTGATCATTTTCTTGAGGCTAAAAAAGGTTATTTTACAGGCATGGTAGTCATCGCAAGTGTCATAATCATCACCGTCACTTCTGCGTCTCACCCGTTCTTTGCGAGTTTCACTAAAAACCCACTTATCTATTTCTATTCCGTCTTTTTGCAGCGACACATTGATAGAAACATCCACTTTTTCGAGGTGAATTGTTTCCAGGCGGCAACCATTGCTCCCTCCTTTAAATGCCTGGGTTTGGGTTTGGTCTACTATAATGTTATTGATGATTAGGCGATAAGGGGAATTGATAAACTCCCGATCTTCTATAGTTACTCGATTACTTTTGAGATATTTGGTGAGTTTTTTCTTAAAAAATTTAGTGACTCTGTCCAGGTTCCAATTAGCAAGATAACTCCCCTGGCTCACTCTGGAATAAGTCCCTGGTTCACTGATAGACACTTTTATTTCAGAAGGAAGCTTGACTCCCTGGCGACAACTGTCCAAGGCCAGCAGAAGCAAGCTCATACAGCAGATTAATTTAATTTTCATGATAGATGAGGTTTAAAGTTTGATTATACTACCAGATATTTTTCGGCGATGCGTACATAAACCAAGGCAATTGCCCATTGGCCGTGTCCTTGGCCAACTTTAGTTAATGTGTCTAGTTGTATGAAGTTTGATATTATTAGAAGTTAGTTCAATTGATCTAGAGGCCCATTTGTAGTAACTTTTGTTCCAGTTCATATCTTAACCAAGAGGCCGATGATACAAGAATATCCTCTACATATACCCCGTCAGTATCTACATGAAAACTTGGACAGCAGTCCTCACTCCCACAATCACTGGCTTTTAGTTGATCAGATGCGTGTTTGTTGATCACCCAAGTAGCTTGCAGTACATCGTTTTGATAAAATTCTACGGTTACATCAAAGCTAATGCTGTATAGCGTTCTTTTCTTTCGCAGTAAATTCGTAAGAAAACCGCAGTTACTATGTGTAGGTCGGGAAGAACTGCTACTTTGTTGAAGAGTCATTTGTTTGATGACAATTTTATAAGGAGAATTCTCAACATTGGAAGTGGTACTCCTGATTTTGGCTCCGGCAAAATGCTCAACCAAGAGGTTTTGATAGTGAATTTTAAGACCTTGGTGCGACCAATCTTCTATACGATGCCCTACGCCAGTACTTACTCCTGGAGTATTGTCAATGACCACGGTTACCTCTTCTTTGAGCGTGGGGGGCGGGGCGTAATCGGTACAGCCCAAAAGCGTGATAAAAAAAATGATGGTTAAAACTGAGAAAGTTTTTGATGAAGTGTTCATAGTGTATAAAAGTTTGATGCTTAATTTTTCGAAATTCTTTGCTGAAAATTGAATGTATTGTTAATACGCAAGTAAATAAGCGAGTGTCTCAACTGATAAGGGGGCTAAGATGAGATGACTTCATTGGATAAGATTCAAAAGAAAATGGGCAATGACTACTTTTTTTCCTCCTCCTTTTCTTAATTTTATTTGTCTTCCAGTTAATACTCTTAATATCACCCTTTTTGAACAAAGGAATAAGTAGGGAATGGTATCAAAACATCAAGGTTACAAGTGTTTAGTACTATTGCTAAATTGTTAAATGGCTACATTGTTGCGCAATGCACCACACAACCATTAAACAATTTAGCCATTGGTAAAATATTCCACTACAAACTCCCAACTAAATGACCTTATGGTAAGAAACTTACACACCCGAGGCTTGTGGTACACAGTGTTGCTGGCAGGCCTGCTTTCAGTTTCGGGATTTGCCCAAAATACCTCAAACGGAAAGCCAAGCGAACAAACGAAATATGATGCGTTATGGAAGAAGGTAGATTCTTTAGATAAAAAACGACTACCCAAGGATGCCTATAAGGCCATGAATGAAATTTATGCCTTGGCCAAAAAAGACAACAATGCTGGTCAGTTGGTCAAATGCACCATTTATAAGCTACGCTATATTGGGCAAGTAGAAGAAAACTCACTGGTAAAGGCCCTAGACGATTTGCGCAAAGAAGCCAATCAGGCGAGTTACCCAACCAAGCCCTTGTTGCATAGTATGCTGGCTCAAATCTACTGGCAGTTTTACCAAGTCAATCGTTATCGTTTTCTGAAGCGTTCAGCTACTGTCAATTTCAAGCAAGACGATATCAACACCTGGGACTTGAACAAAGTAGTACAGGAAACCATTCGCAACTATCAGCTTTCGCTGGCCAATCCCAAAAAACTGCAAGCTACCAAGATTGATATGTATGATGAAGTGTTGGAAAAAGGGCGTAGCAAGCAACGAGCTTACCGACCTACATTGTACGACTTTTTGGCGCATCGAGCCATCAATTTTTTCCAAAGTACCGAGCCTGCCATTACCCGCCCTGCCTATCAGTTTACCCTCAACAAAAGTGATTATTTGCAAGCGGTAGAAAAATTTGCCAATCTAGAAATCACTACCAAAGACACCATGTCTTATAAGTTTTATATGATCACCATCTTGCAGGACTTGGTCAAGTTTCACCTCAAAGACAGTAATTATGAAGCATTGGTAGATGTAGATCTGAAGCGCTTAAGTTTTGCTTATCGTCACCTTACTGCCAACAACAAAGACAAATTATACCTGGATGCTTTACGCCAACTTGAGAAAAAAAGCCTGAAGTTCCCAGTATCTTCCCGGGTGACTCACGCCATTGCTCAGGTGATTTATACCCAGGGCCAAAAATACCGTCCTTTGCAATCAGATCGCCATAAATGGAAAAAGAAGGAAGCCCTACAAATAGCCCAAACAGGCATCGATCGCTTTCCAAAATCCGATGGAGCCATTCTTTGCTCAAATTTGCAAAAGACCATTCGCAGTAAGAGTGTAGGCATTACCATCGAAGAAACTAACTTGTCAGGCGAGCCTTTCCGGGCCTTGATAAGCTACCGAAACATTACCAAGGTGCACTGGAGGTTTTTCAAAACCAGTATGAAAGAACTCAATAAAGTAGGGCGAAAATATTCTACCGATGAAACCCTCGAGTATTTTCTTAAGAAAAAACCAGTGGCTACTACCGTGTCTACTTTATCTGATGATGGGGATTTTCAAACCCACAAAGTAGAAGAAAAGTTACCCAAGCTTGCTTACGGTTTTTATGTGGCCATTGCCAGCAATCGCGAAGATTTTGTGATGAACAAAAACGGCATGGCTTATACTTATTTTACCATCTCCGACATAGCCTGGATGCATCGCCGCAATACCGACAATGGCACTACCGAGTTTTATACTGTAAATCGTAAGTCAGGAGCACCATTATCGGGTATCAAAGCCCAGGTTTGGCTGAGTAAATACAACTATCGCTTAAGTCGCTATGTCAAAATAGATGGAGGAACCTTTTACAGCAATCAGCAAGGATACATCAAAGTACCTTATAGCCAAAAAAGCCGGGAGCGAAATTTTTATGTAGAATTTACCAAAGGCAATGATCGCATTTACACCCTTTCGCCGCGTAACTTTTACAATGCTTATGGCAATTTGTATCGCTACCGAGCCCGAAAACCCCGCACTCGCACCAGGGTATTCTTCTTTTTGGATAGAAAAATTTACCGCCCTGGGCAAACCATCTATTTCAAAGGCATTGTGCTCAATACCGATGGCGAAACCCATAAATTATTAACCAATAACAAAAGCGAAGTAACGCTGTTTGATGTCAACCGTCAAAAACAAGCTACCCTCAAAGTAACCACCAACGAATATGGTACTTTTAGTGGTACTTTTATAGCCCCTAACAATGGGCTGAATGGTCAAATGCGTCTCTCAAGCAGCTTGGGTAGGTATTATACCAATACCGTCACGTTTTCGGTAGAAGATTACAAACGCCCCAAGTTTGAAGTCAAATTCAAACCCATCAAAGGGAGTTTTCGCCTCAATGAAACCATTGTGGCCAAGGCCAAAGCCAAGGCCTACTCGGGCGCCAATATCGACGGAGCCCAGGTAAAATATAGAGTAGTACGTCGGGCCAGATTCCCTTATTGGTTTTACTACTACTATGGGTATTATCCAACTTCTCCACAAATGGAAATCACCAATGGAGTCGCCAAAACCGACGAAAACGGTGAAGTAGAAATTAAATTTAAGGCCATTCCTGATTTGAGCGTAGATCGCAAATCAGATCCTATTTTTACTTATACCATTTATGCCGATGTTACCGATCTCAACGGTGAAACCCGCAGCGGAAATCAGTCGGTAGGTGTAGGGTATCGAGCGTTGGAAATTAATGTGAGTGTGGGTAGTCAGGTAAACCAGTTGGAAGAAGCCAAATGGAGATTGACCACTGAGAATCTAAGTGGTACTTTTGAGCCTGCTCAAGGTACTATAACTGTTCACCGCCTACAAGCACCCAAACGTATTTACCGCACACGTCGTTGGGGACGTCCCGATCGCTTTATATATACGTCCCAAGAGTGGCAAAAGCTCTTTCCTGCTGATTTGTATGCCGATGAAAACAACCGCTATCGTTGGGAAAAAGCCCAAGAGGTATACAGTAGTGCCTTTGATACCAAAAAAGATAAAAAACTATCGCTAACCAATATTAAGAGCTGGAAGACTGGATATTATGTATTGGAAATGAAAGCCAAAGATAAGTTTGGTGAAGAGGTAAAAACGGTCAAATATTTTGAGGTTTTTAACCCCAAAGATAAAAGCCTCGCCACCAATGCCACCAATTATTTCAATACCTTAAAGGGATCTGCTGAGCCCGGCGAAAAAGCCCAATTACTGGTGGGGACTGCACTACCTAAGGTAAAAGTATTGTATGAGCTGGAGCACAAAGGTAAGATTCTGAAAAGCGAGTGGCTCACCCTCAAAAAACAACAACGTTTACTGGAAGTACCCATTACCGAAGCTTATCGAGGCAATGTCTCGCTAAATTATGTATTTGTGTATAATAACCGGCTTTATAACCGTGCCCAGGTGATAGATGTACCCTGGACCAACAAGGCTCTGGACATTAGCTTTGAAACTTTTCGTAACAAACTCAATCCTGGCGCAAAAGAAGAGTGGCGATTGAAGATCAAAGGTAAAAAAGGAGAGCAGGTAACCGCTGAAATGGTAGCCACTCTGTACGACGCCTCCTTGGATGTATTTCGGGGCAATGCCTTCAATTTTGGTATCTATCAAAACTATTATACCCGATTGCGTTGGCAAAGCGACAACGGCTTCAACACCTCGGTATTTAGAAACTACAATCGTTATTGGAACCCAAGCCACCGTTCGGTTTATCAGCGCTACGACCGCCTCAACTGGTTTGGCTTTTATTTCAATAATTATTATTACCGTTATAACAGGAGAACCCTGAATGGAAGCGTCGCGCTTGATGACTACGAGAGCGAGAAAGTGCTGGAAGAAGTAGTAGTAGCGGGTAATACTGCTAAAGAAGCCAAAAGCCGTCCCAGAAGATCACGTAAAAAGGCAAAAATGGATTTGGCTAAAGATCAGTTAGCAGGGAAAAAAACAGCCAATGATGGGGTAAAGCAGCAGAGACAAAAAAATGGCCCTACCTCTTCTAAAGGAGAGGCTGGCAAAAAACAAGACTTGGGAGCGGTAAAAGCCAGAACCAACTTTAACGAAACCGCTTTCTTTTATCCCAAATTGCAAACCAACGAGCAAGGCGAAGTGATTGTGAAGTTTACCATACCAGAAGCCCTTACTAAATGGAAAATGCTTGGGTTTGCCCACACCCAAGACCTCAAATATGGCTTTGTAAGTAATACCTTGGTTACCCAAAAAGAGCTCATGGTAGTGCCTAATGCCCCTCGTTTTTTCCGTGAAAACGACCAAATGACTTTTAGTAGTAAAGTGACCAACATTACGGACAAAGACATGGAAGGAAGCGCCCAACTATTCTTGTTTGATGCCATCACTAATAAGCCTATTGACCAACTGATGGGCAACAAAGAAGGGCAGCAGGCTTTTAAACTGGTAGGTGGTCGTAGTACGGTATTAAGCTGGAATATCAAAATACCCGAAGGAGTACAAGCCATTACTTACCGGGTGGTAGCCAAAGCAGGCAAGTTTGCCGATGGCGAAGAAATGACATTGCCGGTATTGAGCAATCGTATGCTGGTAACCGAAACAATGCCTTTGCCAGTAAGAGGAGGACAAACCAAGCAATTTAGTTTTGCTAAGCTCAAAGCCAGCGCCAAATCTAACACATTGCGCCATCATAAAGTAACCTTAGAGTTTACGTCTAACCCTGCCTGGTATGCTATCCAGTCTTTGCCTTACTTGATGGAGTTTCCATATGAATGTGCCGAGCAAACCTTTAGTCGTTTTTATGCCAATAGCATCGCCTCGCATGTGGCCAACTCTAGCCCCAATATCAAAAAGGTTTTTAATAGCTGGAAAAATATCACACCCGATGCCTTACTTTCTAACTTGGAGAAAAACCAAGAGCTGAAATCGTTGATCTTGCAAGAAACTCCCTGGGTATTGAATTCCAAAAGTGAAACGGAGCGTAAGCGTAGAGTAGGGGTATTGTTTGACCTCAATCGCATGAGCAATGAGTTGCAAAGGGCCTTGACCAAGCTCATCAAAAAACAAGTAAGTAATGGTGCCTGGCCTTGGTTTGACGGTGGTCCCGAAAACCGCTACATTACCCAGCATATTGTGACTGGAATGGGGCACCTGGATCATTTGGGAATCAAAAACGTGCGCAACGATCGCCGAGCCTGGAACATGACCCGTAAGGCCATTGGCTTTTTAGATCGTAAAATCAATGATGACTATCGTGAGTTGTTGCGATTGGCCAAAAGAGGGCTGATTAAGATGGAAGATGATCATTTAGGGTATTTGCAAATTCATTACCTATATGCTCGCAGTTATTTCAAGGATATCAAGATTCCAAGCCGTACCCAAAAAGCATTTGATTACTACAAAGGACAGGCGCAGAAATACTGGCTGAACAAGAACAAATACATGTGGGGAATGTTGGCCCTGGGCCTACATCGCTACGATGACAAAACTACTCCTCAGGCTATTGTGAAATCTTTGCGTCAATACGCGCTTAAATCAGAAGAAATGGGGATGTATTGGCGAGAAACTGGAGGGTACTATTGGTATCAGGCACCCATCGAGAAGCAAGCTTTGATGATAGAGGTGTTTGACGAAGTAGCCAAGGATCAAAAAGCCGTAGACGATTTACGTACCTTCTTGCTCAAGTCTAAGCAAACCCAAGACTGGAAAACCACCAAGGCCACAGCGGAAGCTTGTTATGCATTGTTGTTGAAAGGAACCAATTGGCTGGCTGAGACCAAAATGGCTGAAATCACGATGGGCGGGCAAAAAATAGACCCCTATAGTGAAAGTAGCCTAAGCAAAGTAGAAGCAGGAACGGGTTATTTTAAAATGAGTTGGAATGGTGAAAAGGTGACCCCCGAAATGGCAAGTGTAACCGTGAAAAATCCAAATCCAATGGTGGCCTGGGGTTCAGTATACTGGCAGTACTTTGAACAGTTAGATAAAATTACTCCAGCCAAAACCCCACTGCAACTAAAGAAAAAGCTTTTCTTGCAGAAAAACACTGAAGCTGGGCCAGTAATTACGCCCATAAACAAAAAGACCAAGCTTCAGGTAGGAGACTTGATCAAAGTAAGAATTGAATTGAGAGTAGATCGTTTGATGGAGTATGTACATATGAAAGATATGCGTGCTTCGGGGCTAGAGCCTCTCAATACTATTTCTCGCTACAAGTGGCAAGACGGTTTGGGGTATTATGAGAGTACCCGAGACGCTGCTACCCATTTCTTCTTTGATGCACTACCCAAGGGAGTATATGTGTTTGAGTATCCATTGCGCGTGACTCATTCAGGAGATTTTTCTAATGGAATCACGACCATTCAGTGTATGTATGCCCCCGAGTTTGCAAGCCATTCTGAAGGCATACGCGTGAAAATTGCGAAGAAATAAAAAGATTGGTTGAACATAATGAAAAG
Source organism: Microscillaceae bacterium (assembly GCA_003483885.1). Classification (GTDB taxonomy): domain Bacteria; phylum Bacteroidota; class Bacteroidia; order Cytophagales; family Microscillaceae; genus Microscilla. The sequence continues at coordinate 11,317 of DMXI01000172.1, forward strand.
AGCGACTCTGTCTTGGATAGAGTCGTTTTTTTGTTTTCTACCATTTCATAAACTAGCTTTTGCCAAATCTTTCCCTAGATTTGTATATTACAACCACCGTTATTTGTGATATGATTACTTTTATTCAAACCGGGGGTACCATTGACAAAGATTATCCCAAAACCCAAAGAGGATACGCTTTTGAGATTGGCCAACCTGCCGTAGTACGCATCCTTGAAAAACTCAATCCCTCCTTTGAATATGAAATCATCGAGCTACTCAAAAAAGATAGCCTAGAGATCACTGCCGATGATCGTAAACTGTTGGTAGATACTTGCCTACAGCAATCCAACAAAATGATTGTGATTACCCATGGCACGGATACGTTGCTCGAGACGGCCAAAGATCTGATGACTGTTAAAGACAAAACCATTGTACTTACTGGAGCCATGCGTCCCGAACGTTTTATCAATTCAGATGCACCAGTCAATGTAGGTTTGGCTATTGGGAGTGTACAAACATTGCCCCCAGGAGTATATGTAACTATGCATGGGCGCACGCTCTCTGCTCAACAAATGACCCGTAACTCAGAAACCGGACAATTTATTCCACAAGACTAAATATTTAAACCAATGATCATTTTAATGTATGTAATGGCCGTTTTGTACATCTTAGCGGGCATTAATCACTTTGTGCAACCCAAGTTTTATATGAAAATTATGCCTCCTTATATTCCAGCCCATAAACTTATGGTAGACCTTAGCGGGGTAGCCGAAGTTTTGCTAGGGATTGGCTTATTTTTTCCTCAAACCCGTAGCTGGGCAGCCATTGGGTTGATTGCCCTACTGATTGCGGTACTGCCTGCCAATATTTATATGCTTACGGAGCGATTGGCCAACCGTAGATTTAGAAAAATACCAGTGGCTTTTCTTTGGTTTCGTCTGCCATTACAGGCATTATTAATCTATTGGGCTTACTTATATATTTAAAATAGCTAAGGTTTTAAGGTGAATTAGGCCAAACTACTTTAAGCTTTGGCCACTTTTCTAACCATTTTTTGGACTGAATTCGCTCTTCAAAAACCGTAAGTTGTTGCTCAAAAAAAGGAGTAGGCCTCAGCACCAAATCTACCAAATCTTGATAACCCCAGGGAGCAATAAATTCCAGGCGATGGTTATCTGCTACCCTAACACCAATGGCCGTAGCGGTTTCTACCCAATTGCTCAGGGCATCCTCGAGAGAGATATAGGGCACATGGCCTGACTTGGTGTGCATGCGTGCTTGGTTTTTTACCGACCAGGGGATACTGGGCAAGTGTTGGGTTAAAGCCTGCTCAAGCATTTCATCTTGGGCCTTATCTGGATGCTGTTTGTGAAAGTACACCACATCTATATCTGCCAAAGGAGTAGAAGGAAATGCGTGGACCTGATCCCAATACATATTTCTTAAAAATCCCGCTGCTACAAAAAAACTACCCAAGTTTTGGTGTGCATCAGTCAATTTTTTTACGGCCATCAGTACCTCAATTTTTTGAACATCTTGATGGAGCCATTCAGTGAGCTTTCTTTCTACTTGAGAGGCCTGAGAAGGTGGTACAAATCTGACCATAATTGTAAAAATATTGATAATATTGTTGCAAGTTTTATCTTTTTTAAACCTTTTCTAAACAAAATACGTAACTACCAATTACTATAAAATCAAATGCCCGCTAAATCCGACAACTACTTAACCACTATAGCATAATAACACAATCAAAAAATAATATAAAAAATACCAGTATGAATACTTACCAGGATTCAGTAAAGTCTCTGCTTAATATTGAAGTTGGCATTAAAACACTTGAAAACGTAAAAGTAATTTTATACAACATGTTTGGGCAAGTAGTTTTGAGCACCAAGACCAACATTTCTAATGGCCAGTTGACCCTCAGAGTAGCCACCCTATCTCACGGAACATATCAGGCCCATATCCATACCTCTGATCAAGTATTGGTAAAGCGAGTAGTAAAGCAATAAGCTCCTCAGTCTTGATCTAACAAATCCTTATCATAACTTGCTTGTGTATATAAGTCGGGGTGCATAAAAGGAATTAGTGCCAGCACTACGGCTTGTACATAGTACTCCTTGCGATCGATTAAGCCATTGGTAAGTATTCCTACCGAACCACTGCTTTTTTTTGAGTCTTTTTTTCTGAAGACCATATCATCGGCAGTGCCCAATTCATACCCATGTTTTACCAATTCACTTACCTTTTGCGGCAAAATAAACGACGCTGTTTTTGCTACTCCTTGTTGGGTGTTGCTCAATATTACAATCCAGGCAAATACCTCCAGGTGTCCCTTTACTTTTTCTATTCCCCCTTCTATACCAATCCAATAATCGGCATCAGGTTGAGATTTTTGCGCACCAGTAGCTCTATTAAAAGCACCTTGGTAGGTTTCTTGCGAGCTCATAGGCTGGTCGCTTACCCCTGAAGCTACCTTGATGCCTTCAAAATCATAAGATGTATCGGAAAATACTTGTAGAAAGCCTTCTTTACTGGCATTTACTTTGACTGGATTTTGTGATGCGATGATTACTCGTTTCATTAAAAAATAATATATAATACCTAATAGGTGGTGATTTTTTTAAATTAAAACAATTCACTTAAACGATGGTTTTGTGTGTTAAGCCATCATACGTACTTATCAATAGTAGTCAATTTTGAATTAGAAATCAGCAATTGTTCAACCTATTTTAAATTGTTGGCTTTCAACGAGCATAACAAAAAAAATGATGCAAAAAATTAACATTATATTACGACTTTCATAAAATATTTTTTATGATTGTTAATATTTTAACGCCTATTGAAATAGATTCTTCTTCAACTGCCTGGATTGAGCATAACAAAAAGGAATATTTAGATACTGAAAATTACAAGTAAATTTATATTGAGAGGAAAAAACGTAAAGTTTGTACTTAAATTCAACCTGTTGCCTGATCATAACTGAGCATTCCTTCAAATAGCTAGTTAACCATGCAATGAAGTATTTAAAACATTTTTAAGCAATCAGACTAGTAAGCTGATAAATTTACTTTCCAAAATTTTCACATGGAGATGAACAATGTTACTTATTACTTTTCGATAGATACGGGCGGTACTTTTACTGACTGTATTGCGCGCGATTCAGATGGGAACGAATACCGTCGGAAAGTATTGAGTAATAGCACATTGAGAGGGAATATTATCAAGAAAATTGATTCCAGAACTTACAAAATCAGAGAAACCTGGAACCTTCAAAAAGACATTATCAAAGGCTATGAATTTCGCCTACTTCAGCATTCCCACGAGCCAATTTTTATCGAACAATTTGACCTTAATAAGGAACTGATTGTACTCTCTAAACCACTAGATGGAGAGGTGATCAATCGAAGTTTTGAAATTACGGCCAATGAAGAAGCGCCCATTCTTGCGGTTCGTTTGATTACACAAACACCATTAAGCGAACCCCTGCCCACTATACACATGAAGCTGGGCTCTACCAAAGGAACCAATGCCTTGTTAGAAAACAAAGGAGCGAAGATTGCATTTTTTGTGACAAAAGGCTTTAAAGATTTACTAAAAATCGGTACCCAGCAGCGCCCCGATATTTTTGCGATGAATGTAGAAAAACCTGCACCACTACACTATAAAGTTATAGAGATAGAGGAGCGTTTAGATGCCAATGGACAGGTTTTACAATCGCTGAGTTTGCCCGATACGCAGGTATTAGAAGAACTAAAAGCCGAGGGTATTTATACGGCAGCAGTGGCTCTGATGAATTCTTACCAAAACCCGGCCCATGAACAAGAAGTGAAGCGTTTTTTGATGCAAAAAGGCTTTACCGATGTATCGGTTTCTACAGAATTGTCTTCGCTTATTAAATTCTTACCTCGAGCTGAGACTACCGTAGTCAATGCTTACTTATCGCCGGTGATTAATAATTACCTGGGCAATATTACTGACACATTGCAAGTGACTCCTTCCGATACAGCATCAAATGCGCCTACCCAGGAAGGCTCTTATTTAAAGGTAATGACCAGTGCGGGAAGTTTGGTGCAAGCCCACAACTTTCAGCCCAAGGATAGTTTACTTAGTGGTCCGGCAGGTGGAGTAGTAGGCGCTTCTGCTATTGGTAAACAATCGGGTCACAATCGCCTCATTACCTTTGACATGGGTGGTACCAGTACCGATGTGGCACGTTATGATAATGAATTTGATTATAGATTTGATCTCAAAATAGGAGATGCTTATATATTTAGCCCTGCGCTGGCGATTGAGTCAGTAGCTGCAGGTGGTGGTTCTTTGTGTTATTTCGATGGCTTTAAGCTGTGCGTAGGCCCCGAAAGTGCGGGTGCTTTTCCTGGGCCAGCTTGTTATGGAGCTGGAGGAAAGTTGACCATTACTGATGTACACTTGCTGTTAGGACGCTTAGATGCACGTCAATTTGGAATCCCTGTTTTTCAGGAAGAGGCGGAGAAACAACTCAACTTGTTGATTGAAGAAATAGAGGGCCAAACTAAAGAAAGCCGCAATGACGAAGATATCCTGACTGGATTTTTGCGGATTGCCAATGAGATCATGGCGGGAGCCATCAAAAAAATATCAGTGGCCAAAGGTTACAATCCAAGCGAGTATAGTTTGGTAGCTTTTGGAGGCGCAGGAGGTTTGCACGTATGTGGTATTGCCGATTTATTGAATATCAAAACGATTTTGGTACCACAAGATGCGGGCTTGCTAAGTGCGTATGGTATAGGAGCGGCTCTTTTGGAGCGATTTGCGGAAAATCAGTTGCTTAAACCAGTCAAGAGTTATTTTGGTGATGGTGAAGAAGTATTGCAAAAGCTGTTTGATGAGTTGGCGCATGAAGCCATTGCTCAAGTAAAGCACGAAGGTATTCCAGAAGAGAATATTATAGTACGCCAACGGTTGGCTTATTTACGCTTTAAAGGCCAGGATGCCAGCCTGGATATTCCTTTGCCCAACGAACAAATTGACCTGGAAGATGTAGTAGAGCAGTTTCGCCAAAAATACGAAGGGATTTATGGTCATTGGGTACAAAATCGGGAAATAGAAATAGAGTCTATTCGAGTGATTGCTTCAGTGAAAGCAGAAGCTTCTAAGGACGCAGTAACTGAATCTACACCTTATACACCTACACCTTCACATTTCATCAAGTCTTATGTAGAAGAAAAGTGGCGAAAGAGCCCGGTATACATTCGGGAAGATCTGAAGCCAGGAGCAGTGATAGATGGTTTTGCACTAGTGCTGGACCGCCACAGTACCACGGTAATAGAAGAAGATTGGCAATTTACTATAGATGCTTACGGAACAGGTTTTATTACCAAAAAGAAAAAGGAAAAGCGACCCGGAGGTTACTTCCGTATGTCGGAATATATGAGCGAAGAGATTGAGCTGGAGTTATTTACCAACCGTTTTATGTCCATTGCTGAAAACATGGGAGCCATGTTGCAGCGTACTTCGCTTTCAGTTAATGTAAAGGAGCGTCTCGATTTTTCTTGTGCTTTGTTGGATGCCAAAGGCGAATTGGTAGCCAATGCGCCACACATTCCGGTGCATTTGGGTAGTTTAGGGGTTTGTGTAAGAAGTGTGCTCGATTCAGGGATTATTCTCCAAGATGGTGACACCATCATTACCAATCATCCTAAGTATGGAGGTTCTCATTTACCTGATGTGACGCTTATTACCCCAGTGTATTCTGAGTATCGCCGTTTGATCGGGTATGTAGTCAATCGTGCCCATCACTCTGAGATAGGCGGTATTAGGCCTGCTTCTATGCCTCCCGATGCCAAAAACCTCTCCGAAGAAGGGGTAATCATTGAACCTACATATTTGGTAAAAGGTGGCAAAGTCAACTGGAATAACATTCGAGACATCTTAGAAAATGCGCCATATCCCACTCGCTCTATTGAAGAAAACATGGCAGACTTGAATGCGGCATTGGCGGCCAATCGTAGTGGGGAAAAGGCGCTCAAAAAACTAGTAAAATCGCATGGGTTTGACAAAGTTCAGTTGTATATGAACATGCTCAAGCTCAATGCTTTCAACAATATGGGAGAAACCCTCAATAAAATTCCTAATGGAACCTATACTGCGGAAGAGTTTTTAGATGATGGCACCCCTTTGAAAGTGAGTGTACAGGTGAAAAACTCTAGTTGTACCATAGATTTTACAGGCTCAGGAGGAGTGCATTCGGGGAATCTCAATGCTAATCCGGCCATTGTCAACAGTGTAGTCATTTATGTATTACGTCTGTTGTTGGATAAGAATATGCCTCTAAATGATGGAATATTGACCCCCATCAGGATTAATATTCCAGAAGGAACCATTTTGAACCCATACTTTCCAGATGACACTACTCAGTGCCCAGCAGTAGTAGGAGGAAATGTAGAAACAAGTCAGCGTTTGACCGATACTTTGCTTAAGGCATTTGGTGTAATGGCATGTAGCCAGGGTACGATGAATAATGTGTTGTTTGGCAACGATAATTTTGGCTATTATGAAACCATTTGTGGTGGTTGTGGAGCAGGAGAGACCTTTCATGGAACTTCAGCAGTGCACCATCATATGACCAATACCCGTATTACTGACCCTGAAATATTTGAACATCGTTACCCGGTTCGTTTAGATCGCTTTGAAATCAGATCGGGATCGGGAGGTAAAGGTAAATTTAATGGGGGAGATGGTATTATAAGAGAGATTACTTTTTTGGAACCTGTTTCGCTCTCGGTACTTACTCAACATCGCAAAGAAATGCCTTATGGTTTGAATGGAGGAGAGTCAGGACAAACCGGAGAACAATATATTTTGCGGGGTGGAAAAATAGGAGAGCCAGACAAGGCTTGTGAAAAAATACCACTCAAGGGAATTGATGGAATGACTGTAGATGCTGGAGATAAGTTAGTCATTAAAACTCCAGGAGGTGGAGGTTTTGGCGAACCAGAAGCTTAAGTATCTACACTAATTAAATATATTAAGAGAGCCAAAAGCTCTCTTTTTTGCTTCAGACAGGCAATATTTTCTATGATTAATCATTACATTGAAGAGATTTAACTTACCAACTTTATGAGACTTTACACCAATCGGATACTTTTTTTGATTGCCTTGATTAGTTCATTGGGGATTGCTTTTCAGAGTTTTTCCCAGAGCACTAATTTTATTGCCGCAGATGCACCTGGCCTCGATTACTTTGGAAGGATTAATTATGCAAACCCAAAAATGCCAGAGTTTTATTGGCCTGGGACTTCAGTAGAGCTACGTTTTAGAGGGAGTAGTTTTGTAAACGTGTTGATGGAAGACGAAAAAGGTAAAAATTACTTCAATGTAATCCTGAATGGTAACAGTCTTAAACCTAACCTATTTCGCTGTAAAAAGGGGAAAGGTAAATACCAAGTACTCAAAGGCTTGGACCCTAAACAAACCTATCGAGTAACGATTTTTAAGCGTACCGAAACCGATGAGGGATATACCAAGTTTGCGGGTATTGAGCTAAGCCCAGACGCCCAGTTGGTGCTCATCAAACGAAAAAGACGTCCAAGAATCGAGTTTTATGGAAACTCGATTACGGCAGGTATGGGCAATGAAGACCTTAGTGGAAGAAAAAACACCAATCCTGCCTTCAAAAACAATTATTTGTCTTATGCGGCCATCACTGCCCGTGAACTAGACCTGGAGTATCGTTGTATTGCCAAAAGTGGCATTGGGGTTATGGTAAGTTGGTACGATATGATTATGCCCGAAATGTACCACCGCCTGCATCCCGAAAAAGCCGATAGCCGCCACGATTTTACCGATTGGGTACCCGATATTGTAGTAGTCAACCTTTTTCAAAACGATAGCTGGCTAGTGAATATGGCGGGGAATCCTAACCACAAAAAACGTTTTGTGAGAGGAAAGCCTCAACCTCGTCAGATTGTACAAGCCTATGTCAATTTCATTCGTAGTTTGCGTAAAGTATACCCCAAGACCCACATTGTGTGTACACTAGGTTCTATGAATGCTGTACAGTTTGGCAAGCCCTGGAAAGGGTACATTACCCAAGCAGTAGCCCAAATGAAACAACGTCATCAGGATCAGAAACTGCATACCGTATTTTTTGCTTATAACAATCGCCGTTTTGGTCACCCGGTGGTAGCTGATCATCGCAAAATGGCCAATCGGCTAAAAAAATACCTTCAGGAAAACATTCTAAAGCGCTGATATTAGTGTATTGTTGATAGTTTTAATTGCTTGGCGAAAGCAGGTTGGTAAGCATTGCCAATCCTTGTTTTAGGTGGATGGTATCTTTATAAACCCTACTCATGAGCAGGTTGCCTTCTATCAGGTTTAACATAAAAGAAGCTTGTTGTCGAGCCGCTTCATCAGAAAACCCATTTTGCGTCAAAAAGGCCTCAATTTTCTTTTGCCATGCAGTATACACCTGTTCGCAAGCTAAGCGAATCTCATTGTCTAGCGAAGCGCTTTCCGACGCTACCGTAGCTATCGGGCAAGATTTTTTAAAATCAGACTGTTCTAATTGATCAGCGAAAAAATGAAAGACTTCTTCTAATGCGGTTGTGAGTGTTTTTTGAGCAACAAGTATTTCTTCTAAAGCCTCTTCTACTTGTTTACCCGCAAGCGTGAGGGCTTCTATGATTAATTGATTTTTGCCTTGGGGAAAATAGTAATATAGAGAACCTTTGGGTGCTTGACTTTTATTGAGTACTTCGCTCAATCCAGTTCCAAAAAAACCTTTTTCTCCCATAAGGTCTATAGTTGCTTCAAGCAATGCTTGTTTTGCCTGTTTTTTTGCCATGTGCATTAAGATATTTTGTCTGCTAATTTATACAACTTATCCATGTTGGTCAAAGGTGCTCCGTGGCCAAAGGTAATAAGCTTGGGCTTGAGCTGAGCGATTTTGAGGATTGATTTACGATTAAGGGCAGGGTCAGGAGTGAAAACCTTAGGAGGTTCTGCCAAGCCTGTCAAGGTGGTGGCATAATTCATATTTCTCAATACATCCCCAAGAATTAAAATTCCATCTTTTTCTCGCCAATAGGCCACATGACCTGGAGAATGTCCCGGTACTTCTAAAACAGTAAAACCTGCAACTTCATCACCTTCCTTAAGCTGTTTATCTACTGCGTGAGCTGGTCCTCTAAAACGTTTATCCACAAAATTACTAATACTGTTTTTGGGTATCAATTTATCATAATTGCCAGTTTCCATAGCGTGAGCATCGGCACCACCTACCCATAAGGGTACTTGGTAGCTTTCGCAAACTTGTTTGCTGGACCCTTGGTGGTCAGGGTGGGCGTGAGTAAGCGCATGAGCCGATATCTTTTTGTTTTTCAGCGCTTTGGCGATTGTTTTAAAAGAGTGCCGCGAGCCAGCATCCACTAACACGTCTTTAATTAAATAGGCATTGATTGACTGACGCGGCATAAGACTAATTTGATATACTTCAGGAGCTATTTCTCTAATCATGGTTTTGTTTTTATATAGACCAGTTGTTATAATTTTGTTCAAATATATAGACCGATCATTATAATTCAAAATATAAGCTGCAAATTATCGGGTTGTGCTTTATACTATTAGACATTTTTCGTTTGTGGAGATACAAACGAAGGTGATAAGGTACAAACCATAAATTATAACATTTTACCTATCAGTTATAGTAATTTATAACTCACTCACTGGTTTCAAAATATGGGTCAAAACCTCAAAATGCTCTTGTCGTTTTTTATGGGCAATCAGATAAAAGTTAAAGAAATGAGTATTTGCTGGAGTCCAGAGTTGTTTGATCTTTCCTTGTTCAATAAAACTTTGAGCATTGTGTTGTAAGGTGATGGCAACTCCTGGTACTTTGGTGAGTTCCTCAAGCATCAAGTATTCATTGGGAATCGTAAAGTTGGTCATAATCCGAGGCCGCCTTTTTTCAAAGCAGTGAAGCCAAAACAATTTAATGTAGCGATTATTTGGTATGTGAGATAACCAGGTTTGATTTTCCATCCATTTTTCTATATCAGTCAAATTGTTTTCTTGGATCAAAGGTGTCAACTCATCAATAGGTATCTCAGGATGCGCTACTAAAGTTAGTGGAGTGTTTAGTAAAGTGCTGGCTACAGTATCAAAAGTATTAAAGGTTTTATCAATAATTGCATAGTCTAGCTTTCTTTCGTTGACCAGTTCAAAAAGCTTATCACTGGATTCTTCAAACCTAAAAGAAATATGCTGACCAATTTGGGTAAGTTTTCCCGAAAATAAACTTTGATAAATATGAGGACTTAGCCCGAGGGTAAACACTTGGGCCTCTTTTGCGACCCTTTTGCTATAAAACGCCTCCACAGCATCAAGTTTGTCCAGCGCATCAATGATCAAGTTGTTCAAAAATTTGGCATTTTCGGTAGGTTCTACTCCTTTTGATTTTCTCGTAAAAAGTTTGTGCCCAATGGTAGCTTCCAGCATACCAATTTGGTTGCTAACCGCAGGTTGGCTTATGAAAAGCTCTTCTGCGGCTCTTGAGTAGTTTTTATGTTTATAAACTGCTTTAAAGGTGCGATACCATTCTAGACTTACCATAGGAGTGATATAAATATTTTGATGACAAAGTTAAAATGTTCTATTTCATTTCATATCATCTTCTCCATAGTTTTGTGTCAGAGTATGAAGTCGAGATGACTTCTATGTTTAAATAATTCAAAACACAACTATTAGATACAATGAAAAAAGTAGCACTCATCACTGGAGCAAACAGAGGTATTGGTTTAGAAGCGAGTCGCCAATTGGCTCAAAAAGGAATTAAAGTCATTATGACCAGCCGTAACCAAAACCGGGGAACCCAAGCATACCAACAATTATTGGGAGAAGGATTGGATGTAGATTTGGTAAAACTAGATATGAATGATCCTAAAGATTTTGACAAGGTGTATAAGCATATCGAAGAGAATTATAGCAAACTGGATATATTGGTAAACAATGCGGGTATTATTCACCCAGAAGAAAACTTTGGAGAAAATAATGCAGACAGTATTTCGTCAACTGCACTTAAAGAAACTTTTGAGGTAAACTTTTTTAGCATTATTCACCTTACCCAAAAGCTTTTACCATTGATCAAAAAGAGTGAGCAAGGACACATTACTAACGTTTCAAGCATATTGGGATCTTCTACTGTTCACAGCGATGATACCTCTGGGTGGTATGGCGTAAAGCCTTTTGCTTATAATGCCTCTAAGGCCGCATTGAATTCATTTACGGTGCATTTGGCGGCTACCTTAAAGGACACCAACATCAAAGTAAATTCAGCGCATCCTGGTTGGGTAAAAACCGACTTGGGAACCGATGCCGCACCGATGGAAGTGCAGCAAGGCGCGCAAACCTTGGTAGAGTTATCATTAGGTGAAAAAACCGATTTTACGGGTAAGTTTGTTCATTTGGGCGAAGAAATACCTTGGTAAATTGAATCAATATATAAAACAAACCAAAAGCGATATTTCAATGAAGGAGTATCGCTTTTTCTTTATGAGAGAATCAAACTAAAGAGGCTTTTCCTGTCTTCATTCCTGTAAAATTTTGCAAATCCTTCTGATCTCCGTAATTTGCTATAGTATCATTAGAGTATGTTTAAATTTTCGTTTACAGGATATTTTATGATGAATTGTTGGATTAGATGCGTCAAATTTTGAGGGAATAGCAGCGCTATTGCAGATAAATTTGACAATATATAATCCGAAAAGTCGCAGAAAAGACCTAATCAATGAATTTTAAATATACTCTTAAAAACATATTACACATAATTAATCGCATATGAATAAAAATTACTATAAAATTCTTTGGGTGTTACTTTGTGGTGTATTTCTGATGAATCAACCCCTTCAGGCCCAAAAGAAGCTTCGTCAAACTATAGATAAAATGGCTAATGAAATAGAAGCCAAAGTTATCAAGTGGCGCCATCATATCCATCAGAATCCTGAGTTATCGAACCGAGAGTTTAAAACAGCCGAAATGGTAGCCCAACATCTCAAAAGCCTGGGTATGGAGGTAAAAACCAAAATTGCCCATACTGGAGTAGTGGGTATTTTGAAAGGAGGTAAACCAGGGCCCGTGGTAGGGCTGCGTGCCGATATGGATGCCTTGCCTGTAACGGAGCGTGTAGAATTGCCCTTCGCCTCTAAGGTAAAGGCGAAGTACAACAACAAAGAAACCGGAGTGATGCATGCTTGTGGGCATGATACCCATGTAGCCATTTTGATGGGGGTAGCCGAAGTACTTAGCAAAATAAAAAAAGATTTGAGAGGTACGGTCAAATTTGTATTCCAACCTGCCGAAGAAGGAGCACCTCCTGGGGAAAATGGAGGCGCCAGAATGATGGTAGCCGAAGGAGTTTTGAAAAACCCAGACGTAGATGTCATGTTTGGCTTACACATTAACTCTGCTACTGAAGTAGGAACCATTCGTTATCGTCCTAGAGGGATCATGGCAGCAGCCGATCGTTTTGTGATCAAAGTAAAAGGAAAGCAGACCCATGGCTCTACTCCCTGGACTGGAGTTGATCCGATCACTGTATCGGCTCAAATTAATAGTGGCTTACAAACGATCATTAGTCGCCAAACTCAATTAACCAAGGAAGCGGCTGTAATTTCGGTAGGGATGATTCGGGGTGGCATCAGAAACAACATCATTCCCGAAGAATGCGAAATGATTGGTACCATTCGTACCCTGGATACTAAAATGCAGGATATCATTCACCAGAAAATAAAGCTAACTGCGACCAAAATTGCCGAAAGTGCGGGTGCCACCGCTGAGGTAGAGATTGACAAACACACCCCTGTAACTTACAATGATCCTAAGTTGACAGCGATGATGTTGCCTACTTTACGACGAGTAGCAGGCAGAGGCAAAGTGCAATTGATACCTGCCATTACTGGTGCCGAAGATTTTGCTTTTTATGCATTGCATGTACCATCGTTTTTCTTCTTTTTGGGAGGAATGACCCCTGGCCAAGATCCTAGAACGGCGGCTCCCCACCATACACCCGATTTTAGAGTCAATGACAAAGGAATGAAATTAGGTGTGAAAATGTTATCTAACCTGACGGTAGATTATATGATGAAGAAAAAATAAGCGTACCTATTTTGAATGAATCCCCTGTTTGGCCAAGGTCAAGCAGGGGATTTATCATTAGATAGCAATAGCAGCTCGCATCAAGGTTTTTGGGGAGAAATTTTAATGGTGTTGCCTCGTATTTTAGCCTGATATTTTTCCCCTAGTTTAAAAGATTTAAACCGAGCCTCGCTGTAGTTTTTGGTAAATGTCTTGTTTTCTGGGCCAGCAAACTTAACCGTAAAGGTGCCACTTTTTTGGCTAGTACGCACCTTTTTATTCCCTTTGTATTGATCTCCAGTAGCCCAAACTGGGTTTTGGTTAGTCCCATTTTTTTTAAGAGAAGTGAAAGGAACCCACCGCTGAATTTTGTAATACAGTTTGATGTCATAAATGGGTTCTTTGCGGTAGACTGGACGTTGCGCGGGCGTCGTTTGCCTTATATCGCCATACACATCTTCAGTTTGATAATAGGTTTCATAAATAGTTTGTGTCTCATATTGGTCACGATATTCATATACAGGTTCATTACGGTAGGTTTTTTTGGCTGCTCCAGTGCCAGTCTTTTTCATTCCTTTAAATACCCGTTTAGTCCCTACTTTTACTCGTTTTTGACCTACTTTTACCCTTCTGGTACCTGCGGGTCTCTTTTTGGCCACCCTACGAGTGCCCGTTTTCTGGCGTATGAAGTAGACAGAATCGTATCGTTCGTAGTGATCCAGTATATTTCGATAATCACGTATTTCTCTTTGTTTATTCAGAACCTGAGCTGCTTGTGGAATATTGCCTTGCCAGTCATTTTCTTGAACCCATTTGTATTCTTCGAGTTGGGTACTGGTTTGCCAGTTAAAACCTGACACCGTTATTTCTTGAGGCGAAGGTGATAGCCAGCGAACGACTCGATTCACCAAAAATATCCCCAATGTCACGAGCAGGAGCAATACCAAGCATCCTACGACCGTACTAGCAGTAGAAGTCTCTTCTTTTTTATCTGATTTTTCTTTTCCAGATGAGTTTTTGGCTTGCATTTCATCCCTTACCTTTTTCCATTTTTCGGGATGGTATTTATCATGCAATTCATCATAGTCGGCTTGCTCTTGTAAAGTATTGTGTTCACCTCCTTGGCGCGGGTCATTGCATACATGGCACGCTGCCCAATCAGCTTGATTGAGTTCCCCGCAATTTTCGCAACGCCAATTAGCAGCTTGTTTTACTATAGCCAATTCTGCTGGATCGGTAATGAGGTACGATTTACCTTCAATGTATTCTTCGGGGGTGCCATAATCTTTGGCATCACCACAATTTGGACAAGAAAGTTGGATACCTTTGATATCTTTTTTTCCACAGGAATTACAATTCCAAAATAACATCCAATACTCTTCGTGATCTGCACTCATAATTGTACTTACTTAATCAAATAATGTCATTTATACTAAAAATAGAATAATACAGGCTTGGCTAAGCTATCTTAGTTGAAGATTACCTAAGAGCTGAAAGGCTGTGTAATTTAAAATCTGGTGTAACTTACAGGCTAAGTATACGGGTGGCATCATCTGATAACAGTAGTTTTCGATGAACCTTGCCCAGGTATCGTTCAAAATAGATTGATTGACCTTGAATGGGGTTTAAAAAAGGGGTGTGTTTTACCAAGGATAGCATTTATTCACAAAAAAAAGCGAGGAATTATTCCTCGCTTGATAAAATCTTGTTATGAGTTGAATTTGAAAGTTAAATTCAATTTAGTTAAACAAAGAAGAAAGCTGCATGGCAACGTTCATGTCTCCGTCTAGCTGCATTTTGCCACCCATAAAAGCTTCCATTGGATTAAGATCACCTGCGATCATAGCTTCAAAATCACTAAGCTCCATGTTGATAGTACAGGCCGCTTCTTTATCCTCATTGCTAAGGGTTTCTCCGTCTAAGTGGATCACTCCTTCGTTGAAAACAAACTTGATAGAAGAAT
>DMXI01000673.1 GCA_003483885.1 Microscillaceae bacterium
TAGATGTACGCCTTCAGCGTGATGGCTTTGAACAAGTAGATGATGCTTCGGGCAAAATATTAAAGGCTTTACAAGAAAATAAGGGGTACTTGGCTTTGTCGGACAAGAGTGATCCGGAGCAAATCAAGGCCAAACTCCAAATGAGTAAAAAAGTATTCAAAAAAGCCATTGGAGGACTCTACAAGGAGCGTAAAATTGTGATCGAAGCAGGAGGAATCAGGTTGGCATAAAGCTTAATAATTCTCTGTTTTCCATTTTCGAACTTTTGCCGCGAAGCGTTCAAATTTTAAAAAGCGAGTAGGAAAAAGATGCGCACTATAGTACACATGCTGGCCTGGTACTTTAGGTGTAACAGCATCTAGTTTACGTATAATGATATCGTATATTTTTTGAAACTTGTATTCATCGTCTTTTGCTTCTAGTACTATGTCTTTAAAAGCTGAGTGATTCATGAAATAGGTGCGTTCCGCTTGATAATCTTTGTCTGATTGACAAACACCACTATTTTTTAACGCGTATAATTGACGCAGCGCATCTACTTTTAAGTGATTTGTATGTAAAATGGCCTTGGCCAATAAGCTTGCCGCTTGTTGCCGATGGTAAATCAGAGGCTGGAACGTATCAATATGCGATGTACCATACAAGTGATCTAGTAGATACAAAGGTTGGCCATAAAGCCAGGATAACCTCTCAAGTATTGGCATAATGAATTACAATTACGATATGATGGAAGTATTTTCAGTTTCCCAGGCTTGCACTTTTTTAGCGAAGCGTTCAAAGTGTAGAAATTGGGGCGGGTAGAGTTCTAAATCAGCGCCATCATTGAGTTTTAGTTTAGTTGCGTTCAGTTCGTCTAATATTTTCTGTCGCTGTTGTCTCAATTTAATGATGATTTTATCAGCCTGCTCAATCATCATTTTATAAGTGCTTGCTTGGGAATAATTCATAAAATATGCTTGTTCTATGGCTTGATCTTCACTGGATTTTTTTGAATGTTTGAGTAGAAAATCAACTAGCATCCTCATATATTGCAGTTTTAGGAATTTGTATTGATACATAGCAGTGGCTATTGCAGTCACTAATTTATCCTTTTTGTAAGAAAACTCCAGAAGCTTGTACTTGAGCTGAATAGATTCCAATTCAGGATAAAGCTCGGTATTTGGTTTAGCCGGAAAAATGCTTTCTATTTTATCAAATATTCCCATAAGTGTCAACTACCGACTTTGATGAGTGTGTTTTGAAACGCTGCAAAATCCAAAAAGACCGAAGGATACATGCCCACTTGTAGGTTTTGTTCCTTTAAGACTTCCTGCAATACTGCTAATTTTACAACAATATCCTGGTAGTTCTGGTAATATTGTTGAGCCTCTTCCTTGGCTCTTCGAAGCATTACCTTATAGATACGCCCTTCTCCAAATTTTTCCCAATACTCGAGTTCTAGTAAGCCGTTTTCGGTGGCCTGCTCATTGGTTTGGTTTTGGGCAAGTTGTATGGTATCGAGGTACGGGGTCGCTAATAATAATAGCTTTGACCGCAGTTGTCGATAGTGCACCATTGCTTTGCCCAGTCGATGAGCAACTTTCATTTGTTGGTGTGATAGTTTTCGAAAATGTTGGGCATGATCGAGTGATGCCTCTTCTTCTTTTGGGAATTTCCTAAATTTATTACCTGGTGCCTGAAAATCCCTCCAATTACCTAATAATTCCATCTGATATGTAATAATTGCCAATAGTTTTTGTTAGTTACCCTAATGTACAGTTTTAATTCGACGATCTCCATTTTATCAGGAGAAATTATACCTGATAAACGTAGAAAGTTTCGTGTAATTTTAGTAATAGACGTTAAGGCTTAGATAGATGGTGGTGCTATGATATTACTGCGAATACAGTATATAGAAGGCCGGGGATTCTTTTATAGAATCAAAAGGTTGGTAGGACCTAGTAAATAAAGTGGACTAGCAAACCCTGCCAACCTGCCTACTGGTGAAGTATAGATTGATTTTATTCGTATGATTAACTGTCAGGGTTTTGCTGATTCATTTTGGCTCTTAGTTTTGCCAAATCATCATCAACACTATATTCCCCGTTTAATTGCTTGATATCATCTTCCAGATCTTTGTCAGCACTGCTTAAGTTTTCATAAGCATCGGCTTCGGCTTCGGCCTGAAGAATCTTTTCTTCGTATTTGTCAAACTTGTCCAATACACTGTTGCTATCAATACCGTTACCCATTTCTTTAGCCATTTTGGTACGGGCTTTAGCTGCCTGGCTGCGGGCAATCAGCATACTCTCTTTGTTTTTAGCGTCCTCAAGTTTGGTTTTCAGATCCTTTACCTGATCTTTGAGTTTAGACGTATCCGCAGCAGAGCGCTCATACATAGTTTTGTATTGGTTGGCTTGTTGTTCTGCTTCGTTCTTTTTAGACAAGGCCTGTCGCGCGATATCTTCGTTACCTGCCTGTAAGGCTTGCATGGCTTTATGTTCCCAGTTTTTTGCGGCAGAAGTATGTTTTTTATATTCATGCTCCATTTTGCGTTCCTGACTCATAGCCGTGGCCAATGCAGAAGTCGCTTGAGCAACTGATTTTTGCATATCTATTACCATTTGCTTGATCATCTTCTCGGGATTTTTATTTTCAAATTTCTCCGCTTGATGATTAGCCTGGGCTTTCACTATGTCTTTAATTCTTCTAAGTA
>DMXI01000298.1 GCA_003483885.1 Microscillaceae bacterium
TCATTTTGAGTGTGTTTTATTCGGTTACATCCCCCTGCGCCCCCTTCAAATTGCAAATCCTCGGTTTACTGGGAGGGGGACTCTAATTGGTTTTTCTTAACGAAAAACGCATTATTGGACAGATATTTTTTGTTAAAATAGTTCTCTGAACACCCCTAACTTATAAATATTGATTCACCAGGTTTTCAAAATATTCCTGACGCCCACTTGTCATTTGAGGTTCGCCCTGTTCCAGCGCCAGATTTCGCAAATCTTCCAGTGTAAGTTCACCGTTTTCAAAACTTTTGCCCTTGCCTGTATCAAAAGACTGATAGCGTTCCCGACGAAGCTTACGATAGTTAGAGTTTTCCAAAATATTGTGGGCAATCATCAACGAGCGGGCAAAGTTGTCCATCCCACCTATATGCGCATAGAAAATATCTACTAAATCGGTAGAATTGCGGCGAGTTTTGGCATCGAAATTAATACCTCCAGTTTTGAATCCACCTGCTTCTAGAATTACCAACATGGCTTCGGCTAATTCATATAAATTGATAGGGAATTGATCCGTATCCCAGCCATTCTGGTAATCACCCCGATTGGCATCTATGCTTCCCATGACTCCCGCATCAGCAGCTACCTGTAGCTCGTGTTGGAAGGTGTGCCCCGCTAGAGTCGCATGGTTTACTTCTATATTTAGCTGAAAATCATCTAACAAATCAAACTCTCGCAAAAAGCCAATCACGGTGGCTGCATCAAAATCGTATTGGTGCTTGGAAGGCTCGGCAGGTTTGGGTTCAATTAGAAAAGTGCCCTTGAAGCCATTTTTGCGGGCATAGTCTCGAGCCATATGCAGAAAACGAGCAAAGTGTTCGCGCTCTCGCTGCATATCGGTATTCAAAAGCGACATATAACCTTCGCGCCCGCCCCAGAAAACATAATTTTCCCCTCCAAGCTCAATCGTGGCATCCAATGCATTTTTTACCTGCGTAGCGGCATAGGTAACCACCGCAAAATCTGGATTGGTAGCGGCTCCATTCATATATCTTTTATGGGAAAAAAGGTTGGCAGTGCCCCAAAGTAATTTTACCCCAGAAGCTCGCTGTTTTTCTTTGGCGTAAGCCACTATAGCTTGCAATCGGCGTTCTGATTCTTGAATAGTGTTGCCTTCGTCTACCAAATCGAAGTCATGAAAACAATAATAAGGAGCACCCAGTTTGGTGATGAATTCAAACGCGGCATTCATTTTTTCTTTGGCTTGGGTAATAGGGTCATTACTGGTCAACCAAGGATAAATTTTGGTACCAGGCCCAAAAGGATCGCCTCCAGTACCTGTAAATGTATGCCAGTAAGCAATCGCAAAACGCAGGTGCTCCTTAAGCGTTTTGCCTGCCACTACTTTGTTTTCGTCATAATACTTAAAAGCCAGTGGATTATCTGATTCCTTACCTTCAAAAGCAATTTTATCGATGCCTTTGAAATATTCCTGGGTTCCGGTTACGACTGAATTTTCTGCAATAGTATCCATTGTTTGGGTGATTAATGGTTTATTATATTTTTTTGATGAACTGCTTTTATAATTTGGCTAATTGAGTTTCAAGAATGCCCTTCCATTGCTCAAAAGCCTGTTGATAGCTGGGCTGTTGCTGAGGATTGGGTTCATAGGTCTTGATGCATTGAAGATTATCAAAGGCCTCTTCAAAATCTTGATAAAAATTAGCCCCCACACCTGCGGCTCTTGCCGCTCCTTGGGCTCCGTCGGTATTGTACAGCTCCAGCGTAGTGTTGGTGATATTGGCAAAAGCCTCACAAAATATGTCACTCAAAAACATATTGGCGTGTCCAGCACGAATTACGTTGCTTTGTAGACCTAATTCTCGAAATACCTGAAAACCATACCCCAGGGCAAACACGATTCCTTCTTGTACTGCCCGGCAAAGGTGAGCGTTGGTGTGGCGGTTGAGGTCTAAACGATGAAAACCTGCCCCGATATCGGTATTTTTGAGCATTCTTTCGGCTCCATTGCCAAACGGTAACACGCTTAAGCCCTCTGAGCCAATAGGGATGCCTTTAGCCAAGTCATTCATTGCGTTATAATCCACTAAATGTCCTTTGAGGGATAAGTTTTTTCGGAGCCAACTATTTAAAATACCGGTGCCATTGACACACAAAAGCACTCCGTATCGGGGAGTGTTGTTGGTATAATTGCTATGAACAAACGTATTGACTCTTGAATGTTTGTCAGACACGGGCTTATCTACTACTCCATAAATGACCCCAGAAGTACCCGCCGTGGTGGCAATTTCTCCAGGGTTTAATACATTGAGTGAAAAAGCATTGTTGGGCTGGTCACCCGCTCGATAGGTGATGGGCGTGTTGACCGCAAGGCCTAGGATTTTGGCGGTGTCGGAAGTCAAAACCCCTTGCTTTGAGAAAGTGGGTACGATCTCAGGGATGAGTTCTGGCGCAATTTCATACAATTTAAAAAGACGCTCGGGTAATACCTGTTTTTGATAATCCCACATGATCCCCTCCGATAGCCCAGGAACGGTAGTCATGACTT
The DNA here is from genome assembly GCA_003483885.1 of Microscillaceae bacterium. Classification (GTDB taxonomy): domain Bacteria; phylum Bacteroidota; class Bacteroidia; order Cytophagales; family Microscillaceae; genus Microscilla. The sequence goes on from DMXI01000298.1 coordinate 2,543, forward strand.
GGTCGGTCATTTTCATGGCCAGATAATCACCAGGAAGCATGACTTTATCAATTTGGTCATAAACCGCTGGCTCATTCTCTTTGACCCATTTGAGTTTAGAAGCTGTAAAATTGCCGGGAGAGTTGAGCAAACGTTCCAAACAGTAAATTTCTCCTAATTTGCGGAAGGCATCTTCGCCAATAGATACAGCGCGACTATCGCACCAAATGATTGAAGGGCGAAGTACTTGTTGATCTTTGTTGACCAATACCAAACCATGCATTTGGTAAGAGATACCAATGGCTTTGATGTGATTGGCCGCCACTTGGGATTTTTTCAATAATTGATGGGTAGCTTTGATTACATTGCTCCACCAAACCTCAGGATGTTGTTCGGCCCAGCCTTTATGAGGGCTTATAATTTCCATTTCTACATCAGGAGATATGGCAGAAGCTACCAAAACTCCAGTTTTAGCTTCTATTAAAGATGCTTTTACCGAGGAACTACCTAAATCGTATCCTAAGAAATATACGCCTTCCATTTTTCTGAATTTTAATACTTTGTATTTCTTCTAATTGGGTTTTTGTAATAGTTTTCTGGTGGTTATTTCAGCGAAGCGTCACCAACCAGTAAGTTTAGGCTAACTTATTTTTTCTAATTGATTGTGTTTAATAGCTTTATTGTGATTGTGTACCAGTGTTTCTTCCAATTCCTCCAATGATTTTCCTTTGGTTTCAGGGACAAATCGGTAGACAAAAATTGTCGCTAACACACCCATTACACCATACAACCAAAAAGGAAATGCCCCGTGAAAAGTATTTTTAAGAAAGGGATTGCCATCTATCATCGGGAAGGTTTGTGATACGGCAAAATTGGAAATCCATTGAGCCGCTACAGCTACCGATAGGGCCAGGCTCCGTATTTTGTTAGGAAAAATCTCAGATAATAAAACCCAGGTAACTGGCCCCCACGACAAAGCAAAAGAAGCAATATAACCCAATACAAAAATGAGTAACCAACCGCCCACATTTTGGGCATAGGCACCAAAGCCAATCATTCCTATGCAAAACGCCATACCCAAGGCACCAATCATTTGCAAGGGCTTACGCCCGATTTTGTCCACAGTAAAGATAGCTATAATGGTAAATATTAAATTGACTGCTCCTACTAGGATAGTTTGTAACAAGGCCGTATTACTACCACTGCCAAAGCTTTTGAAAATTTCGGGAGCATAGTATAAAAATACATTGATACCAGTTACTTGTTGAAATACCGAGAGAAATACCCCAATTACTAGCAATTTACGTATTCCGGGTTTGAGCAAATCTTGCCAGGTACCCTGTTTTTGTTGGAACGATGCTTCAATGCTTGCCAAGGTTTGCTGCGTAACATCAACAGAGTTCATTTGCAACAATACTTGTTTGGCCTCTTCTCTTCTGCCTTTCATCATAAGCCAGCGTGGGCTGGCAGGTACTAGCAACAACATTAATAGAAATAAACCTGCAGGAATGGCTTCTGACAAAAACATCCAACGCCAACCAGTAGCAATGTTCCAGGTGGTATTACCTTGTAAGGCTATAAAGTAGTTGACAAAATAGACCAGCAACATACCAAATATGATGGCAAACTGATTATAAGAAACGAGTTGCCCTCTTTTGTGAGCAGGTGCTATTTCGGCAATGTACATAGGCGATAACATAGAAGCCAAACCCACTCCAATCCCTCCAATAATTCGAAAAAGAATGAATTGGGTAAAATTGGCTGGAAAAGCGGTGCCAATGGCCGATATCAGAAACAAAACGGCAGCCAAAAGCAATGATTTCTTTCGCCCTAGCGAACTACTTAAAAAAGCGGCCAATACTGCGCCAGCAATGCAACCCACCAAGGCACTCGATGCTGCCCAACCCATAGCAGCATCACTCAAGGCAAAATGTTGTTTGAGATTGCCAATGGCACCTGAAATCACGGCAGTATCATACCCAAAGAGTAGTCCTCCCAGGGTGGCTACCAATGTGATGAATAAAAGCTTGGTGGGGTTGGACGATTTCATACTAGTGCTGCTTTGGTTTGGTTGAATGTTTTCTTTCGCTCAATGGCTTTTTGACAAGCCTTTACGATATCTAGAGTGCTGCAACCGTATTTTTTGAGCAGTTCATCGGGAGTACCACTTTCTCCAAAACGATCATTGACTCCTACCATTTCGATAGGGAGAGGTAGGCACTGCCCCAACACTTCAGCAATTGCACTACCCAAGCCACCAAAAATCTGATGTTCTTCGGCAGTAACTACACACCCGGTTTTTTGAGCAGAATCCAGTACTGCTTTGAGGTCTAAAGGCTTGATTGTATGAATATTGACCACCTCTGCTTTGATGCCCTGATCGGCCAATTCAGCTTGAGCCTCTATAGCATACCATAACATATGTCCAGTAGCAAAAATGCTCACATCAGTTCCCTCTATAAACGTGATGGCCTTGCCTATTTCAAAAGGTTGATTTGGATCGGTAAAGACGGGCATTTTGGGACGACCAAAACGCAAATATACTGGTCCTTCATAGGCAGCAATGGCCAAGGTGGCATTTTTGGTTTGGTGATAATCGCAAGGATTGATGACTACCATATGAGGCAGCATGCGCATCATCCCTATGTCCTCCAAAATTTGATGCGTGGCTCCATCTTCACCTAGGGTAAGCCCAGCATGTGAAGCACAGATTTTCACATTTTTGCGTGAATAAGCGATCGATTGGCGAATTTGGTCATATACGCGCCCCGTCGAGAAATTGGCAAAAGTCCCAGTAAAAGGAATCTTGCCACCAATGGTCATACCTGCGGCAATACCCATCATATTGGCCTCAGCAATGCCTACCTGAAAAAAACGATTAGGATAGGCTTGGGCGAAGTCGGTCATTTTGAGAGAACCCGTCAAATCTGCACAAAGTGCTACTACCTCAGGATTGGTCTGGCCCAATGTGAGCAAAGCATCGCCAAACCCTGAACGGGTATCTTTTTTTTCGGTAAAACTATATTGTAATTCAGGCATGGTTCCGTGTTTAAAAATCTCCTAAGGTTTCTTTGAGTTGGGCTAAAGCTTCGTTGGCTTGTTCAGCATTAGGGGCTTTGCCGTGCCAGTGGTGTCCAGTCATCATAAAATCCACCCCTTGACCCATCACCGTTTGCATCAAAATCATTTTGGGTTTTCCGTTATTCTGACCCTGCTGGGCTTGTTCGATAATGGTTTTTAATGCTTCTAAATCATTGCCATCACAGGCGAATACTTCCCAACCAAATGCCTCGTACTTTGCGCTCAAATCACGATTGGCCATTACCTGTTCTGTGCCTCCGTCTATTTGTTGTTCGTTTAGATCAATAAAAGCAATGAGGTTATCTACCTGTCGATGAGCCGCAAATATGGCGGCCTCCCAAATTTGACCCTCTTGTTGTTCACCATCACCCATGAGCACATATACCCATCGGCTATCTTCGTTGATTTTTTTGGTGAGTGCGGCTCCAATGGCTACCGAAAGCCCCTGACCCAGCGACCCGGAGGCAATGCGTACTCCTGGTAACTTTTCGTGGGTAGTGGGGTGACCCTGTAGGCGAGAGTTGATTTTGCGATGAGTGGCGAGTTCTTCTACTGGAAAATAGCCACTACGCGCCAGTACACTGTACCAAACCGCTGAAATGTGGCCATTTGATAAAAAGAAGAGGTCTTCGTTGTCGCCATTCATGGTAAAGTCTTTTTGATGTTGCATGATATCAAAGTAGAGCAACACCAATAACTCTGTACAGCCCAAAGCACCTCCTGGATGCCCATTGCCTGCATTGTGCACCATTCGTACGATGTCTCGCCTTACCTGAGAGGCAATGTTGGTGAGTGCTTGATAATCATTCTGCATCAGCTACTTCTTTTATGGTTTGGTTATTTTTTTCTTCTTGTACACCTTCTTGGGCTTTTTGGAAATCGCTCAGAAAACGGGTGAGCCCAATGTCGGTGAGTGGATGATTAAACAGCCCATCAATTACTTTGAAAGGAGCGGTTACTACATCAGCTCCTTCTTCGGCACATTGGATCAAATGCATTGTGTGGCGAATAGAAGCAGCCAATACTTGGGTGGAAAAATCAAAGGTTTTGTAGATGTGGGCAATTTGAGCAATCAGACCCATACCATCGTGGGCGATATCGTCTAACCTGCCAATAAAAGGCGAAACATAAGATGCACCTGCTTTAGCGGCTAGAATGGCTTGCCCGGTAGAAAAAACCAACGTACAATTGGTGCGAATGCCGCGGCTGGAAAAGTATTTAATAGCTCTTATACCATCTTTAATCATCGGTACTTTTACCACGATTTTATCGTCAATCCTGGCAAGTGCGGTGCCTTCCTTGATCATTCCTTCATAATCAGTGGCGATGACCTCTGCACTTACATTTTGATTTACCAAATCACAAATGGTTTTATAGTGGGCCATAATTGCTTCAGGCCCTTGAATATGCTCTTTAGCCATGAGCGAAGGGTTGGTGGTGACTCCGTCCAGAACTCCCATGTCTTGAGCCTCTTTGATTTCATCGAGATTGGCGGTATCTATAAAAAACTGCATGTTTTGTAAGCTTTCGTTTGTGTGTTGTAAAACTTGAATAGTATTATTCTGATATTTTAACCTAGTGTGTTTTGAAGCTTGACTCGAGAAAAACAAGCCTCGGAAAATCAGTAAAATGGCATTCTCGAAAAAGACACCTTACCTTCAATCTGGATACTTGTATACCGTATTGTTATTTCTAAGTTCTGTGAAAACAATGGAAAATACAATAAAGAAAAATGTTTTTTTGGTTGGTTAAATACTTGAAAAACAAGGGCTTGTTTTGGCGTATACGCTTTAAGCACATGTAGAGAAAATAGCTATAATGAGGGTATTTTACTTGTTTCTTGTTTTGACTGGAAGAATGAGCCTGATTGATTTTACACTAAAAAAAAGTAGGTTTATGAATCAGTGAAAAATAATTTTTTTACCGAAATGGTTTTTTATCGCGATGATTTCAAAATTTGAACTATTCAAAAAAAAGCCTGCAGAGAAATATTGAAAAGTGAAATTTTTTAGTGGTTATTTGCTATTATTGTAATACAAGTATTGGGAAATATTATAACAAAATCCAGTGCAATTTAGCGAGTGGGTATTGTAACTTTTTAAGAATAGACTATACTATAAACTATGAGAGTTATTGCTTTGGTGAGCTTGATTTGTTGCTTTGTGTGGAATTCAACCAAGGCATTTTCAACTGATCCGGTCGTTATTCAAAAAAATCAACAAGAGTTGATGGTGGCGCCTCAAAATCTGGAAGTGCTGGAAGACTTGAGCAACCAATTGACGATTCAGGATATTGTTACGGGAAAGCATCATCAACGTTTTCAAGGTGGGTTTGAAGACCATCCAGGAGTCAAAAAAATCAATACTGCTTATTGGATACGATTTCAGGTAAAGTTTGACAAAGAGGCCGAAACTCGCTGGTTAATGGAAGTACTCGATGCACACATTAGTCATATCAAGGCCTATATTCAGTTCGATCATCAATTGACCAAGTTTGATCAAGCCGGCTATCGTGAAATCTTTACCCGCCGAAAATACCGTCATAAGAATTTTCTGTATGAAATACCTTATACCGGTGATCAGTTGATGACCATTTACTTTTATGTCAAGTCTGATAGTTTCAATCCCTTTTTTATAAAACTGCACGCCAACAACAATTTTATTTATTATGCCCTCAATGAATACCACCTGCTAGGCATTTACTATGGTATTTTGGTGATTATGGCCATGTACAACCTTATGTTGTTTGTATATGTGCGAGAGCGAATGTATCTCTATTATGTGCTCTATGTGTTGAGCTGTATTTTGGTATCATATGCTGAAGATGGGTTAGGGTTTCAATACATTTGGTACAATGTACCGATTATGAATATCCTGGTAGATAAATCGGTGCATATGGTGTTTTTGGTGTTTTTTACCATTTACGCCCGCACTTTTTTAGAGCTGAAAAAGAACGCTCCGCGTACCAACCAATTGCTCAATCTAATCTTATGGCTATTTGGGGGGTATTTTTTACTCACTGCTTTTTTCCCGATCTATAGCCATGCTTATACCTTTGCTTTGCTCATTCCTTTTCTCTTGATTTATCTGGCTGCTACTCGCATGTACTCTAAAGGTAATAAGGCAATGACCCAGTTTTTCTTGTTGGGGTATTCATTTACAATGGTTGGCCTTATTAGCCTGGCATTACGGAAGAATGGAGTAGCACTTTTTAATATATTTTATATCTATAGCCTCAATATTGGTTTATTGGTAGAGGTAGTATTCTTCTCTCTGGCGTTGGCCTATCGTCTGCGATTGATCAAAAAAGAAAAAGAGTTGGCCCAACAGCAAATGATTGAACATTTGCAGGAAAACGAAAAAATTATTACCCAAAAGGTAATTGAGCGTACCGAAGAAATTGCTCGCCAGAACCAAGTAATTGAGGAAAAAAATAAAGAGTTAGAGCAGCAAGCCGAAGAGATCAAACAAATGAATGAGATACTCAACAAGGAAAATCAAGAGTTGCAGAGTAATGTCAAGGAATTAACTAAAGCTCGGGTGCTATTGCGTGATGTAGATTTTACAGAGTTTAGCCAAATCTTCCCCGATGAAGAATCTTGCTATAGATATCTGGCAGAGCTTAAGTGGTCAGAAGGATTTCAATGCATTCGTTGCGAAGGCCAAAAGTTTACCAAAGGACAAGGACATTTTGCTCGTCGCTGTAGCAAATGTGGTTATAACGAATCGGCTACCGTAAATACCATTTTTCATCATAGCCATATTCCCATTCAGAAGTCGTTTTACATGCTCTTTTTGGTATATGCCAATAACGGTGATATTACCTCTACCGAACTTTCCCAAATCCTTTCCATGCGCCAACCCACCTGCTGGAAGTTTAGAAAGAAAATCCTGGAGAAAATGAAAGTCAATAAAAACTCCGACAAGCACAATCATTTGGATGGTTGGGGGAGACTTATTTTGGACTAATTAACGCCCTGTATCTCCATTGAATTTTGAATAAGTACCGAGCGATGAAGCAAGTAGTACTGAGTAGTTGTTGCTTTGCAATATAACTATTCCAAGAATACCTTGTTAAGCCCATACCTATTATCAAAATGATTTATGAAGCTGTTCTCGCTATAAAATCATTTCAATTTTAAATTTCTCTCTTAAAAACTATGATTTTTTTATGCGTATGGACAATCCACCTCTATATGCTATCTGATCCCTTTATTTGATTTTTAAACCCCTTTTTTCTGAGTTTTCTAATATGTGGTTAAAGCGTATACGCTAAATGTAACTTGCTGTTTATCAGTGATTTTTACTTTGAGTTTTTCCTCGCTGCACTTGGATTTTATGAATACATCATTGACCTTAGTTGTACAACTTCTTCGTTGAAGAGTCCAAAAATTGATTTTTTAAAAGATGCATCATTACAAACAATTATTGGAAAATCGTCAAACGAGATATTCGAGGAAAGTTTTAGCTAAAGCCTTTTTTGCCTAGCTCCATAAGTAGTTTCAAACAACTACTTACGAGCTATAAAATGGAATTATTTTGCCCTAATAAGTTTACAATTTGATTTAGAAAAATTACTCAGTTTTTACACAATGGTTTAAAAATCTATTACAATGCAGTTGATTCAAATTATTCGAAATACGAGCAACAAACTGCCTTGCTGGTGTTGCTCCCTCTTGTTGCTGGTCTTGGTTACCAGTACAGGAGTGTTGGCTCAAACCACAAAAATTCAAGGCGTAGTAACGGCCAAAGAAGGACCTATTCCTGGTGTTACAATTATGATAGAGGGTACTTCTCGTGGGGTAGTATCCGATCAAGACGGCAAATATAACATAGAAGCCAAGGTTGGGGAAATCCTTGTTTTCTCATTTATTGGCTACACTACTCAAAAAATCAAAGTAGGGGCTCAAACCCAAATCAATATTACTTTAGGAGAAGACCAACAGTCCCTTGAGGAGATTGTAGTAGTAGGTTATGGGCAAACCCAAAATAACCGAACAATGTCTACGGCGATTTCCAAGGTAACTGCGAAGTCCATTGAAGCTTTGCCGGTGTATCGTACCGAGCAAGCTTTACAAGGCACTGCTCCGGGAGTGATCGTATTGCAAGAATCTGGTTCGCCTGGAGCGCCACTGACGGTACGCATCCGAGGCGTTTCTTCCTCTTCTAATGCAGCTCCGTTATACTTGGTAGATGGACTACAGGTTCCCAATTTGGACTTTTTAAACTCCTCAGACATTGCCAATATGTCGGTATTGAAAGATGCAGCTTCTTCGGCAATTTATGGTGCCAGAGGGGGTAATGGAGTCGTATTGGTACAAACTAAAACCGGAAAAAGAGGACTCAAAAATCCTAAGATAAGTATCAGTGGCTATTATGGTGTACAGTCGCTTTTTAATAAGCCCGATTTGATGAATAAAGATGAGTACATTTCCTTTTATAACAACTCGGTAGATTATTACAATGAATTTGGATTAGGAGGTTCGGTTCCAGCCCGAGGAAAGTTTACCAGCGCCGAAGCAGCGGCTTTGCCTAACACTGATTGGTACGATGCAGTATTTGAAGAAACACCCATCAGTAATTTCTTTGCCAATATAGTAGATGGTGGCAGCGATTATTCTTATTCTATCAGTGCTGGCTTGTACAACCAGGACGGAATGGTGGGAGGAAATTTAGGGAAGTCTAACTTTCAGCGTAGATCAGTAAGGGGAACTTTTGAAAAGGATTTATTTAAGGGACTCAACATTTCGGTAAATGGTACCTTGGCTCAGACTGATCGTAATTACCTACGCGAAAACACACCTGAAACTGGTTTTGGAATTATGAACTATCTGAATTCTTTGCCTCCAATTTATCCAGTATTTGCCACCAATGGTGAGATTTTCAACCCTGGCCGCCAAAGCCCAGTACCAGAACATAACGGAGTACAATTACCAGTAGTAGGAGCAGTCACCAATCCTATGTTGGCGTTACAGCTTACCAATCAAAACGCAGTGAATAATGTGGTATCTACTGGAGTAACCGCGAGTTATAAATTTGCGAACTTCAAAGTAGCTACTAACTTCTCGTATTATAGCTTTAACCTAAACGACCGTAGTTTTATTCCTACGTATGATTTCCCAGAGCAAACCTTTACCAATATCCTGGCTACCTTAACCGAGAGCCAGACTAAGTTTTGGAGAACCCAATGGGAAAACACCGTAACTTATGATTTGCCTAGTGGAAAAGACCACAAACTACAGGCGTTGGCTGGAATGAGTATCATCCGAGATGAATCGCGGGTGAGTTCCATGCAAGGGGCTGGTTTTTTTGTAAACTCACTGGCCGAAGCTAATTTTTCACTCATGGATGATCCTTCGCAGATTGTAGTAAGTCCGGTGAATATTAACGAAACGGCTTGGTTGTCTTATTTTGGGCGGGTAAACTATTCATTCAAAGAACGTTACCTGTTTAGTGCTACGATCCGATCCGATGCTTCTTCCAAGTTTGGAGCGAACAATCGTACAGGGTATTTTCCGTCATTCTCGGCTGGTTGGAACATTTCAGAGGAGCCTTTCTTAAAAGGTTTCAAAGCCTTGAATCTATTGAAACTAAGAGCCAGTTGGGGAGTAAATGGTAACGACCAAATCGCGAATTACCAGTATACCTCTCAAATCACCACCTCAGCTCAGTACATTCTCAATGGTGCCCAAACTTTAGGAATTGCTCCCGTAACTTTGGCGAATCCAGACATTAGGTGGGAACGCGTAGCTCAAACCAATTTTGGGGTAGATATGAATTTATTCAATAATCGCCTGGGAATTACTTTTGACTATTATGTGAAGAAAACAACCGATATGTTGGCGCCCACTGGAACCCCGATTTTGGTAGGACAAACTGCCCCGTTTAAAAACGTAGCGGATGTAGAAAATCAAGGAATTGAGCTTCTAATTAACCACAAAAACCGCATTTCCAAAGATTTTGCTTACAATGTCCAAGTCAACTTTACCACGAGTCGTAACAAAGTAACTGCTTTAGGAGAAGGTCAACCGATTGCTTCTGCTTTTGTACAACCATCGTGGCAGCAACCCATTTCTCGTACCGATGTAGGTCACCCCATAGCGAGCTTTTATGGTTATAAAACCGATGGCCTGGATGACACTGGCAATTTAAGATTCCAAGACTTGAATGGCGATGGAACCATCGATGACCAGGATCAAACTTTTATTGGTAATCCTTATCCAGATTTGATCTATGGGATTACTGCAGGTGTCGAGTTCAAAGGATTTGACTTTAGCTTCTTCATGTTGGGCAACCAAGGGCAAGATATTTACAAAGCATACATTCGCCCTGATGCCATCAATGTAAACAAGCCTGCTTCGTTTGTAAATTCTTGGACTTCTTCTAATCAAAACACTTCAGTAGCTCGATCTAATTTATTTGGGAACAACAATGGACACGATCAAATCTCAGATTATTACATAGAAGATGGTTCTTTCTTGAAGTTAAAGACCATTACCATTGGTTATACTTTGCCCAAGCGTATTTCTAATTATTTGAAAGCATCTAAAATTAGATTCTATGTAACCGCACAAAACCTATTCATGGTCACCAACTATTCAGGAATCGATCCTGAGATAGGGCAATCATCCGCAGGCGCATTTTTAGATGTGGGCATCGACCGTGGGTTTTACCCTCAGCCTCGAACCATTTTGGGAGGTTTCCAAATTAGCTTGTTTTAACCCTTTGAAATTGACCTACACATGAAAAAATATATCACACGTATCACAACGTTGGTGCTCGTGGCAGTTTTTACATTTTCTTGTAAAAGTAACCTGCTGGACATTCAACCTGCCTCGTCATTGAGTGGCGATAGTTACAATTCCGAGAAAAACCTCCTTGCAGCCTTGTATGCCTCCTACGAAGTATTACAATGGCAATCAGTAGATGGTATCCATGTATTTCCATTGATGTGGCAAGGTATCCGAGCCGATGATTTACATTCTCAGTTTGCTTCTTTTTGGACAGCTGGAACCATTATGGACGACTTTAGCCTGATGAATGCCAATAACCCAAGTGTAGAAAAGCTTTGGAAAAAATGGTATACTGGAGTGAACCGGGCCAACATTGTGATTACAAAAGCCGCCGAGTTTAATGGCTGGTCAAACACCCAAGCCCAGCAGCAAGTAATTGCCGAAGCCAAGGTATTGCGGGCCTTTTATTACTTTGAACTGGTAAGAATGTGGGGAGGTGTACCATTGATTCTCAATAATATTGAAAGTACAGATGATATTCCTGCTTTGGGGCGATCTACTACTGCAGAGTTATATGCTCAAATCGATAAAGATTTATTAGAAGCAATCAATAGTGAGTCATTGGCTTCTAAAGGAGGAGTAGCTGCTGGCAGAGCAACTATTGGTCTGGCCAAAACCTTGCTGGCCAAATCTAAACTATACCAACAAGATTATGCGTCTTGTGTAAAGTATTGCGAAGAGGTGATGAATTCGGGAGAGTTTTCGTTGGAAACCAACTTTGCCAATAACTTTAGCCTGGACAACGAGAATGGCGTAGAATCTATCTTAGAAATTCAATACGGAGATGGGTTTACAGCCACAAACTTTGAGGTAGCCAATCAAAACTCCCAAGGATCGGCCATGTGGCAAATGTGTTTTACCTGGGTATCGGGACGTTATACTTCATTTAGCAATATGTTGCCCTTGGGCGAATTGACTGCTCAATACGATCGCGCCAACGATACTCGCTTTGATGCCACTTTTATTACGGTGGGTACCGATTTGTCACAAGCTTCTCCCAAATTGGCCCAAAACTGGGGTAGCCCAGTCGCCGAAGGACAAATGAGTTGGTTACGTCCTAACCTGGAAGATTGTAACTATTCCCGCAAATACTTCTTGTCTTGGGAAACAGTAGATCAGTTATTAAATGTGCAGCAATCTCCCAAAAATGAGAAAATTATCCGCTATGCTGAGGTTTTGCTGATGCACGCCGAAGCTCAAGCCTTGGGTGGAGGAGGAGCCATTAGCGGATTAAGCTCCATCAATGCCGTGCGTCAAAGAGCAGGAATTGCCGCGTTGGGAAGCTATACTTTGGCGGATGTAAAACTTGAGCGTCGTAAAGAATTGGCTACCGAAGGCTGGAATCGTTTTTCTGATTTGGTACGCTGGGGAGACGCTGCCAGCAATGCCCGCTTAATGAGCAAAAACTTTACGCCTGGACGTGACGAATTGCTGCCTATTCCTCAAAATGAAAGAAACCTGGTAGGGTTCGATAAACTTGCCCAAAACTCAGGTTATTAGAGTCTAATTAAACAAAATTGAGACTGTCTCATAAACTTACTACTAAAGAATTTTTTTGAGGAAAAAATTTAGACCTGTCAGGTCTAAAACTAAAATAATATTTGGTTTAGAATATCTTATGAGACAGCCTTTATTCAACTGTTAGTCAAATCAATTTCAAATAAGAACAAAGTTTTCAGCAGCATTTTTCTTTTGGTTCCAAAAGCTTGATTTAAGCCACTTGAATTAGAAGACGGGGAGAATTTTGTACACTGCCCAAAACGCTTGTTTTTATAACCATTTGGCTAGCAGTATTTTATGTGATTAACTAAGAAAAATGATCTACCCTTGTGTTTATGAATAAAACCATACAACATCCGGTTTTTATTGCAATCATTGTTGCTCTAGGTGGCTTCCTGTTAGGGTTCGATGGCGTGGTGAATGGAGGTGCAGTACCTTTCTATAAATCTACCTTTGGGATTGCAGATCGCCCTATGCTCATTGGGCTTTCGTCGAGTATTATCATTTTGGGAGGCATTATGGGAAACTTTTCTATTGGCTTCCTGAGCGAGCGTTTAGGCCGAAAACCTATCCTCTTGATGACCTCTATTCTTTTTATGGCAGGAGCCGCTGGTACGGCATTAGCCCCTAATATAGGCCTGTTTATCGTGGCCAAACTCATTGCTGGACTAGGGGTGGGATGGGCTATTTTGGTGGCACCTATGTACATTGCCGAAATTGCTCCTCCCAAAAATCGTGGTTGGTTAGTAACTTTCAATCAATTAAATATTGTGCTGGGAGTATCCATCGCCATGTTTTCTAACTATTACATTCTCAATGCCATTCAAGACCCAAGCCTTAATTGGCGTTGGATGCTGGGAGTAGGTTTTTTTCCAGCAGTGCTCTATTTTATCTTACTATTTCTGGTACCCGAAAGCCCTCGCTGGTTGATTCAAAAAGGCCGAAAAGAAGAAGGCAAAACATTATTGGCCAAAATTATAGGAACCCAACAGGCCGAAGAAGAATATGCCAAAATTCAGCAAAACCTGGCCAATGCAGATCAGGAAGAAAAAGCATCATTAAAAGAGTTATTTTCTCGTAAAATGCGCTTTGTACTCATTATAGGCTTTGGTTTGGCCATTTTCCAACAATTATCTGGAATCAATGCAGTGTTATACTATGCACCAATGGTATTTGCCAATGCGGGTACGGGTCTGGACGCTGCTTTTTTGATGGCCATTGCTGTAGGTCTTACGCTTACCATTGCCACCGTGATTTCTATGTTTTTGATAGATCGCCTGGGGCGTAAACCCTTATTAATTATTGGTACCTCGATCATTATTGTAGCTTTTGGTTTGGTTACTTATGCTTTCGATCAAGGAAGTTACAGGTTAGACAAAGCCAAAATCCAAAAAATTACCAGTCAGATATATGAAGCGGCGGTAGTAAGCGCAGCTCAAGTCCAGTTTCCTGATAATTTGTTGGTACAAAACTCAGAAGTAGATGTACGCAACGTGAATGATGCGAAGCTTTACAACGAAGGCAAACTCGTGGCCACGGTAGACATGAGTACTGAGCCTTTGGGTAGGGCCAAAAGAGACGTAAAAGAGTTGCGGGAGACATTACAGAGGGTGGAAGGGGTTACCCATAAGAGCGAAATAACCTTTTTTAATACCATCAAAGAAGAGTTATTCAAGCGTTATGAGCCTCATCAGCAAAAGTATATCCAGACCTTGTATAGCGAAAGCTACAAGTCGCTCATTCTCAACGAAGCCATCAATATTAATATTACTACAGTATTGCTAGGCATCTTAGGGTTCATTGCTGGGTTTTCTATTTCATTAGGACCTGTGATGTGGACCATGTTTTCTGAGATTTTTCCTAATAAAATGCGAGCGATGGCCATTGCTATTGTTGGGGTAGCCAATGGACTTACCAGTTTTGCTGTAGCCACGGTTTTTCCCATACAGCTTGAGTACCTTGGATCGGCCAATACCTATCTTATTTTTGGATTATGCATGGTCTTGTGCTTGCTATTTGTGCTTAAATATATCCCCGAAACTAAAGGGAAATCGCTGGAAGAACTTGAAAACGAATTGATTAAGAAAAACTAGCTTAGATAATGAATGTTACAAAAACGACGATTCAAAACCCTATTCTGAGAGGTTTCAACCCCGATCCCTCCATTATCAGGGTAGAGAATGACTATTATATCGCCACCAGTACTTTTGAATGGTTCCCTGGAGTACAAATTCATCATTCGCGAGATTTAGTACATTGGCAACTCATCACTCGCCCCTTGAATCGTCGCACACAATTAGATATGCTAGGGGTACCCGATTCTTGCGGAGTATGGGCCCCTTGTCTATCATATCATGAGGGTGTTTATTATCTGGTGTTTAGCAATGTCAAATCCTTTGATGGTGTATGGAAAGACACGCCGAATTATTTGGTAACTACTCAAGATATTCGTGGTGATTGGTCTGAACCTATATTCTTGAATTCTAGTGGATTTGATGGTTCTTTGTTTCATGACGATGATGGTCGGAAATGGTATACCAGTATGCTCATGGATCATCGAAAAGGGAAGTTCTTTGGAGGTATTATTTTACAAGAGTATGATCCACAAGCCGAAAGATTAGTAGGGGAGGTTCACTACATTTTTGAAGGAACTGAACTTGGCTGTACCGAAGGCCCGCATATTTATAAAAAAGACGGTTATTATTATTTGCTATTGGCTGAAGGAGGTACTGAGTACAACCACGCCATGACCATTGCTCGTGCCCGTGAAATTACAGGGCCTTATGAATTGCACCCTCAAACCCCTTTGGTGACCAGCAAAAACAATCCAAACTTAGCACTACAAAAAGCAGGACATGGCGATTTGGTACAAACTCAAAACGGAGACTGGTATGGAGTATTTTTGGTAGGGCGACCACTCACCACTCGAGGGCGATGCATTACTGGGCGAGAAACTGCCATTCAAAGGTTTATCTGGGACGAAGGAGAATGGATTACTTTGGTGCAAGGTGGGAGCGAACCTCAGGTAGAAGTAGAAGCCCCTAATCTCCCTTCGTATCCATTCGAACCAGAACCTATTCGTGAAGATTTTGAGACTGATGCGCTAAATATCCATTTCCAATCACTAAGGCTCCCAGTAAGTGCCGAGTGGGCTTCTTTGCAAGAGCGATCAGGGTTTTTGCGTTTATATGGCCGTGAATCTTTAGCATCATTCCATTACCAAAGCCTATTGGCAAGAAGGGTACAGCATACCTACATAGAAGCCAGTACTTGTGTAGAATTCACTCCAGATAATTTCCAGCAAATGGCAGGCTTGGTTTGTTATTATAACACCAGTCATTACTACTATTTATACCTCAGTAGAGATAAAGCGCGCCAAAAATATTTAAACATCATTGCTTGTGATAAATTCAATACCACCGAGCCATTGGAAGGGTTGGTAGATGTGAGCAATATGGATAGAGTGTATTTGAAAGCCGTTATTCGACAAGCCGATTTGCAGTTTTATTACGCAGTGGAGGAAGGCAATTGGATAAAAATTGGAGGAACACTCGACGCGAGTATCCTGTCAGATGATTATATTCAATATCACGATGGGCGTTATCGTCCAGCTTTTACTGGGGCATTTGTGGGCATTTGTTGTCAAGATTTGACTGGTAACAAAAAACACGCGGATTTTGATTGGTTTGATTATCAGGAAATTATATAACTATGAACATAAAAAAATTACTATTAATGTTTACAATCACTTGGTTGGTGGCTTGCGAAAACGTATCTGAGCAAGCCAACAACCAAGATTCGGCACGCGAAAACAGGCAAAAATCTGAAGCAAAAAATAAGGTAACCAAAGCGTCTGCGAATACTTCTAAGAGAAAGTTGGCAAAGTATGAGCCATCTAATGGTAACGTCATTGTGTTTATTGGGCAGGAAATGGAAGCGCTTGGAGGACTGGAAGAGTTCAAAGATGGTTATTTGGATCATTTTAAACGTCCAGCGGGTTGGACTACCTACACCAACCTAACCCCTGGGGAAAACTCTTTCGGTTTTATCAATAAGGGACTGGATGGTATTTGGAGTACTGCTGATTGGGGCGATAGTAAAAGCAATTTGTCTTTGCAGCTCCAAGATCAGGATTATGAAAACATGGCACTGGCCATTGGGCTTTCACTGGTAGGACATACCAAACAAATAGCCAAAGGAGAAAGAGATGCGCTTATCATAAAAATGGGTAATTACTTAAAAAGCCTGGCGCCTCGTCCTGTCTTCTTACGCATTGGTTATGAGTTTGACGGCCACGCCTGGAATCATTACGATCTCAAATCTCACAAAGCCTCTTTTCGTCGCATCAAAGACAAGTTGGATAGCTTACAAGTGACCAATGTAGCCTATGTGTGGCAATCTACGGGGTGGGTATCCGATCAAGACTTGTTAGAAGAATGGTACCCTGGCGATGAGTATGTAGATTGGTGTGGCTATTCCTTTTTCTCCCGCTGGAAAGAGCAAGAAATGATAGAATTTGCCCGCAAAAAAGGAAAGCCTGTATTTATTGCCGAGGCCAGTCCTCTCATCTCTGATCACATGACCAAGTTTGATGGCAATACTAAAGAAACCATCTTATCTAAACCTCGGCAAGCTGAGGAAGCTTGGAAAAAGTGGTTCATTCCGTTTTTCAAGACAATCAATAATAACCCTGACGTGGTAAAGGCAATTAGCTATATCAATTGTAATTGGAAAGCCCAAAAAATGTGGAAGGACAACCCTAGCTTTAAACGTATAGACGCTCGCTTACAAACCAGTAAAGAGATTACCAACCAATGGAAAAAAGAAATAGGGCGTAGCAAATACATCCATTCTTCTCCTTCGTTATACACTGATTTACAGACCAATAAATAAGACCTAACAATGAATAAAGTTAAATGGGGTATTGTAGGGCCTGGGATTATTGCCCATGAGTTTGCCCACGACTTTGCTTTTGCCCGATATGGAGAATTGTACGCAGTGGCTTCTCGCTCTCAAGAAAGAGCAAATCAATTTGCCCAAAAATATGATATACCCAAAGCCTATGGTTCTTATCAGGAGTTATACAATGATCCAGAAGTAGAAGCCATTTATGTTGCTACGCCACACACCTTTCATTTTGAAAACTCTCGAGATGCTTTGCAAGCAGGAAAAGCTGTGTTGTGCGAAAAACCTTTAGTTGTACATCCCAAAGAGTGCCGAAAATTAATCGAAATTGCGACCCAAACTGGTAATTACCTGGTAGAAGGGATGTGGACTTACTTTTTACCTGCTATTAAAAGAGCGCAACAGTGGGTAGCTGAAGATCGTATTGGCAAAATTTTGCACATCAAAGCAGATTTTGGTTATCCAATTCCTTTCAAACCCGAAGGGCGTATGTACAACCCTGACCTGGCAGGAGGAGCCATGCATGACTTAGGAGTGTACACTATTGCTGCGGCTTGGTTGTTTTATCAGCAAGATCCTTTACAAATGACCATCGTTTCACGCAACGCCTCTACTGGCGTAGAAGATGACGTAACCATGTTGTTTGAATATGAAAATGCTGCGGCCAGCCTTTGTACTTCCTTTCGCTGCAAACTACACAATTATCTATACATCATAGGAGAGCGAGGCTACATCGAGGTACCCGATTTTTGGCGAGCCCGAGAAAGCTTCTTGTACGAAATGGAAACACCTGTGGAGCATTACATTGATGATCGCAAAGGGTTTGGGTTTGAGCACGAGATAGATGCTGTCAGCCGTGATATTGCTACTGATCAATTAGAATCTAGCGTAGTTCCGTTAGCTACTAGCCTCAAGGTACAAGAACACCTGCATCGAGTATTATCTTACAAGCGCCAACCTACAACTCCATTACAACAAACCAATTGATTTTAAAACCTTTTTAATAAAGCACTATGGATATTGCTCAATACGCCGAACAGTTCTGGAAAGATGGCTACCTGGTAATTGAAGATTTTTTTGAAGCCGCACGTATAGATCATTTAAATGAAATGATTTTACAACACTTTGGACTTACGCCTAATTGGGAGCATAGCGATGAGTTTATTCAAAAAGCTGCCACCGAAGTGATTCCCTGGTTTCCGGTACGAGAAGAAATACAAGACTTTGAGTTCATTGAGAAAACGGTTGACTTTGATCAACTGACCCAAGCCATTTTAGGAGAAGAGTGGCAAGGCTTGTATTGTATGGTGATGTTTTCTAAGCAAGGTACCAAAGGCCAGGCTTGGCATCAGGACTGCCCACCAGAAAATACCCAACAATTCAATCTAAATCGCTTGGTATACACCCACGATATTACTCCCAAATTGGGTGGGCAAACCATTGTTTATCCTGGGTCGCACAAAATGGGTGAGCTTCCGGCTGGACTGCCCCATGAAGACTTAGAGAATCAAGTAGTTTTAACGCCTAAGAAAGGTACCATTGTGTTTTTACATGGACACACTTGGCATCGGGTATTACCAATTAAGGGCACGTATCGAGTGTCTACCAACTACAGGGCAGTGCCTAAAAATACTCCAGAAGATATTACCGATATAGCAGTATATAGAAATATGCGTTATCGTTTCTCTACCAGTGAAGTAATCGAAGAAAGGGTATAGGGTAAAAATAATACAAGGTGAGTATTTAGGTTTCCAGACAGTAAACATTACCTAGTGTACTGTCTGGAATCTTTTATTTTTTCTTTTTAGGACAATCCTTGACACATTTTCCGGTATTGTCTATATAAAACCACTTGGCGCCTATTTTGGCATGCGCAAGCCCCCGATCATTAAAGTCGTGGAGTTTGTCATATTTTATAGGAATGATTACTTCGCCTTTGGTGTTGATAAAACCAAACTTACCAGCAAGCCCTACGCGCGTCCTTTGCTTTCTAAAGTCCCACGCATCATCATATTTAATAGGAATTACTACGGTACCATGGGTATCTATAAAACCATACAAATGTCCAATTCTTACCTTGGCTAAGCCATCATGATAAGGGCTTACCCAATCATATTTGCTTTTGATGTTTTGCAAGCTTGCTTCGGGAGCATTACTAGAGCCTTTGGCAAACAACAATAAATTGGGCTTATTGTAAAGAAACAACAAGAAGATAGATAAAATACCAATCATACCTAAAAAGCGCCAATGGTTGATGTGTTCAGGACTGGCTTGCTCAGTAATATTTACTGCCATGAGACGATTGTTTTTTTCGCTCATAATCAAGGCCAATTGTTCTTCATTATTAGAAACAAGCCTTTTTATTTGATGAATACGTTTTCGGTAATGCTTAAGCTCCTGTGGAGTACGCGCCAAAATAAGTTTTAGTTGCCAGCGGTGTAGTAAATCATAATTCTCCCTCAAGTTGCTTTTCAAATCTTTTATTTCCGCATCGTAATTGGTGATCATTGTGCTTAACGTTTAATTATCAATAGAATGCAAGCGAAACATATCAAAATAAAAATCAAGTATTATACCATTATAGTTCCTATTTGTTTGGAAAAAATGACATAAGGTACTTGGCTCAGGTTTGTGAGATGTTTAATAGGTATGCGTAAAAAAAGAGGGGCTTAAAACAATAAACTAAATAAAACAATAATAAAAAGAAAAAGGAACCTTAACTAGCTCCTTTTTCACCAAATCTAAAAACTACTTTAAAAAAACTACACATTGTATATTTTATCACAAAAGTAATTGTGATAAAAAAAATCAAAGCATAATGCTTTTAATTTTATGTGATACAAATTTTAAAAATCAAAACTTGTACAGATATATACTTTGTTGATCTTCAAAAAGTTTTACAAACTTCCAAAAAAAATACCATTTTTTTGATAAAAAAGTTCTTAAAAAAAACTAAAAAAATAAAGAATCAATTTGAAGTTTAAGGTGCTATATTAATAAGATGCTTGAAAAGAAAAAAGCCCCCAATATGAGGACTTCTTTCGATCACCTATTTTCATAAACATTACAAATGAAACTGGTTGTTGGAGTTATATAATTCAGATTTTTTAAGGCTTAAACTGTTGTTATGTTTATATACCGAAATAGAGTATGCTCAACGGACAAAAAAATTAAAAAAGCGAGAAAAAAAATGCGATAGGGGAGAACTTTTTGCTTATTAGGTAACTCTGTAATGTATGTAAGCAATTAATAATCAGATTATTACCATATAATTATGACTAGATTTAGTAAATATTTTGTTTTCGTCGTTTTTTTGTGCTGTGCGAAAATGCCCTCATTGGCTCAGCAATTGGCGGATCGTACTTTTCGTTATGCCGTAGCCAAACCTACCTACAATACTGGCAAAGGATCGTTGGTTTTTATTGATGAAGCACATCACAATTTTCATAAGCTTGAGGGGCGATTCCACGCTTTTGCCCAGTTGTTAAAAGATGATGGCTATGTATTACAAGCCAATCGCTCTACTTTTAATAAACAAAGCTTGGCAAGATGTAAAATCTTAGTAATAGCAAATGCGATTCATCCTAAAAACCAGAGAGATTGGGCCTTGCCTGCTTATTCGGCTTTTACCAATCAGGAAATACAAGCCGTTAAACAATGGATATATCAAGGAGGGAGGTTATTATTAATTGCTGATCATATGCCTTTTCCAGGAGCAGCCTATGATTTGGCCAAAGCCTTTGGGTTTGAAATGAATAATGGGTTTGCCAGACGGATCATCAAGAAAAAAAACCTAAAGAGAAAACTAGATAGATTTAATCGACAGTCTACCACGCTCAAAAGCCACCCAATTACCAATGGAACAGGTACTCAAGATAGAATTGACGAAATCATCAGTTTTACCGGACAGGCATTTAAGATACCAGCCAATGCCAAACCTTTAGTGGTTTTCCCAGAAGGCTATGAGACACTAATGCCTGATACTGCCTGGGCATTTAAACCTGAGACCAAGCGTTTGCCTATCAAGGGCTGGATACAAGGAGCCACGCTTAAGTATGGAAAAGGTAGGGTTGCTGTATTTGGAGAGGCTGCTATGTTTACAAGTCAGGAAGTTAAACGAAACGGACGAACCAGACGTTTTGGAATGTCACACCCCGAGGCTAAACAAAATCCTCAGTTTGTGCTCAATGTTATTCGTTGGTTGGATGGAAAACTTGAGTGAAAGAAGAAGTGATGTATAGACATAAAAAAAGCCAATCAAACTCCCATTAAGATTGGCTATATTTTCTTAACTAAATTAAATAACTAATTACCTAAGAGGTAAATTATTGTGTGGTTGCACTTTATAAAAATGTGGTCTGTCTTACGGTAGTTTTGTAGGTTTTAAAATTTAGTTTGTAAAATTAAATGCTTTAAGTAGTATAGCTTGAATAATAAATTTACTATGTTTTAAATAAGACTTTAGGATAAGCTTGTGTGGAGTGGAGTGGTTTTGATGATGCAAAATTAAGTAGGAAGGATTGACCAAAAAAGACAACTTATTTACCATAGTTACCCAAGTGATATTTTGTGTTTATTTTAACTTTATTTGCTGTTTTAACCAAACTATTATGTTGTTTAAATCTTTTTTTGAGTTTTTAGAAATTCAGAAAAATGAATTTAGTTATGAAAAATGATGTAATAAAAATGGTTTAAAGTGAAATAAAATTGCATTTTGTTGAATTTGCTCTAAAACTTGAAAAATGACTCTAATTTTGCTTCGTAAACTTTCTGCATATCGCTTACAATCCCATAAATTTCAGAACGTTTTTAATATATTTGTATAAAACTAAGATAAAAATATAGGCACACGATGCAAAATGCCATTAATGATTTCATAAAATGGTTTATTCCTAAAAATATCCCTCGTGAGAGTGAGGAGTATCGTAAGGCGGGATTGATCATTTATTCTACATGGATTACGATATTTTTTTGCGTGCTTTATGTGTTTGTTGCCTTTTCTATTTGCCTTATCCACCTGGTCAATATTTTAATCTTCAATGCCGTATTTTTTCTTGTACTACTACTGATCTTTAGGAGAACTGGGAGGTTTATATTGGTAGGTAATTTATTTGCTGCCAACATGTTTATTATCAGCTTGGTGGGCATTATAGATACAGGTGGTATAGATTCTCCCTCGGTGGCCTGGCTTATTTTACCCACAGTAGCAGCTTTTATGTATGCCAACAAAAATTCAGCATATGTATGGGCTACCATTGCCATTGCGTTGATTATTGAGTTTTACCTGGTGGGCTTATATGGCATTACATTTAGTGCCAAATACAGCAAAGACGCCCACTATACTTATGGTTTCTTTGCATTTACTGGTTTGTTTAGTTACTTATTGATCATTTTTGTGATATACGAGCAAGCCAAAGAACGTTTTGCCCGCCAACTCAAAGAAGCTAATTTTAAGATTTCAGAAAAAAACGAAGAAATACAAACCCAGTCTAATCACCTCTCTGACGCACTTCAGGAAATTACCCATAGTATAGAGTACGCCAAGCGTATTCAAAAGGCGGTTTTGGGGAATCCTCAAGAACTCACCTCTAGCTTTCGTCAAGGCTTTGTATTTTTAGAACCACGAGACATTGTCTCGGGAGATTTTTTTTGGTATTCTTCGGTAGCCCAAAAACCAGAAAAATTTGGAGGAGATCAAACCCAGGTAAAAGTTGTCATTGCATCTGATTGTACAGGACACGGTATTCCTGGGGCATTCATGACCATTATGGGCAATGCATTGCTCGACGAAATTGTCAATGAAAAGCAGATAATTGCTCCTGATAAAATTTTGGAAGAACTAGATCAAAAAGTAATTGCTACCTTACAAAAGCACGATGGTGGAGAGGGAACCAACGACGGGATGGATATGGGTGTACTGGTGATTGATGAAGCTCAGAAAAAGGCCTATTTTGCGGGAGCCAAATCTCCTTTGTGGTACATTTGCGAGGGTGAAGTACATGAGGTCAAAGGGTCTAAATTCCCAATAGGGAGTACCCAATATGCTCCTCCTAAAATGTATGATGCACACACGATTGATCTCAAAGAAGGTACTATGTTTTATCTTTTCTCTGATGGTTTTCAAGATCAGTTTGGGGGAGAAAATGATAAAAAATACTTGAAGAGCCGTTTTCGTCAGTTCCTGCTTTCGGTAAGCCACTTTCCTTGTAGTAAGCAAAAAAAATTGCTTGCTCAAGAATTTGAAAGTTGGAAAGGACTCAACCCTCAAACCGATGATGTATTAGTAATTGGTGTACAGGTATAAACTCATTTTAACTTTTTTAAACATATTTCACTGGAAATACGTAACTTTGTGTAAAAAGGTATTGTGTTATACAAACTACCTTGTGATTTTAAATTTATTACTGTTGTACTAAAATAATCCTATTATGAGCGTATTTAATGTCATTTTTGCCGGAATATTTGAAATGCTTTTTCGTCCTGAAGTAATGGTTTTCTTGGTGCCTATCACTGGTATTGCAGGTTTTGTGTATTTACGTGCCCAAAAACTAAAAGCAGGTCAAGCATTGACTGGCGAAGAAAGAGAAATGCTTTCACATGCCCTACATGAAAATGAGAACTTGAAAAATCGGGTAGAGAACCTGGAATCTATCATCACTGGATTAGATAAAGAGTTGCTCCAGATCAAAGCCAACGATGATGCCAAAGAAGTAGAAGACCGAGTGCGTAGGTTGGCCGATGCTTTGCGCAAGGACTAATCCATTTACTGCCAGGTTGACTCATATTTTGATGGTGAAAAATCTTTGAATAGGTTGTTTTTGGCAAAAAATATTTGTCAAAGTGACAAAAAGTCAGTATAAAAGTTCTGGTATTTATGTTGTTATGCAATTAAATGTATCGACTTTTAATTCACCATTAACCTCGTTAAACCATGCATAACAAATGGAATAATAATGATCGTAAAAAAGCATTCTCAGAATTTTTTGGGAGTGACTTTGAAGATGTACGTAAAGAATTTACAAAGTTAGGCAAAGAGCTCAAAAAAGAGTTTGAAAAAGCCGCTCACGAATTCAAAACCAGAACCAAAGATCATATGGAGTTTTATGACAAAATACCTCCAATGAATCTGATAGAAACAAACGATGGCTACCGAATGGAGCTGGCGGTCCCTGGTTACACTAAAGAAGATTTTAAGATTAATCTGGAAGGACACAACCTGACAGTTTCGTTGGACATAACAAGAGCCGAAGTAGAAGGTGAGAAGGTGCATCGCAAGGAATTTGACTACTCAAAATTTTCGCGAAAGTACCACCTACCTGAAGCGGCTAATCTAGAAAGTATAGAAGCCAAATATGACAATGGTTTGTTGGTGATTAGCATCCATAAAAAAGAAGAAGCCAAGCACCAATCAAGAGATATTAATGTAGAGTAATCACCAATTGTTGTTTAGTTTATAAAGTATGCTCAATGCATACTATATCACAGAAAAACCCCTGATTTTATCAATCAGGGGTTTTGTTGTTTGTAAAATTAATCAAATGAGAGTTTTTCAGAATTTAAGCGTAGTACCAAGTTCCGTTTCTATTGACTACCTCTCTCCACTGAGTTCCATTGTGGTAGTACCATTTGTTGTTATAACGATATACTCTCAAACCATCAATGGTATACCAGCGATTGTTTTCGTAAGTGGGGTCTCCACCGCCGCCATTGCTGGCAGGGTACATAGCGTTGATACCACTAATATCTCCACTTGAAAGGCCATCACGTTGAGCACCAAAAGTACTTCCGTCTTTTTTGGTAATCGTGGGTTGCCCGTTGTTAGAAAATGCACTGGAAGGATACATCATGATAGATCCAAAGTCAAGTGAAGAAGTATATTCGTCTCCGTCACGACCACGCTGTACATAAGTTTGGAAATTATGCTCTTTTCCAGATTGGATTCTATTAAAGTGGATGGTTACGTCATTGTCACGATCAGCGCGAGTGTGCTCATGCCACAAGCCTACCGCGTGTCCAATTTCGTGAATGGTGTTACCAGTAGAGCAACCAGAGGCCAGGTTGATGTACTGACGACCCCCTACCATACCTACGCTAGAAGAACAACCTCCACCTACTCGGAAAGTAATGTAGTTAGACTGATTGGTTCTTACTTGAAAACGCAAGTTGGTGTTGGCTTCCCAATGAGCGATTGCATCAGTTACTCTTGCTTGGTTGGGTAGGTTAGAGTCAATATTGTAATATACAATATTGTTTGGCCAACGGCCAGAAGTACGTCCTACGCTTTCGCCTTGGATGCCTATGTTTTGAGGAGTAGTACTGATACGATTGCCGTCTAATATGATATCTCCCTCAGTAATATACTGACCATCAATCACTTCATAAGAGATTTGGCGCATTCCAAAGTATCCACTGGAAACTTGGCCTTTTTGGTTAGGGAAAGCTTGCTCGACAAGTACGTTTTCTACGTTAGCAATTTTGTTTTGTGGTTTAAGAGCTTCTTCATTGGTTGAGCAGGCAGCAAAAACAACTGCACTCAACATGAGTAATAATAACTTTTTCATAAGAACAAAAGATTTGGATGTGTAATATAAATTGGCTTAACTAAAAGCAAACAATTTCAATTCTTGTAAAATGTGGCTGAAAACAGGCGAGTTATACACAGGTTTGATGCTTACAATTAATCAGAGTTCTAACAGGGCATCAGAAACGTTTTTTCAATCTAACCAGTCTAAAATTTTGTTTGTGCAATATCCTCTGGCAACAATGTTCGGAGTTTTTGAGAGGATTTCAAATTTTATTAGGGTTACAAAAGGTAAACAGAATTGAAAAGAGGATTTTTTAGAGTAAACTTGTTGAAAAAGGGTTTTTGTATAAAGTTGATTATGAGGAGAGTAGCTAGTAAAAGAGGGTAAACAAAAGTGTTAATAATTTCTTAACATGCGATATGCTTTGAAAGGCTAATATATAATAAAACAATCATAAAAGGTTTTTTGTTCTAGAATTATTAGAAATTTTTCGCGAAAAATTAAACAAAAAGGAGTCTAAATAATGACCAAACAAACTCACGTTACACAATGTGATAGTCCCTGGCCAGCATTGGATTATAATAGCTGGAAAGATACCTTGAAAACGGTACACCAATGGACCCAAATTGTGGGTAAAATTCGGTTGGTAAGCATGCCTTGGCTAAATCATTCTTGGCATACCTCATTGTATATTACGGCTCGAGGCCTCACTACGGGAAGTATGCCCTACAAAAATGGCATTTATGAAATAGAGTTTGACTTTGAGAACCATCAGCTTATTATTTCCTCTACTTTTGAACAAAATGCGGTAATGGAGTTAAAACCACGTACTGTAGCCAACTTTTATCAGGAATTATTTGAGAAGCTGAACGCCTTGGGCATTGATGTAAAGATTCACGGTCGCCCCAATGAGCTGGAGCATAATACTCCCTTTGCCGAAAATGTAACCGATCAATCGTACGATGCCCAAAGTATGGTTAATTTTTGGCAAGTGGCGGTAAGTGTACACAATGTGTTTTCTAAGTTTAGAAGTGATTTTATTGGCAAATGTAGTCCTGTACACTTTTTTTGGGGGGCGTTTGACATTGCGGTGACTCGTTTTTCGGGACGACCAGCACCTTTGCATCACGGAGAGGCCCCTCATATGCCCAAAGAAGTCATGCAAGAGGCCTATTCGCAGGAAGTAAGCAGTGCTGGGTTTTGGCCAGGTGCCGATAATGCACCTCAGCCCATGTTTTATTCTTACGCTTATCCCAGCCCCGAGGGGTTTGGCCAGCAAAAAGTACTGCCAAAAGAAGCTTTCTGGAGTGACGATATGGGTGAATTTTTCTTACCTTACGATGTTGTTCGTCAAGCTGAAAACCCTGAACAAATGTTGCTAGACTTTTTGCAGTCTACCTACGAAGCTGCGGCTAATACGGGTAAATGGGATCGGGAGAACCTGGAACGTAAACAATGATTAATGTTTGATTTTTAATGATCAATTATTGACTATGAGTTTATTATCCTTTGAGTAATCTAAAGCTAGGGGTGTTAACTCATATGTATTCAACAAAATATCACCTCATGTAGGTGGTTAAGCGAAACGCCACTGACAAGTATTTAAACTTATTTGAAAATAACATGGAAAGAGATATAATTTTAGAAGAAACTGACAATAAGGGACGTGCCTATTTCGGTGACCCTCTCAGGCCCGATGCGGAAATGACATACTCCAAAGCTGGAGACAAAATGATCATCATTGACCACACCGAAGTAAGTGAGGCCTTACGAGGGGAAGGGGTAGGGCGTGAGATGTTAGATGCTATCATCGAGATGGTTCGTCAAAAAGGCATCAAAATAATGCCGCTTTGCCCTTTTGCCAAAAGCCAATTTGATAAGGATGCGAGTATTAGAGATGTTTTGAAATAGAAAATATACTTATTGAGGTAGCTTTTTATACTATAAAGTTACCTCCTTTTCCCTTATACTATTCCTACCTTAATCTCCCATATCCAAAAATTTCACTAAATTAGTAAGTAATACCCTACCATTATCGGGCAAAGGAGCCTGTTTTGGGAGCCAATGGGTAGCAAAATCAATTCGTTAACTAATTGTCGCTCAGTGACTAATGATGTCTTAGGCAAGAGTCACCCAGGCAGCGCACCCATTTTTAAGAAAAGTTGACTTTTTTTTAGAAACTGTGCAACCCTGGACACTTTCGCTTGTCTTTGTCATGAAAAACCCTAAAACTGAAGTAGTGTGTCACAAGGAGCAGCT
>DMXI01000299.1 GCA_003483885.1 Microscillaceae bacterium
CTATAATTTCTTCAAACCGCATATTATCGATGGTTTTATGGTTTTGTCGTGTCTAGTATTGCCTTGTTCTATTGCTAAATTTTTGTACTGTTTCATACAACAATTTAGTAGTAAATCCCGGTTTTACCAGGACAATGGGACAGCAAAGCAACGCAAAAATACAAACTTACTCAAGTTCTGGTAAATAGGGAAATTGAACTATTTGCACTAATTTCGAGTATCGATTCCAAGTAAACAAAATCAGGAGAATTACATGAAAGCAGTCATTGGGGTTCCAGGATACTGGAAAAACCGCGAAGAGATTGTCAAACAAATTGTTGCCAATAACGAAGATTTTATCTGTGCAGGAAGCACCTTGATGAACACCCAAACCCAGGCTTTTTTTGAACTGGAAATATATGAGCGCGACCCTGACCTCAAAATATCTTATACTTATTGTGGTCGCAAAACCTTTACCGACGCCGATATAGCCGCAGTAGATCGCCATACACGGACAGTATATATTATTGGTGAAGCAGGCACACCCGAATTAGCCCGAGAGCTTATCAAAGCTGGTGGGGCTTTGTTAAATGCTGGAGGCATTGCTGTAAAGGTAGAATCTTCGGGCGTAGCTCATCTCAAAAAAGACTGGATGTACTTTGTAAAAAATGACGAGTTGATGGATTTATACAAGGCGTTTGTTTCCGTAGCAAAGTCAACGCAGTTTTACTTGTCTTATGGCATGCAGGTGTTGGGGTGCCCCGAAGCACAAGTATTTTTTATTGGGGAAGATGGCATAAGCCGTGGAGAACTACAGGTATTGGATGTTTTCTTGATTTCGTTGTTGCTTGATGACCCCAAGCTCGAGAATGATCACACCTTTGCTTTAGATGCTCAGCAACCTACTTACACGCTCAAGCATGTATATTATGACAAATATCCGGAAGATGATTTATTTTTTAACCCTCAAGGGATTTGGCAATTGAGAAATGATTGATAGAATTTGCCTTGCCTAAACGCTGACAATACAAAAGCAGAAAAAAACAATGGGTCAAACATCAGGCAACGATTCCTCATAATCGTTTTCTTATTCATTTGCATATGTTATCTTTGAATATATTCTAATTTTTGATTGGCTTATATGAGTAAAGCAAGTGAAATAGCTTCTCGAAGTTTTTCTGAAATTATTCAAGCAGAAAACTCCACCCGAATCCTCCATTTAATCATTCATAAACTATTGGGTGAGGGATGTGCTTATGATCAAACGCATCAACTCATATTAGATTGGTATCAAAATTACACCGGTGACGCATCTTTGAGATATGTAACACATTACATCAAAAAAATACAGCGACGTTTGAAGGTATTCAAAAAACATCGGCCAATATTACTGAGTTATCTTGAAACCAATGATTTTGTAAATCTGGAAGCTTATGTGTATTACCTTTCTACTGTAGGATATTCAAAAAAGAAGATATACGATGTGTTCAACGACTTTTTTGTATTTGTGGAGTACCATACGGGATATTCTACCGAGCAAGCCGACCAGATCGCAGACAACATACTGGACAGACTCAGTGGCTGGAGCAACAACCGATTACTCCCTCAGGAACCAGACGTACAATAAGTTTAACAAATTATAATATATGCTTGATAAAGCAATCGATATGCCTGAATTGTTTAAAGCGCTGGAATTTGCCGCCTTTAAACACAAAGATCAACGCCGTAAAGGCCCCGAAAACCTTCCCTATATCAATCACCCTATTCAAGTGGCAGGTATGCTCATATCAGTGGGCGAAGAATACAATACCAATCTGCTCATTGCAGCGATTTTGCACGATACTATCGAAGATACTGATACTACTGAAGAGGAAATTCAACGTGTTTTTGGAGATAAGGTAGCAGAATTGGTCATGGAAGTAACCGATGATAAAAATCTCTACTGGGAAGCCCGCAAACAGTTACAAATCGAAACTTCTCCTTTTGCTTCATACGAGGCCAAATTGCTCAAAATCGCCGATAAGGTTTGTAATGTGCGCGATTTAGTGGTGAACCCTCCCGAAAAATGGACGTTGGAGCGTAAATTGGAATACCTGGATTGGGCCTGTGATGTAGTAGAGGGAGTAAGAGGAACAAATGAAGCCCTGGAAAATATTTTTGACGAATGGATCACCAAAGCGCGCAAATTTTATAACACAGTATAAATCATTTGTTTATCACCCATACTCATCCTTCAAATGCTATGAGAGCTGAGGCGTGCTTACCTCACATGCTGTCTACCTTTCTGTTTGCCCCAATCAAAGTATGGTTTGTGGTCTGAATTAACTACCTTAGATGTCCCAAATGGGTAACATTTGCAAATGTTTACTTTTTTGGAAAAACCATGAACCGTTTTGCTCTAGTAATTGATCCGTTGGTGCCAGTGTTTATCAAGACGACTCTTAAACCTTCTAAACGATCAAGTCATTTAAGCAGCAAAACCAATTATTAAACCATATAACTTTATATTTATGTTAAGAACAACAAGGTTTTTAAAACCCTGGCTTGCCCTGCTTTTTACTGTAGGATTTTTGGGCAATCAGGTCTCAACCCAAGCCCAAAATGCCCAACAGTTTTCTAAGGAAATAGATGCCTTTATTTCAGAAATCACTCATAGTATCAAAAAACTACCAGGGCTTTCGGTAGTGGTGGTCAAAGGCGACCAAGCCGTATTTATGAAAGGGTATGGCTATGCAGATATCGCTAATAAATACCCCGTTCAAAGCAATACTCCCTATTACATTGCCTCTTCTACCAAATCGTTTATGGGAATGGCTGCAGCTATTCTAGACCATCAGGGAAAAGTAAGTCTGGATGCCAACCTGGCAGAAAGCCTGCCTTACATCAAGTTTAAGCCTGAAGTAAAAGCCAATGAAATAAAACTAAGGCAGCTGCTAAACCATACCTCAGGAATTAGCAACGGCTACTTTGGATTCAGAGCGGCTTATTCGGGCAATATTGATCGTAATGCAATGGATCAAGTGCTGGCAAGCAAAACTAAAAAAGCACGAGAAATTGGCCAATATAGCTACACAAACTTTGGGTATAATGTGTACACCCACATGACCGACAAAAAACTAGGCAAATCCTGGAAAGATGTATTAAACGAGTTGATTTTTCAGCCGCTCCACATGAAACGCACCACAGCTTATATGTCTTTGGCTAAAAAGAATGGTTGGAAATACGCCAAACCCTACACCGTTTTTGGCAAAAATGCTCCCCGAGAGCTTTATTTAATGAAAAAAGACAATACCATGCAGTCGGCGGGAGGGCTCATTACGACCGTAGAGGATATGGCTAACTGGCTCATTTTTAATCTCAATGAGGGCAGATTTAAAGGGAAACAAGTTGTACCTGCCAAGGTAGTTAAAATGGCTCATTCCAAACTAGTAGATCAAGGTCGTACCCGCAAAACTTACCAAAGAAATGGTTATGGTTTAGGCTGGGAAACGGGCTCTTACAACAACAAAAAAATAATTCAACATGATGGTGGCTTTGCGGGGTTTGCCTGCCACGTGATTATGATGCCTGAAGAAAAAATCGGTATCACGGTATTGATCAACGAAGGAGCCATAGGAATACCCATTGCCCATGCAATCTCCGAATTTGCTTTTGATTGGTGGCTCAAAGGTGGTAAAGTTGATACAGACGCCAAAAAAACAGCTAAAGCAATGGTCAATCGTTTAGAAAAATTCAACAAACGAATAGAAGCAGGTTTGGCCAAGAGAGCCAAAAGGACCTGGAAACTAACCGAACCGCTTAAAAATTATACGGGTACTTACCAAAACAAAGATTTGGGAGAAGCCGAAGTAAAAGTTACGGATGGAGTGTTAGAGGTTTTACATGGCAACCTTCGCTCAAAATCTACGCCTTTTACCAAAGAAAATACCATTCGGGTAGAGTTGGTACCTAATCGAGGCTGGATAGCTCAATTTAAAATAGAAGCAGGTAAAAAAGCCAGTGCCATAGTAATCGATGGTGACGAATTTAAACGCATAAAGTAATGACTTGTCTACTATGATGAATCGGTTGTTTGTCTAATTTTTTATGAATATAGGTCCATTGGGCCTATATTTTTGTTTTTATACACAAACCCATACTACTAGACATTTTTCGTTTGTGTCTCTACCATAGCTGTCAGGCTAAGGATTTCCTCCTCTTATTTCAGGATTTAATCTTTTAAAAAACAACATCATCGCCTCCACGATACATCGCATTGGCGTCAACTTAATGATTAACCTATTTGAATGGGGAAATTTATAACTGACTGATTTAGAGTTTACTAACTTGAAAAACATAAGCTTGATTTCCGCCTTAGTACGTTACCGTTAAATTGAAAATCCCGGTTTTTACCGGGGAACTTGAGAAACGGAGGCGTTAAAACAGATCACTGACCGAGGTACGAGGGAATGTTTGATATGTTTAGCCGTAGTGTAACAAGTTTAGGTAAGTCGTACTACAGCGGTGGTTTTTTTGGCTATAGAAAAAA
>DMXI01000108.1 GCA_003483885.1 Microscillaceae bacterium
TTTTTTCTACCAAGGTAATCAAGGCCTGGTTTAGTTCTACGTTATCCATTGCTACAAAAAGTTAAAAGTAAAATATTTGAAGTATATGAGGTAGCGATTTTTGCCACCCAAAACGTTGCTGAATCTGTACGAGGGCAAAAATATAAATTTTAAATCTAATGCAACAACTCCAGAGAAAGGTTTACAATATGTTGAAAAAATACTTGCCAAATAAAATTTCAAAACAGCCATAAAATGCGCAAATATAAGGCTGAAATCAGATGAAAATTTGGTTTCCATCGAAAGCTGAGTGAATATTAAACAATAAATTATTTGAATAGTACAATGTAGGCGGCGCGAAAATACTTTTATATACAATTTTTACAATTGAAGCATCTTATAATGCTGAAAATACCACAAAAACCTTATTTTTGCTTCACTTATCAGATATAATATGGATTTAAAAATACTATAGCACATGGAACAAGCAAATGATTTTTTGCCAATTGTTGGTACCGATCACCTTGAGTTTTACGTAGGGAATGCCAAGCAGTCTGCTTACTATTATCAAAGTGCCTTTGGCTACGAATTGGTAGGGTATGCTGGTCCCGAAACTGGCGTACGCGATCGGGCTTCTTACGTATTGCAACAAGGAAAAGTGCGCTTGGTATTGACAACCGCCATGCACCCCGACTCAGAGGTAAGCGAGCACGTAAAGCAACACGGTGATGGTGTAAAAGTATTGGCTATCCAAGTAAAAGATGCTTACAAAGCATTTGAAGAAACCACCAAAAGAGGGGCAAAGCCTGCTATGGAGCCGCAAACCTTGACCGATGAGCACGGCGAAGTAAAGGTTTCGGCCATTCATACTTATGGAGAAACCATTCACAAATTTGTAGAGCGCACCAATTATAATGGGCCGTTCATGCCTGGTTACGAAGCCCGCGAGGGAATCAAATCAGTACCAGTAGGATTTAAACACGTAGACCACTGCGTAGGAAACGTAGAGTTGGGCGATATGAACAGATGGGTCAAGTTTTATGAAGACGTAATGGGTTTCAAGCTCTTGATCACTTTTGATGACAAAGACATTTCTACCGAATATACTGCCTTGATGTCCAAAGTAGTGTCTAATGGTAATGGGTATATCAAATTCCCAATCAACGAACCTGCCGATGGGCGTAAGAAATCGCAAATCGAAGAATACATTGAGTTTTACCACGGAGCAGGGGTACAGCACATTGCCATTGCTACCGATGATATTTTACATACGGTAGGAGAGTTACGTAATCGTGGAGTAGACTTCTTGTATGTACCTGAGACCTATTATGATGACCTCGAGGAGCGTGTAGGTAAGGTAGATGAAGACATGGATGATTTACGTAAACTGAATATCTTGGTAGACCGTGACGACGAAGGCTACTTACTACAAATTTTCACCAAACCCGTAGAAGACCGACCTACGTTGTTTTATGAAATCATTCAGCGCAAAGGAGCCAAGTCTTTTGGTAAAGGAAACTTCAAAGCATTGTTTGAAGCCATCGAGCGCGAGCAAGCTGTAAGAGGTAACTTGTAATAAATTTTGCCAAACAAAGCATAAACCGTCTAAAAAAAGACAATTGAAAGAGAAGCATTTGCTTCTCTTTTTTTGTTATATTAAATCTTTAAGTCAACATAATACATCTCGAGTGGTAATCAATCATTAAACATCAATCATCAAACATGACCCTCATTATTTCTAAAAAAAAGCCCTATTATCCCATTAGCGACAAACTCAGAGGTTATTTGCAAGCATATAGCCGCCATACCACTTTTTCACTCAATTACGATGACTTACTACGCTATACTGGCACTTTTCCTTTAGAAGACCGCTACGGCAAAGATACCCTCTGGGAAACTGTACTGTATCCTCAACACCTCATTGATGAACTACACGATGCCCTCAAATACATCTATGCCCTGATAAAAATGGATGGAGACGAAAACTTCTCCCGGCATCTATACATCGATCGCATCGATTATTGCCGTTTTGCCAACTCCAAGCCTTTTAGAATAAGAGTAGTCAATCAGTTTAATGATAATTACGATTATTTTTATGTAAAAAAAGCCGATGCTTCGCGAGTATATGGCTTAGAACTGGAACACATACTTTCCCCCAACCGAATCAACTATGTAGTGCATGAAGACACCCTCATCGAGGAACACATCGCGGGAATTCCAGGAGATGTTTTTATTGAAACTTATCTTACCCGTAAGGATGTAAACAAGGTGCGTATTGCCAAAGAGTTTATCAAGTTTAACCAACGATGTTTTGTAAAATTGTTGGGAGATATGCGTTCTTATAACTATGTCATTGATATTACACCTGACTTCGAAGATGAACAATACCGGGTAAGAGCCATTGATTTTGACCAACAGTCTTACGAAGGACGGCATCGCATGTATTTGGCGCAGTTTTTTAAAGAAAACAATGCCGTAGTAGAACTAGTCCAACAGCTCATCAATCCTGACACCTTGGCCCAATATGCCCTGGAAGAGCGTACCTTGATGGCTCGGAGAGCCCGTCAGGCTCACCAACGCATGGACGACTTAATGGTTAGTATGCGGCAAGATACCCTCTCCAAACCCGACAAAGTAGCCCAACTCAAAGCCGAACTGGCCGAGTACCATCAGGAAAAACGTTTTTTAGAATGTAAAAGCATGGGGGATATTGTATACCTCAATATGCAGGTGTTGTTGGTAGAAAAGCTAAAAATTCCTTAAAAGTAAAACACTGTGCTGGCTGGCCAATGAGGTTGGAAGGCATTTGACCATTCACCCATATTCATTATTCGGCGTTCATTAATCGCTATTCGCTATTCATTTTGCAATCACCCAAATCAGGTTGGTTTCCTCCGTTCTTCAGCATTCATTATTCGACATTCGCTATTTACTTTAGCCTACACTCTAATCCCCATCCAAAGCATGTCGTCTCGTTGCTCTGTGTTAATCATATGCGATTGTATAATAGCAAACAACGAAGTTTCCTGCTCTTTAATAGGTAGGTCGTGTATTTCCAGCAAAATCTCTTTAAGACGAAGAGAGCCTAGTTTAGCACGGTTAAAATCATGTTGATCTGTTAAGCCATCTGTCCCTCCATACAACATACTGCCTTTGGGCAATGTAATTCGGGTATTTTCAAACACCCTATTTCTTTGTTGTAAACCACCAATCGACTTGCGTACTCCCTTGACCACACATATTTGTTGAGGTTTATCAGTCGAAATATAGTAAAGAGGACGTTTGGCACCAGCATATGTCAAGTGAGTATATCCATCTGTTGCGGGTTCCATAATCACTACCCCAATGTCCATGCCCTCAATTGAGCGTACTTCCTGTTGATGAAGTGCCACCGATACTTGCTCATTCAGTTGGGTCAAAATCTTGGCTGGATCAGTGTTTTTTTGCTGCAAGATGATCTTGTCTAAAAGATTGTGCCCAATCAAACTCATAAAAGCTCCTTGCACGCCATGCCCCGTACAATCGGCAAAAATCACCACTGTTTTGTTTCCAATCCGATTGCTCCAATAAAAATCTCCCGATACAATGTCTTTAGGCAAGTAAATGATAAAATGCTTGGGAAGTAATTCATTCAAAAGTTGAGGAGTTGGTAAAATCGCTTGCTGAATGGTAAGTGCTGCCCTTATATTGTTTTTCAGCTGTTTGTTACGGCTTTGCAGTTGATCGTAGGCTTTGGTAATGACCGATTCTCCCGATTTTAGGCGGTGATTCAAGAACTTGAGTTCCTGATTGTTGGTTTCAATCTCGGCTTGTTTCTCTTGCAAATGCTGATTGACTGCTTTGAATACGCCTTTTTGAGTCTTAAGTTCAAGGTTTAACTTTTTTTGTTTCTGACTGCTACGATACAAGAAAAACGTAAACACTGATACCAAAAGCAATCCTAAGCTAATGGCATAGAGGTAATAATTACGTTGATTGATTTCTTTGGTAATTGCGTTGATTTGCTGAGATTGCTGTTGATCATATTTCCTTTTCAACTCTTTCTGAATGAGCTGGTTGCGGGCGGTTTCCTGAGAAAGACTATCTTTATAACCAGAGTGGATTTTATAATAAGCAAATGCCTTGTTGATTTGACCTTTAGCCTCATATACATCACTCAGCAATTTATACACCTTTTTTAGTTCCTTTTTAGTATTGAAGGTTTGCACTTCTTTCAATGCTTCTTTCGCATATTTTTCGCTTTTTGCTAAATCCTTGAGCGATAAATAATACCTGCTGATCTCAATCTTTAGACGTACATGCTCTAAAGGAAAATCGTTTTTGAGGAAAATTTGATTGCTTCTGGCAAAGTTAGCCGAGGCCTGGGCAGTATCCTGTTTCATTGCCTGTACCATCGCCATAAATTTAAGAGCAACTGCTTCTACCAATACTTCCCTCATTTTACGGGCATTTTCTAAACTTTGAGTAGCGTATTGTAATGCCTTGTTATACTCTTTCTTAAGTAAATATAGTTCAGCAATGTTTACCTGAGCAATGGATATATTCTTTACTTTCTTTTGTTGAATGGCTAGAGCCAAAGAGCGTTTAAAATACTCAAGAGCTTTGTTAGGTTGGTCTATAGAAATGTAAACACTGGCAATATTATTTAAACTAGCCGAAATACGGGATTGCAAGTTTAGTTTTTGGGCAATAGTCAATGACTTAAAGTGATAATCAATGGCTTGTACATAATCGCCACGTTCTTCATAGATTGTTCCCAAGGTATTGTAAGTGCGGCAAAAACCTAGACTATCCTCCGTTTGTTGATAAATATTCAACACCTTATCCACATAAGTCGACGCCTTCGAATAATTGCCAGAAGTTTGATAATACAACAATAAATTGAGATAGGTATTGCCCAGCTGTACCGAAACTTTGTTGGTATCGATGAGTTTAAGAGCAGCAAACGAATACTTTTCTACCAGGTTAATATTACTGTATTGATTGTTACGTGCCAGTTGATTATAAATCCTAATGCGAGTGCTATCCTGAGAAGCGTTTTTGAGTTGGGCTAATAAGGTACTGTCGGTTTGTTGGGCCAAACTTATCTGAGGCAAACCCAACAACCAAAACAGCAAATGATATACATATATAAAAGGATGCCCCTTCATTAAACCCTGGTATTTTTATGGTAATAATAGCGATTGATCATAATTATCACACCCAAGCCTGTTAAAAAGTTAAGCCGCTGATATTGAAAATTTACGTTTTTTGAGGCCCTTGTATTCAAAATGGTTTGTGATAATGTTTAATAAGCAATTTATAAATTTTAGTTCAAATAAGAACGGATTATGTGATTATTGCCACTGCATGTTTTATATTTAACTAGAGGCTATGACAGTCCTTCCTTCTAGCAATTTTCCAAATTGATTTTCAGGGCTGTCACTTTCCTCTTTTTAAAAAATATTCCACTACGCGAAAACATTGCGTACTGCCCCTCTAAGTTTGTATTGTTGAAGGTTTTGGATACCTCATCTAATATTTTTTCTCCTTTGAATACGAAGTTATTCCAACTTTTTTGTTTAAACCGACAATCAACAAGACACTATGAATACAAACGATATACTATTACATCATTTTTTGATTGAAATCCCTAATGTAGATTCAGCAACATTGCCCAATACCAATGTAGAGCAAATCGTAGGGACGATTACCACCAACTTTCTATATTATGGTTATGTACCTTCGCAAGAAGTATTAGCTGCGCTAAAAACGCTGGCCCAAGCTTCTGAAAGTCACTTAAACGAGTGGTGGAAAGGCTTAGAGAAAAGCCTGAAAAAAATCAAAGGAGCTGACAAAAACATAGGCAAGTATATTGTATACCAAAACTTTCCCAAAGAGGTACTGCAAATGTCAGAAGCCGAATATTGGACCAAGCAAATATTGATTTACCTGGGCGTGAATCCGACATATTTGCAACAGGCACCTATCCCACGCGACCCGATGTTTGAGCAAGTAGATTTTAGAGTATTACATTTGGCCCGCCCTGATGCCCTCAAAAACGTTTTTGCCAGTTTACTGAGTAAGCCTGCGGCCTGGATCGATCAGGAGAAAGAAGAGATCACCTGGTTTGTAAAGCAGGGATTTACAACACCCACCGAAATCCTATTCAAAGAAAATCTCGTGTTTGCTGCTATGGCCTACATGAAAACCAACCAAGTAATCCAACTGGGTACCACAACCGATGTATTGCGCTTAGCAGCCGGCCTTTCGGGAGGAGATATTTCGTTGGACACCCACACCAAGTTTAAATTGGGGCGTAGTCAGCGTAAATACATTTTGTCGGTGCTGCAAGGAGTAGGTGATTTGTCAGAAGGGGTAATGCGCCATAAAAACCGATGGATACGTTTATTTCATCAATTACACGTGGGCGAATATGCCAAGAAGTACCCCAAAATTTATCAGGTAGCCCAAGCGCTTCGAGCAGGAGATAAGCTACCTACGTACAATTCGCAAGTAGAAGCCTATTTGGCGAAACAAGACCCTGCCTTACTGCCATTATTGGCGCAACGCCCGGGAGAGTTTGCCCGTAGAATTGTTCATGTATTGGCAGTTTTCGGCGAACAAACACTACCTCATTTCTTGCCTGTATTATCAAAGCTTGAGACGATCAAGCTCCTAAAGCTTAAACGTTTTTTGCGTACCTGTAACGAACGAGATTATCGAGTGTTTACCCCCAAAGGAAGCTGGCTCAAAGCACAAATTGCCTTAAATAATACAACACTCAAAGCACAATATCTTCAGATGATCGTCCGCAATATTGACCAAATTGTGCAGCAACGAGTGATTGAAAAATTTGGTGAAACCTTTTTCTATACGGCTGATATTGCCCATATCAAGTTGCCTACCAACAACAAAGATGCGGTTTCACGTTATCCGAAAGGAACTGTGTTTCAGATTCCTCAGAATATTCAGTTTATTCGTACCGCTACTTATTGGGAAGATACCCATGGAACCAGCTGGA
Organism: Microscillaceae bacterium; assembly: GCA_003483885.1. Classification (GTDB taxonomy): domain Bacteria; phylum Bacteroidota; class Bacteroidia; order Cytophagales; family Microscillaceae; genus Microscilla. The sequence continues at coordinate 6,983 of DMXI01000108.1, forward strand.
TGGACAATGGCTGGAACTTTTTTGATGCAAATTGGCAGCCTTACGGTACTTGTTGCTGGAACAACACCCACGAAATGGGAGATGCCGCAGTATTTTCGGGCGACCCGGTAAATTCTTACAACGAAGGAGGCAGTGCTGGACAGCTCATCGACTTATATTTGAATAAGTTATTGCAATATGGAGTACGTTATGCGGTATGGAACATCTTATCTTATAGTCATATTCAGTTTGACGACATGAAAGATGTACGTGGTCTGATGATGTGGGGAGAGCACCCCGAAAAAGGGCAATTGATTGAGCCTTCGAGAGTAAATTTTGCCTTTCCGGTAACGGGCAAAGCATTGACTAAGTACGTGTGTTATATAGACTTGGTAACACGTCGCTTGGTATTGATGGATAACAACCTATGGGGCAATGTACATTCGGCCAAGGTAAACGAGAAAGTATTGTCAGAGAAAATGCCTGCGGTGGTAGAATACCTGGATGCGATTCCATCTTTGCTCGATATCTTTGAGACTTTTCCGGTAGCACCCGCCCCTGATGCTTTGAAAGTAGTATACACCGACGAACAACTAGCCATCGAAAACGAAAAGGCTTTTGTGTTTTTGCCCAAAAACAAGCAAAATCAATTTGAACCTATAGCCTTGGAGACATTGGCTACGGTATAAAGGAGTGTTTTTTATGGCTAAATTGCTAGTTTCTTCGGCTTTGCTCAGCCGTCTAACAATTTAGCCATTCAACAATGAAGCATTAAAATGCAATCAACTTCTCTACTTGCTCACGTAAGAGCTGATTATACAAATCATTGGTAATCTTCCCATCGTGGAGGTTTTCTTCTACTCGAGGTAGTTTTACTCGCATCCCTAGCAAATTGGCCCCCAAATAGCTCAAAATATCTGTCAAATGGCTCAAAGCGAGGGCGCTTCCTTGCATGCCCGATGAAAGCCCCACCAAGGCTACTTTTTTGTCGGCCAGCTTGCTGGGATACTCCAATCCATCAATAAAAGCCTTAAGTACCCCAGGGAAAGACCCATTGTATTCGGGTACCACAAAGACAAATTTTTCTCCTTGAGCCACCTGATCACGATATATATTAAAGTCCTCATTTTTACCCGCATTGCCATACAAGGCTGAGAAAATAAAGTCTTTGGGAAGCCCCTGCAAATCTATGATTTGAGATTTGGTTTTATGAGTGGCCAGCAGGCTTTGGTAATATTCGGCAACAATACGCGACAATGACTGTGTACGATTGGTACAGGAGATGATAGTGATCAAGATTGTGTGATTTGTTTTGTTGGTATATCAATTAAATTGAACTCCAGGTTGGGTTCCAATAATGCGCGTTACAACTGAATTTTCAGCGGTTTTACCTGATAGCCTTTTTGTTTGAGCAGATGCAATACCCCAAACTCGCCTGGCAAGTGACCAGCACCCACTGCAATAAAAGCGCTTTTACCTGACTTGAGCAATTCTTCGATTTTAGGAATCCACTTTTTGTTACGGTTTACCAAAAGCAATTCTAATTCTTGTTCGCTAGCCGTTTTTTTCATCAATTGGTGCAAACCGCTCAAATCTTGTTGTTGGTACATCTTATTCAATTTCACAATTTCTCTGGTAGCCAAACTATCCTTGTCATAAACCATTTCTAGCAATAGCTCTACCTGCTTGTCAATTGGTTTGCCATCGTACAATACCTTAAGTTGGTCATCTACTGTCTCCAGTGCTACCAACTTTTTATTGAGATTTCGGGCGGCTTTTTGGAAGTACTCATCCATCGCGCTATTGCCGGTTTTCTTCAAGTCCATACCCAATACTTTAGCATACTTTTGTAGCATCAGCATTTGATAAATGGCAATAGGCTTAAACTTATTGTATAAAAATATGCCCATCCCGGTGTATTTTTTCAGACAAGCATCAGTGGCTTGATAATCCTTTTCACTCATCAGTTGCTGGAGTGTTTTATCAGGCATAATGCTCGCCATGGCTACCTTCATCATAGCCGAAGGGTCTATTACAATTTCACCTACTACTATATCCGCTTTTTTAAGCTTTTTAAGAATGATTTTATTGGTTTTGATAAAACCATAATCATACAAGTGATGGGTACCAAATAAATAGGTTGTTTTTTTAACGCCTGGTCCGGTTACTTCCCAAAAAATAGACTTGGCTTGTGCCGTATTATCTTGTGCCTGAATAGAAAGTACCGATCCAGCCACCCAAATAGCAGCAATGAATAGAAACTTAGTGTATTTCATTTGTGTCTAAAAAATTATCCTCTTTTCGTGTAGTGCAACAGCCAGCGAATGAGAAGAGTGTATAGCGATAACAAAAGTTGAAAAGTTAAACCAATCCAACTCTTTATTTAGTGTGCGCTTGAAGCAACTCCAACAAGTAATAGCTCAAATATTTGGACTAACTTCTGTTTTTTTTACTAATCAAACGTGCTATTGCTCTTGGTGATGTTTGTTATGCTTTCTTGGAAAAAAAGTACGGAAAATGAACATAAAAAACATAGAGAGTAAGAA
>DMXI01000105.1 GCA_003483885.1 Microscillaceae bacterium
TGAAGAAAAAAATGAACGGCTTTACTGAGTATGAAACTTAAAGCTTAAAGTCAACTTGGTATTGTACGGGTTTTCAGTAAGGTTTAGTATAATCCTTGAGTAGCAATATTTAAAAATAATAAACAAGCCCTGACAAGTTAAAAAGTTTGTCAGGGCTTAGTTTATTTGTGTAACATCAGACCTTTATTTATTCCAGTATACAGCAGTTTGCCCATATTGAAAATGAATAGGCACATGACCAGGGTCTTTTTTGAATAGATACAAATCTTTGGGAGCTTTTTGGAACAACATAATAATGTCGGAGCCGCCAAATCTAAACTTTCCGAATTCTTGCCCTTTGGGTACCGTTTGTCCTTTTAGTTCAGTATGCATCATCACTCCTGATACTTGCGCCATCCCGATAGGCAGCACCGCCACTTTTCCCACTTCACATTCAGTATCAATAATGATGATACCGCGGGCTTGATTAAACTCATACCCATTACCTGCACCATCTGGGGCATCCCATTGTCCATCCTTGGTAAGGTTTACATCTAGAAATACATTGCCTCTTACTGCTTCTATTTCCAGTACTTTTCCACCCACTGGGGTATGAAAACGGTGATAATCGAACGGACTTAAGAAATAATGAACAAAACAACCCCCATAAAAATCCTGTGCATAATTGCTGTTATCCAAAAGCTGGTCAACATTGCCAATAGCGTGCGTTTTCTTGAGAGAAACTTGGGTTCTTTGCAGATCTCGATCCAGTACATATCCTTGACTATCAATTGGATAGTCTTCCTTAAAAGTACAATCCGCCGGAGATACAATGGTGAGATTATTATTGGGTTCTGCAATTGGGCGTAAGGGTGTCATGCCGGTTTGTGGGTCTGCTCCATTAAATTCTCGGTAAAAAAACTCATTGAAAGTAGTCCAGGTAGACTGATGATCGGCATACAAGTGATAATTGTACATAAGATCATACTTAAAGGAGTGCAAACTTTCTTTGGTCAAAGAGGGCGGAGTATCCAAAAATGATCCCCAGGCATTGGCAAACTGGATTAACCATTGAGCGAAGCTTTCGTAACTTTGCATGGTAAGGTCAGTACCTGGCTTTTTTTGATCTACCAGCCAATAAAACTGGCACAACAGGTCATACACCTTTTGGTTGTATCCATTGACTTTCCCATTGCTTTTCCAGCCATTAGGATAATTAGGATCATCACTTTCGTTGGGTACCATTCTTACATACAAATCCAGGTAATCAAGATAGGCATCGATGGTTACTGGCCAGCCATTGCCTTGAAACTCATCATTGATAGCATTGTAAAGCCCTTTGTCTAGGTTTTGTTTGGCCAAACTGGTGGCTTGCTGCAAAGAATCAAGTAAAGATTGACGCATATCAGGGTTTGCGTCAAGCAATATTCTTAATTCTTCTACTACGGGAGCATGGGTGTGGACACTGATTGCTTGTCCATTAGATGGTTTTACTGCGATTGTGTTTTCCATTGATTGATTCATTTAAGATTGTTTTGTGGATAATCCCTCTGATCATTGCAAGAAGGGATACTTATGCAATCAATATCTGTGGAAAATATGGAAATAAATATTTCAGGTCGTTTCAGACAGAAAGCGGTGGCCAAGATGGGGGACTTTTGATTCTATGATTATATTTAAAAAACTTTTCACCCTCAAACACAAATCCATGTCTCATTTCAAAGATCAAGTAGTTTGGATCACTGGTGCCTCTTCGGGAATTGGAGAAGCTTTAGCCTACCAGTTTGCTCGCCAACAAGCCAAATTAGTACTTTCGGCGCGTAGAGAATCCGAGTTAGAGCGGGTAAAAGCCAACTGTGCTCAAGCTTCGGAAGTACTGGTATTGCCTCTAGACCTGGCCCAAAGCGATACTTTTACCGAAAAAGTAGCCCAAGTAGTAAATCATTTTGGCCAAATAGATTATTTGATCAATAATGGGGGGATTAGTCAGCGTAGTTTAGTCAAAGATACCCACGAAGACGTAGATCGTAAGATTATGGAAGTGAACTACTTTGGCAATATCTTGCTTACCAAAGCGGTATTGCCCCAAATGGTAAAACAAAAGCGTGGGCATGTGTCTATTATAAGCAGTGTGGCTGGAAAAATTGCGGCTCCCTTGCGTTCTACTTATTCCGCTTCCAAATCAGCCGTGATCTCTTTTTTCGAAACCGTAAGGTCAGAATACTACGACGATCACATTCGGGTGTTGGTAGTTTGTCCAGGGTTTATCAAAACCAATATTTCGATGAATGCCCTTACTGGCGATGGGTCGGCGCAAAATACAATGGATGATGCTACTGGATCAGGGCTTACTGCCGATAGATGCGCCGAGTTGATTCTCAAGGGGATTCGTAAGGGGAGGCTTCAAATTATTGTAAGTGGCGCGAAAGAAAAATTTGGAGTCATACTCTACAAAACATTTCCTAAAATATTTGCTAATTTTATTCGCAAAACAAAGGTAACTTAGTCGTTAATTTTTGCTGATTGCTAAAACTTTAGCGGTAAGCGACCGGTTATCGTTGAGTAAAAGTTGTATTTCACCAGCCACTACATCATAAAAATATACAGGGGGAATTAGATAAAATAAGAGCAGAGACAGCCTAAAGTCGTTTTTCGTCTCTCTCCTCATAACCAGTATTTTACTAATTATCCAAAACCTGTTAAGTGATGAAGAAAACGGAAAAGGAACTCATCCGAAACCACCAGCAAAACCTTTTTTTAGTCGATAAGCAGATTGGCCAGACTGCCTTTACAATAGAAGAGTTAGGGGGCATGTTATCTGGGGTGGTGCATTTAAACTGCATCAACAGCCATGTAGTAAATTATATGAACCCAAGCGGAACCAATTTATTTGGACTTACGCTGGATGAAATGAACAACTTGGGATCTCAGTTTTTGACTGATTACATTCACCCCAATGATTTGGGCGGAATTCAAACTCAGTTGTACTCATTTAGTCAAGAAAATGATACACAGGCAATTTGTACCTTTTTTCAAAGGGTAAAAGTTTCAGGCAAAGACTCCTACGAATATCTATTAACCAATAGCAAGATATGTAAAAATAGCCAGGAGCTGATCTCTATATCAGTGCATACCTATGCACTGGAAAGACTTGCGCGAAAAATCGAAAAAGCGATTGAGCAAGATGGGTTTATGCGAAAAAACTTTGATCGTTTTTTATCGCTTACCAAGAGAGAAAAAGAAATACTGACAAAAATCGCCCTGGGATACACCAACCAAGAAATTGCCAATGAATTGTTTATCTCTCCCCATACGGTACGTACCCATCGCAATCGTATTCATCAAAAATTAGGGATTAGCCGATTTAGAGAGGTCATGCTCTACGCCCAGGCTTTCGATCTGGTGTAGCGCCTTGATGTGAACAATCTATTGGAGCTTTTTTGGGTGTTTTTCTTATTTAATTGTACAATACAACTAAATGCTTTAACCTAAACCTTCTTCTTTCCTGATAGCTTAAAAATACGCTCTAGAGCGTATTGTAGCTTACCTGAGATGATAAGATCTTTGTCATAATCAGGTAGTGTTAGCAGGCGAGTGATCAAGCTACCTACCAAAACTTTGTTGGTGCCAACCATTATGCCTGGTTACCAACGTCTTAACCATCATTTCAACGTATAGATTATGAAGTTTCAAGAACTATTGGCCAAAACCAACCTTAGGAGAGGCGAACTCAAGCCTTCCTTTAACACTGGTGAAACACCTACCCAACAACACTTTCACACCCTTATTGATGGGCTCTACTTGGCCCAGGATGATACGCTTTACAAAGACAAACACAGTGGTTTGGGCATTATTGCAGCTACGCCTATTCCCACGGACAATGCAAACTTTAAGGGTAATGTAGAAAATACTACCGGGGATGTCCTGCTTTTTTACGACAATGACAATCAAGAACCAGCTTGGGCAATGAGTATTTTGGAAGGCTTTCATTTAAAAAATGCGAGTGATCAAGCTCAGTTATCAATATTACCCGATGGCAAGTTAGGTATTGGCACAACTACTCCCGCTACCCAATTAGATATCAAGGGTGATCTTACCTTAGGAGCTGATTACCAGGGAGATGGTAGGGCTGGAGTGATTAATTTTAGAAGAGGCACTAACAATGTACCTACCGCAACTATGGGCTTCACAGGAGGGGAATCGGAATTTCAATTTAAAAACCATTTTGGGGGAGGTCATTATACCTTTTATACGGATGTAAGTGGAACATTTACCGAAAAGATGCGGATTGCAAATGATGGTAATGTTGGGATTGGAGGAAGGAGTCCTGAATATAAACTTGACCTGGGTAATTACATCAATGGTGCTATAACGAATCAAGTGGTGCTACGGGTAAGAAATACCATTGCGGACAATCGTAGTACTGGGTGGGGTTCAGCCATCGAATTTTATAATAATAGTAACAATATCACTGGGATAGCGACACAAAATGAAGGAGGAGCTAAAATTATTTCTGAGGCATCTGACTTTGGTTGGGCGCATAACTTAAAATTTAGAGTTGTTAAAAACAATGACCATGCTAGTCAAACAGGAATTGACGCTATGTTGATTGATAGAAACGGCAATGTAGGGATTGGTACAACTACTCCTGCTACCCAGTTAGATGTCAAGGGTGATCTTACTTTAGGAGCTGACTACCAGGGAGATGGTAGGGCGGGGGTAATTAATTTTAGAAGAGGTGCCAACAATGTACCTACCGCAAATCTGGGCTTTACAGGGGATGAATCAGAATTTCGATTTAACAACTATTTTGGAGGAAGCCATTATACTTTTTATACAGGTATAAGTGAAAAGATGCGGATTGCAAATGATGGGAATGTGGGGATTGGTAGGTCTAATCCTGCGGCTAAGTTAGATGTGGGGGGAAGCATTGCGATCAATGGTGTTGTACAGGTCTCCTCTGATGCCCGCCTCAAAACAAATATACAACTGATTGAGGTTAATGCGATTACAAAATTAACTCAACTCAATGGTGTAACCTATCAATGGCGTTCTGATGAGTTTAAAGACAATGATTTCTCAAAAGAGACCCAAATAGGATTCATTGCTCAGGAATTACAGCAGGTGTACCCAGAACTAGTATCCGAAGATAACGAAGGCTACCTCTCCATCAATTACAATGGCCTCATCCCAATATTGGTAGAAGCGGTCAAAGATTTAAACCAGCAAAATCAAGTTCTACAAGCAAGCGTGGCAAACCTAGAGCAACGCGTATTCAATACCTCCCAAGCTTAAATTCACTCATCAAACACATTTGAACAATCAGAAAACATGAAGTTATCCGACTTATTAACCAATACCACTACCGAAAGAGATCGGCTTAAGCCCGCATTTAACTTGGGTGAAATTCCTACCTCGCAAGACTTTCACGACATGATTGATGGTTTGTTTCTTATTCAGGGCAATACCTTATACAAAGATGACAGTCAGGGGCTAAGCATTCAGGCCGGAAGCGATACCGCCAAATCGGTCTTGCTTTTTTATGACGACCCAGCTCAAGAGCCTGCCTGGAGCTGGGGCATCCAAAATGGCTTTCATTTAAAAAATAACAGTGATCAAACTTATTTTTCAGTATTGCCTGAGGGCAAAGTGGGTATTGGCACTACCAACCCCACCGAGCAACTGCAAATTGTGGGCAATACCTCGGTATATGATGGTAACCTTACTTTTAATAGTAGCACGCTCAATCAAGCAAGTATGGGAGTGTTAAGATGGAACGAATACCCTGATAACCAAACGACATTTGCTGGAGCTTTTATGCAGTTTAATGGTCAGGAAAACTTCTTTCAACTATTTACCAATGACGAAACAAACGACTATGAACATTTAAGAGTTTACCGAAACGGTCATTTGGCGCTACAGCCTCAGGGGATTGGTAATGTGGGCATTGGAACTACCAACCCCACCGAGCAATTACAAATCGTGGGCAATGCGTCTTTATACGACGGTAATCTTACTTTTAATAGTAGTACCTTTAATCAAGTAGATGCTGGGATTTTGAGATGGAACGAATACCCAGACAATGGGACTTCATTATCTGGGGCCTTTATCAAGTATAATGGCGCCAATAACCTTTTCCAAATATTTACCAATGATGAAACAAACGACTATGAGCACTTGAGGATTTATGAAGGTGGGCATTTGGCATTGCAGCCGCAGGGGAGTAGCAATGTAGGTATAGGCACTACTAACCCCACCTACAAACTTCAGGTAGAGGGGGATATATTTGCTAACGGAGGGCTAAGAACTACCAGTGGCCTATACTTTGAATCAGGTGGAGGATGGTATATGTCTGATAGTTCTTGGATACGCTCTTTTGGGGGTAAGAATATATACCATAATACCGGAGTGATGAGAACCGATGGAAGATTGGAAGTGGGAGAGAGTGGACGCACTTTTGCCGCGACTAATGGCGGAAACGTGGGAATCAATAACCCAAACCCTACTTATCCTCTGGAAGTGAATGGCCATGTAAGAATCAATAATACAAACAACACTACTGGAGGACAATCAGGACATTTATATTTTCATTCAACTCAAGGTGATTTTGCCCGGATTTACTCCGAACAGGTATACGAAAATCGGATTCAGATGGTGATTGAAGTAGGGGATGATGCCAACCAAGATTCAATAGTGCTTCGTAGCCATGCCTGGGGGCAAGGTGGGTTTGACATTCTCGAGGCATTCCATAGTGTTGTAAAAATACGTGGAAAGTTAGAATATCAAACGATTCAACAAGTATCTGATGAACGTTTTAAGCAAAATATCACTCCTTTGGATGCGCAACAAGTAGATAAACTATATCAGCTACAAGGCACTAAGTATCAGTTTCGTACCGAAGAATTTAAAGAAAGAGGATTTGCCGAAGGGAATTACTTGGGTTTTTTGGCCCAAGAGGTACAAGCTTTATATCCCGAATTGGTCTCTGAAGATGAAGAAGGGTATTTATCTATTAACTACGTAGGATTGATTCCCATCATTGTAGAAGCCAACAAACAACAACAAAAGCGCATCGAGGCGTTAGAAGCTCAATTAGCTTCTTTCATTAATTCCTAATTTAACTACCCAAAAGATAAGCCACAATCTTTACAAAAACTGTGGCTTATCTTTTGAAGATTTACAAATTCATCAAATTCTCTAAAAGCCGCTAAACTTTTCACTCTTATCCTGACGTGGGAAGGATTTTATTTTTCATAAGACCCTTACAGGGCAAGCTTTTCATTTTTAGTTTTTCATTTAAATCGGGTCCACATCCACCACAATCTGTAATTTTTTAAATTCCTTCATCAATAACACCTCCTCGCGTTGTTCCTGGATGAAGTTTTTCACTGCTTTAAGGTCAATTTTTTCCCGCTCAAGCTTGATGAGAATGTTTTTGAGGAATTTGTTCCTGATTTTTTCTACCAGAGGAGCTTCAGGGCCTAACACCCGATCACGCCCCAACTTGGTGGTCAATTTATCGGCCAAAATTTGTGCGGCTCGGGCGCTTACCCCTTTGTCCTGGTGCCTTACGACAAGCTTTATTAGACGAGTAAAAGGAGGGTATTTAAAATATTGGCGGTCCTCGATTTCTTTGCGATACATTCCCTCATAATCGTATTGAATAATTTTGTGCAAAATATCCTGTTGAGTATCTGCGGTTTGAATAAGCACCAAACCGTGTTTTTCTTTACGTCCAGCGCGCCCACTTACCTGGGTCATAATTTGGAAAGCCCGCTCGTGGGAGCGAAAATCCGGGAAGTTGATAATTCGGTCAGCATCAAAAATTCCTACCAAACTCACATTATCAAAATCGAGCCCTTTGCTGAGCATTTGGGTCCCCACCAAAATTTCAATCTTCTGGTTTTCAAAATCTTGGATAATTTGCTGATAGCTATTTTTGGCGCGCGTAGTATCCAGATCCATTCGTTGGATGCGAGCTTGGGCAAACATAATTTTCAGTTCATCCTCTATTTTTTCGGTACCGTAGCCAATGGTGGCCATATCCAGCGAACCACAAGCCGGGCATTTGCGGGGAGGCGCTTCAATGTGCCCACAATAATGGCATCGCAACTCATTGCTGTACATGTGGTAGGTCAAACTTACGTCACAATTCTCACATTTGGGAATATAAGCGCAAGCCCTACAACTCATATAAGGAGAATATCCTCTACGGTTTTGGAAAAGAATTACTTGTTCCTCCATTTTGAGTCGTCCCTTGATGGCTTCTATCAAAGTAGAAGAAAAACGGATGCTTTTTTTCTTTTGGCGTTTACGCTCTGCCGTTAAATCAACCAATTGAATATCAGGTAATTTAGCGCTTCCGAAGCGTTCCTTGAGCTGCACCAACCCATAACGCCCCATGTTGGCATTATAAAAACTTTCGGTTGAGGGGGTAGCCGATCCTAGCAATACCTTACAATGTTGTTGGCGGGCAATTACTAAAGTCATGTCGCGTGCGTGGTAGCGAGGTGCTGGGTCGTATTGCTTGTAAGAACTTTCGTGTTCCTCATCTACAATGATAAGCCCCAAATTGTCGAAAGGGAGAAAAATAGCCGAACGAACCCCCACTACAAAGTTGAAACGTCCCGAAACCACCCCTTGCCATACCTCTACCCGTTCGTTGTCCGAAAACTTAGAGTGATACACCCCCATTTGATTGCCAAAAATGCGTTTCAAACGAGAAACAATCTGAGTAGTCAGCGCAATTTCGGGCAATAAGAAAAGCACCTGAGACCCACTCTCTAGCACCTTTTGAATAAGGTCAATGTAGATTTCGGTCTTCCCACTTCCAGTAACTCCGTGGAGTAACACCACATTTTTGTTCTCAAAATGTAGCATAATTTCCCCACTTACCTCTTGCTGTCGTTCCGAAAGCTGTACTTTGATTTTTGGGTCTGGCTCGTATTCCTCAAAACGGGAAACAATGATTTCAAACTCCTCAAAAATCTTGTTTTTGATCAAGGTTTGCAGGGCCGATTTAGACAACGTTTCGTTTTTGGTAAAAGCCGATTTGGCCAACCCGTCATCGTTGAGCGTCCAGTCTTTGTACACCGGCACATGGCGAAGGTAATTCAGTAAAATATCGTGTTGCTTGTTCTTTTTTTCCAGCGATTTAGAAAGCTTGTCCAGGGTTTGTTTCTCTACATATTCTTTGAGTAGACGTATTTTCTTGATTTTTTTGGGTTGATACCGCTCTTTCACTTCTTCAAAAACAAGCACTACATCTTTGCTAATGAGTGACTTGATGAGCTGATAAATATTTTTGACCCCTAGTACATCTGCTGCATCGGTATAAGAAAGCGATTGGGCTTCTTGCAGGGCCTCCACCAGCCGTTGTTCGTTATGCGAAAGATCAGTGTGTTTTAAATCCACATTAGGATTCAGCTGAATTTTGGACTGACTACTGATCTTCAGACCTGAAGGCAAGGCCACATTCAATACCTCACCGATGTAACACATATAATAACCTGCCATCCATTGAAACATCTCAATTTGCTGAGGAGTCACCATAGGCACATCATCGAGTAGTTCAAGCAAGTACTTCGCTTTATAGTTGGTAGGAGGGTTGCGGTGGATATGGGCAATGACTGCAGTCAATACTTTTTTGCTACCAAACTGCACAATTACCCTACAGCCTACCTGGATCACCTCGTTCATAGCCAGGGGTACCCGATAGGTAAAAAGCTTGGGAATGGGAACTGGTAAAATTACATCCGCAAAATAAGTGATTACCTCGGTATTTCGAGTGGTGTTGAGTTCAGTCTGCATGCGTTTTCCGTACTACTAGTTTTATGTGATAAAGCCAAATGCCCATTGGGGTAAGCTGAGTATTTCAAATCAACCTATCCAACAAATATAACAAAAATGAGCATCATTTTATCCAGTCTGATAAAATAATGCTCATCAAAGTAGCAATGTTAAAAGTGAATAACTTTCTGTCAATAAAAATTAGTCCTGGTTGCTGGTTGGAACCTTAAGCATATCATCTGTTACCTGGCCTGGTTGAAACTCAACGACTTTTTTTTGTAAATAATATGATGGATTTTGTTTGTTTTGAACTTGGTGCAATAAAACATAAGGTGGAGTAATGACTTGGGTGATTTTGGTAAAATATTTTTTATCTGGGTGTTGCAGGATTCCTTCGTAAGTTTGGCATTCTTGACCAAACTGTATGGACGTTTGAGTGATTTGGAGTTGTTTTTCTATTCCTTGACTAAACACTTGCTCGGCAATGGGTAGTATCTGATAAGCAGACATGGGGCGTATTTTTTTTGCAGGTTCTCGTATCCAACCCTTTCCGGTAGTCCTATTTCCCCAAAATTCTCGCGCTTTTGGGGTGTTTGCCTGGCTATAACGATCATCAATATCCATGATTTCTTCCAGGGTAGCAGGTGTATGCCCTAATCCTTGTCTATCTTGAATGTCAGCCAATATTTCGTATGCATACCTTCCAGTACTGTCTTTTACTCTAAACTGGTCACCTTTGAGCCAAATTTCAATCTTGCCTTCTCTTTTCGGAAGGCTGGGGTCGGTTTTCTGCCAATACAACTTTATATATAGATTAGGAAAAGGGGCGTATACGCTTTCTTCACTCATTTGTGAGATATTTTTTGAATTTATGAAAGAAAATTGACTTGCAAACACTCCATAAAGCAATCCTAAGAACCAATATTTGCCTATAAAATCAATCATTTACCTGCACTGCTTTATTCTTTAATTCCTGAGTCAAGCTTTCAAAACTTTGCATTTCTATACCTGCATCGGTCATGTCAAAACCAGTACTGTTGGCAGGCATGCCCTTAGCACCCAGATAATCCAAATGGTTATTGCCCATACCTGCGTAACGTACCCCTTGGGCAGCAGCATCATCTGTAATCTTTTTGAAATAAAGGTTACGCCAATCTCCAAAGAAACCCCTTTGCTGTTGGGCAGTTGCTCCATTACCTTGAGCAACTGTCAACTTATCTTTAGCACTTTGATCCAATATATCTTGATTGTTATCTGCCATATCCAACATAGCAGTGATGATGGCCTCACATACTTCGGCAAGCGGGGCATAGTATTTATCATTGTCAGCTCCTTTAAGAGCATCTCCTAAGAAACCATCTACCTGAAGCTCAGTAATGAAATCGTTTAGTAGTGCAGTGTGTGCATCGTAAGCATTGGCTAGAATCGCTTCCTTAGGTCGTAGTACTTGCGGTACTTTTTGCTTTGTACTTAGGTCTTTGGCATATGCCCAAGAAATTTTCAGATACCTTTGGATGGGTTGACCTACATAACCGTTAGATTCAAGCTGACTCATCGCCTTTTGCTTTTTAAAATAGGGCAGAGCAAGTACCATGGCATATCCTATCTTGGGGAAGAGTGATTCCCCACCATACTTTTGCTTGTTATCTTCTTCTTGAATGCCCATAGAAGTAAACCGGTCACTATTTTCGGTTTCATAAGATGATTTTGTATTAGGAAGATTAGACAAATCATCTGCAGAAAAGGGTTCATAAATAAAGCTAGTGCTTCCTACTGCGGGCATTACCTGTTCTAGTGTAACCTTCGTATGATTTTCTCCTAAGATATTCATTCCCGCATTATTAAACCTCAACCAAAGGCCAGGCTTGCGGGCATTAAGGTTGCCCAAGTAGTCGGTATTACCTGCCGCATGTTCTTTAAATTCGTCTTTACTGATATAATTTCTTACCAGATCATCTTTCATCATGGTGTTCATCTCAGCACTAAAGTCAGCTTCACTGGCCGTTACCTGATTTTTATTGATAAAGGCATATCGTTGTACTACTGGAGCAGCAGATGATGCAGAAGAAGTAGTTTCTAAGGAACTTGATGTAATATCTACATTACCTTGATTTGCCTTTGCACCCATTACATCGGCTTCTTTTTCTAAAGCAGGGTTATCGTTGATATTTGCCCCATTTTTAGCCTGAATCGTGGGTTGCACCCGTCCTTGTTTTTGCTGAACTACGTGCCAGGCTTCATGGGGCAGATGTTGTTCTTTGCCTGGAGCTAAGTGAATGTTGCTTCCTTGAGCATATGCTTCAGCTTTTAGTTGAGCAGGCTTATCAGAATTTTTCTGGACGATGACATCCGATAAATCTACCCCACCCATTTGTTCCATGTTAGTTCTTAGTTGATCGGGTAAACCATTGGTCTTAGATTTACCTTTACGTTGTATAGGGTGCAATGGCTTTCCATTGAATCCTTTAGCTTGAATTGGTGGCTTCTTACCTTGTTTACTTTGAATAGGTTGTAATGATCCAGAGCCTTTAGCTTGGATGGTAGATTTTGTTTTTTTATGAGAGGTTTCCTTCTTTGTCTTAGAAGATACTTGATTATTCGTTTGTGTAGTAGATTCTGAATCTTTTTGCTGGATGTGCATAGATTTTAAAATGATTAGTTGGTATGCTCAATATAACTAAATTGCTATGATACTTCAAGTATATAAACGAAAATGATACACTTATTATGATACGAGTATACTTGTCTTTTGAAGAAAGGATTATGAGCAAGGTTAGTTAGAACTTAGCGTATCTCAATTTTTTTAACCTGTACCATAAAATATTTTAAACTCAGGATTAATTCCAAAACTCATAATGATATTCCTTATAAGATGAGAGTACCTGAGTACCTGGAAAACTTCTAAAGGCTTCGCTTTTTAGCCTGTTTTGTTCATACTTTTTGATCACTTCTTTACTCAGTTTTCCTTGTTCACTTTCCTGGTAAATATGCTTACTGAGCAAACCCCTGGAGTTATAAAAAAACTTGGTTTTATATTGGATTTTGTTGGGCCAGCGTTGGTGGCGATGGTGTTTTTCTATCAATTTTCCTGCATCGTTGTAATGGTAGCGAGTAAATTCAAGCATTTCTCCCAAGCGGTTGTAATGGGTTTCGGTCAGTTTCAAACCAGTTTTGGTTTGATAAGTACAATGTTGGTAGACCCGAAAAACTTTTTGCTTAATTTTTTCTTGAATCCATTGTTCTAACCTGGACCACGCTCTTTTTTGGCGAAGCCCATCGTATTTTTTTAGCAAGTTTTCCAAGTCTGCCATCGAAAAGGAATTTGGGATAACCCCTAATACATACACTAAGCTATCCTCTGAATTATAGTGATAAAAACGGTATCGCTGAAGTTTATTTTGCGTTGTCCAACTGGTGGTATCATCCAAATTTCCTCTTTGTTCTACAGTTTCCTGTTGTTCTCCCAGTCTTAAACCCTTCTTGTATAGAAAGTAAGCACGATGAATGGTTCTGGTAAATTCGGGATGATCAGGAAATTCTGTTCTGACTCGGTAAGTATATATCACTTGACCTTGCTTGTTGGTACTATCACAAGTTGTATAGGAATAATTGGCCGTTTTTTGGTATTCGCATTTTTTTAAATTGGTATAAGTATACTTTTTTTCAAAATAACTAGTCGCCAGCCCTTCTTCGATGGTCAAGCGGCCTTGTTTGTCATATTGATAGTTTACCTGAAAAGCCTCCTGGTGGCGTAGCCTGCTTACTAATTTACCTTCTCGATTATACTGCCAACTGGTAAGCGTGTCAATAACTGCCCCAGTTGGTGATTTTCTTAGTTCAATTTTTCTTTTGAGCATTTGCCCCTGTACAAGGCTAATACTGAATAAAAATAACATCGTATAACATACAGTCAAACATCTCATGGTTGCTTACCTTTTAGTGTAGTGTACAAAGATGCTTTAGTAACGTATTCAATGCGTACATTCTTTTCTTTGGCATAGTCTTCCATTTGTTGTAAATCTTGTTTGATGGCTGCTACGTCTTCTGCTGTAGTATCATGGCCAAGAATGACCAACGAACCAAAGGCCGTTTGGGCATCACCAAATTTATCTACCTCTCGCTCAAAATGCCCTTTGTACTTGCCATCAGATTTTTTTACCCCGTAGTTATCATCTTTTTTTGTTCTTTCGCTCCAATCTGGGGAAATAGCACCTGTAGTATTATCGGCACCTCGTTGCCGTTTCTTAGCCCCCACACCAGCAGTTTCGGCTTGCCAACTCTGGGTTTGAATTTCTGGCCCTTTGGCATCTCCACGCCATAGGTGTAAACCCAGGCCACTGATTCCATTCTTAAATTTCACATAGTCTTTTCGTACTTTCTCTTCGGGGGATCCTTCCTTGTGTTTTGTCTCTGGGCTTTTGATAATGCCTCGGGCGATCGTGTATCGGTTGTTTACTCCTTCCTTTTTTAAGTAAGCAGCAAGTGCAGAAATAAGCCCACCAGGAAGCCTGACAAACTTGGCTGTAATTTTATTTTTGGTTAAATCTTCTTTGAACTTTTTAATATATTGTAAGGTATCACTCACTTCGTTTCCACCAGCTTTGCCATAGCCCCCATCGGTACCTGAGGGGAAATAACTTCTACCTGAAACGTCAGGGTCTACTCCATGAATGGCAATTTCTCCTCCACTATCCTGCACTTTTTTTAATTGACTATAAGCATTGCGAGTGTTTACCTGAAAGCGTTCTACAAACCAGGTAGCAGCCGTAATGTTAAAGTCATCCAATACCTTCTTAAGGCTAGCTGTCTGCTTAGTGGGGCCGTCGTCAAAGCTCCATACAATTTGCATAATTCTTTTGCTTTGGGGTTTTCCACCTACATTTTTTGTGTTATTATTTTGAGTAGGTTTTTGGCTTTTTTCACTTTTTAAATGCGTATCATAAAATGTTTTAAACTCAGAATCACTCTCTGCTTGACTACTAATGTAGGCTTTATAGGCATCAAAAGTAGGGATCCAAACCTGTACACCTTTTTTAAAGTTTTTTGAGTCTTGCATATGGGCGGCTACCCTTGTTTGCTCATCATAGTATCGGGAACGAATCCACGAAAAAATATGAGTGTCAGTAGTGACATTTGAAGGCCAATTATAAGGTTCTCCACGCAGTATTTTGTATAAATTTACTTCGCTGGATGCAGTGTAAGCCGGAGCGTGAAGTTCGCCCCAGGGTATTTTATCATAAATGCCACCAGGAGTTTGATTAGGTGCTTCAGGAGCGGGTTTTCGTTGGATGGGCATGAGTTTGTTACCTGTGGCATCTTTGGCTTGAATGGGCGCATTTTTCCCTTGCTTAGATTGAATCGGAGTAAGGGGTTTGCCGCTGCTCGTTTTTGCTTGAATGGGGGGTAATTGACTTTGCTTGGAAGAATATCTGGAAGCTGACTTGCTTGGTTTTACTTGATTTTGGGTGTTTGCTTGTTGCTGGTTTACCTGATTGTTGATTTGTTCACTTTCTTGCATATAGGATAAGAATTAAGTTTGATTTGAAGTTGAAAACATAACATTTCTAATAAATGCCTGAATTTGAAATATAAGCATTTTTTTTTGATTTGCGAGAGAATATACGAAGTATAATTACCGCAAGTAAAGCTATATAGTAAATGCCGTTTCTATGTTTGCAAGTAAACAGGTAAACTGATTTTTTAAGCGAGTGAAGTATATTTTGAAATGAATGTGACTTTTTTTAGCAAATATCTGGTATTGTTTTATTCAAGGGTTTTTAGGTAACTTCCTGACTATGAGGATGAATTGACTGATATGCCCAAGTTTTTGCCTGATATGCCCAATCACTTTTATCATCTTTCACCTTCCTTTGTGGCATCAAATTATAATCATTAAAAAGATATTATATGAAAGTTCTAAAAGAAAAGTTTGGTTCGTACAAATTAGAAAAACCACAATTAAGTGAAATCAAAGGGGGAGGAGATGGTGCAGTAGAGCAATGCCAGCGTGGATGTATTGGTATAAGAGGAATGACAAGCCTTAGAAGATGTCTTGATGCTTGTAAAGGTCCTCAGACTCCAGCTGATCGCTAGTCAATTTAGCGCGTTATGCGACTTTGAAAGTTTGAGCCTGGAAACTTAACTATTTTAAGTTTCTGGGCTTTTACTTTTGATACTTCTTAAGTATAGCGTCTATCACTGTTGCCTTGGTATGGGTTTTATCTTCTTTCAATACAGTTTTACATATATGGAAGGAGGACATTAAGTGCAATACTTTTAGTAAAAAAACAAACGTAAGTATTTGTCGATTTCTAATTGCTTGATTATGAGTTGCTAAGGGTTAGTTGATCTATATGTCCAAGCTTCTGATCTATACGTCCAAGTAGTTTTTATCATATTTTATCTTTTTTACAGCAACCAATTATACTTATTACATAAAAAGATATATTATGAAAATTTTAAGAAAAAAATTTAGTTCAAACCAATTGAACAAATCGCAATTGAGTGAAATTAAAGGTGGAACGCCAGCGTCAGAGTGTAGAATCCGGTGTGTTTTGCAAGGAGGAGGACCTTTTAGGCTTAGGAAATGTATAGCCTCTTGTAGTAATTTAGATCTACCAATTGAATAGCCAGAGCCTCAGGTTAACCTGAGATTCACTTATTAAATACTTCTAGGCTGGTGTGCATTTGTAATGCAAGTCGCTCTATTCATCTGTACTGTGCATAGGTATTCATGACAAATGTGCCTGCTGATCGTTAGTCAAATTAGCATGATGCGATTTTGAAGGTTTGAGCCCAGACAACTTGACTATGTTAAGTTACTGGGCTTTTACTTTTGATGTTTATTAAGAGTAGTTTCTATAACTCTTGCTTTGGTATACGTTTTATCTTCTACTCTTACATATTCAGTATGAAATGTATACCCCTTTTTTTTGATTAAAACCAAATAGGTACCAGTATGAGAGATGGCGCCCTGAAAGGTGCCAGTTTTGGGGTTATACGCAAGTTTTTTTTCCACCTTATTTTTTGCAAGACTTACTAGCTTGACAGTCACATCCTGCAAAACCTGTTTTCTTTCTCCTCGAACCTTTCCTTTAATGACGAATTGTTTCGCCAGCTCTAGAGGCAATGTATAATCATTGATAAGCGTATTGGGCTGGCGTAAAAAAATCTGCGCACCATTGTCATCGATCGACTTATTTTGTGCTTGTATTTGAGTAGTAGCCAACAAGCCAATAAATAATATCCAGCAGAATTTTCGCGGCATTGTCAAGGTGTTTTGGTAAGAGGCTTATTACTTGGTGTAATCAAAGATAGCGGATTTTAGAAAGGAAGACAAGTAAACCCTTTCGTTGTTATTCCTTTTGATTATTGGTCTTCCAATTTCATTCGAACCCCTATCAACAACATATCATCAATTTGCTCAAATTCACCCTGCCATTCGTCTATAGCTTGAGCCAGTAATTGGTTTTGCTCTTGTATGGGCTTTGGGTAATTTTCTAACAAGGTATTTCTCAAGCGTTTACTGGAAAACTTCCGATTTTGTTCTCCTCCAAACTGATCTTGTAATCCATCAGAAAATATATAAAAAGTAGTATCAATCGCGAGATCTACCTTGTGGGTAGGAAATTCAATCACTTGTCCTTCTGGTCTATGACCATTGATACTGTACCTACTACTCTTGAGCACTTGCATTTCATTATTCTGAATGACTATCAATGGGTTTACCGCACCAGCAAAATGAAGGGTCTTGTGGTGTTTATCAATGACACACACACTAATATCCATTCCATCGCGTAAAAGGGTACTTTTGCTTTGTAGTAATGTTTGTAGGGTGTCGTCTAGTGCACTCAATATTTGATCTGGAGAATGTACATTATTTTGGAGAATGATATTTGCCAATGCCTGAGCACCCAGCATAGTCATGAAAGCCCCAGGTACGCCATGCCCAGTACAATCTGCTGCCACCAAGAATTGTTTTTTCCCCACTTCCTTAAACCAATAAAAATCACCAGAAACAATATCTCTTGGACGATAAAATATAAAGTGTTGAGGCAAGGCATTGCATAGAGTTTCTTCTAAGGGCAATATGGCAGTTTGTATCCTTTGGGCATAACTAATACTGGCTTGTATACCATCCCACTGTTTTTTGACTATTCCCAGATATTGCTCGATCTCTTGGGTTCGCTTTTGTACCTTATCTTCAAGCCCTTCGTTGGCTGCCTGAAGGTTTTGGATTAAAGTCTTATTCTCTTCCCTCAAGTGGTAGGCTTCTAAGGCATTGTCAATGGTGATTTTTAATTCATTTTTGTTCCAAGGTTTGGTGATATAGCGATATACCTGTCCGGTATTAATGGCGTTAATGATTGCCTCTACATCACTAAATCCCGTCAAAATCATTCTAATTGCGTTAGGGTAAGTAGGGATGATTTTTTCTAGTAGTTCTATACCAGTCATGCCTGGCATACGTTGGTCGGTAATAATTACTTTGATAGGGTTATCTCGCAATATTTTAAGACCTTCCTCAGCAGAATTGGCAAGAAATACGTCATAATTACGCCTAAAGGCTGATTTAAAAGCAGTTAAGTTGTGCTTTTCGTCGTCTACAAATAAAATACAAGCCTTTTCCATAAAAATAGAGATATGTTGAATGATGGGTCATATTTAGATAAAATATCACCTTGCTAATTTAAGATTCTTTTTTTTGTTCAATAGGCAAAATCACCTTAAAAATTGTTCCTTGGTTTTCCTCACTTTCTAATACAATTTTTCCTTGATGCTTTTCTATAATCCCTAATGAAATGGATAACCCAAGGCCAGTTCCTTGCCCTACGGCCTTGGTAGTAAAAAAAGGTTCAAAAACATGTGGTTGTACCTCTTTAGGTATACCAGGTCCAGAATCCTGGATAATTACTTGGATGTAGTCATTATTTTTGATTTCTGTGGTAATGTGAATCGTACCTTTATCCTTGATGGCTTGTATGGCATTGGCGAGTAAATTCATAAAAACTTGGTTAAGTTTGCCCGGGTAGCAATCAATGGCCGGAATTTGACCATAACTTTTCTCAATAGAAATACGATCCTTGTATTGATTACGAAGCATTAACAGGGTAGTGTCAATATTTGTATGAATGTCGGTTCTTATAAGAATATCTTCGTCTATACGAGAAAAAAGCCGCAACCCTTTTACAATTTCTGCGGTACGTTGACTTCCTTCCTGAATACCAAGAAGCAACTCATCCATTTCTTCCAAAGCATCTTGATACTGTACTTTTTCTTTGAGTTTTTCTATCAAATGTATTTGATTCAATAAATCATCTGGCTTTAATTGCTGGTAAGCATCTACCACCATTAGAATATCTTTTAAATTGGCCGAAAGAGAATCTATGTTAGAGGATACAAAATTTATAGGGTTGTTAATCTCGTGAGCGATACCCGCAGTAAGTTGTCCGAGTGAAGCCATTTTTTCGGCCTGTACAAGCTGGGCCTGAGTGTTTTGTAATTCGTGGAGCATCTGTTGTTTTTTGCTGTATTCCTGCGCATTTTTTAGAGCAATCACTACGTAAATGGCCAAATTATGAAGCAAATTAAAATGATAATGTTGGTAAGCCTTTCTTTGATAGCTTTGCACACTCATACAACCCAACACTTGGTTACCATTCATAAGCGGTACATACATCAATGAGGTAGGAATTTCATTTTCTGAATCAACGGGTAAAAAAGCACTTTTCTCGAGAGAATCAAGGTAAGTAGAATAATCATTGGCAACGTTCCACATCAAAATGGGTTGACGATTGGTAATACACCATACGGCCAATTGGTTTTTTTCTTTGAGAGAGCGTGTATAAGGTTTTTTACGCTGGCCTCTTTCAATAATGAGTCGGTAGTGTATCACTTGATGCTCAGCATTATACAAGCCAATGCCCATATTATCAGCATCCATCAAATGATTGATGTTTTGGTAAAACTCCTGTAAAATAGTATCTAGGTCAAGCGAAGCGGTAATTTGTTGACCAATAGTGGTTAATTCACGGATATTTTGATAAGCCTGTCCAAGGTAAATATTTTGTTCTTTAAGTTCTTTTTGTTGATGGCGTATTTCTTCATTAGAGTTGTTTAGCCGAGTATTTAATCGGACAAGTTGTCTATGGCTACGTTGTTTACCCAGGTAAAGCCGCCACAAAACGACGATGGTTAGCAGCAATATCAATCCCAATACAACCAAGGCAATGATAAAATTACGATTGCGTTGGTTATTTTCTTTAGCCTTCCGTGTTTTTTGTTTTTCTCGTACAGCGCTTAGGGAATCTGCGTGTCTTTGGGCCTCCAATAAGGTCAGTTGCCTAATGGTATTTTTATTGAATAAGCTATCTGCCATTCTTTTAAAAAGCCTGTGGCTCTCAAGTGCTTTTTCAAAGGATCCCATCATCTGGTATGTCTTGGCCAAATATTCTGATCCATCTCGTATTATAACAGGGTTTCCTGTTTTCTTAGCTTCTTGTACACCTTTGGTTAAGTGGTTTTGTGCCTCCAAATACTTTTTTTGGATAAAATAGGCGATGCCAATATTGATTAATACCTCTGCCGATAAATCCTTTTCTCCTGTTTTTTGCCGTAAGTCAAGTGCTTGTTTAAAGTGAACTTGAGCCACATCAGCTTTATTTTGATCTAGGGCAACCCTTCCCAGTTCGAGGTGGCCTTGAGCGATAATTCTTTTACTTTCAATTAGCCTTCCAATTTGTTGCCCTTTTTGAATGGCACTATCTGCTTTAAAATATTTGCCTTGTACACGATATATTTTCCCAATATTGTGATAACAACTTGCCTTGCCCCATCTATCACCAATTTCTTCTCTCAGCTTTAGGGTTTTTTGAAACATCTTAAGTGCCTTTGAGTATTCGCTTTGCCGATAATAAACAAGCCCTATGCTCGAGTAACTAAATGCCATTCCTTTTTTATCTCCGAGGCGTTCTCTTATCTCAAGCGCTTGCTGGTGCATTTTCAGTGCTTTGGGATAGTTACCTTGGTCGCGATATACCTTACCCAAGTTGTTATAACTACCCGCCATGCTTTTCTCATCACCGAGTTGCTTTTTGATATTGAGCGATTCCTGATACATTTCCAACGCTAGCAGATATTTGCCTTGAAACCAATAAGTCACTCCCTGGCCATTTCTGGCATTGGCCAGTCCTTTTTTATAGCGGGCTTGGGTAGCAGTTTGGTAGGCTAAGTTGAACTGCCGAAGTGCTTCAGGATAATCTCCCTTAATCATTGTAATCCAACCCAGGTAATACTGAGCATCAGTTACTCCCTTAAGGTAATGAATGTTTTGGGCTAGCTTTTTTGCCTTGGAAGTGTAATCCGCAACTTGGGCATAGTTTGCATAGCGATATTCATTAGCAATCATATTGTATATGTCTACTTTCTGCTTTTTAGAAATTCCATTCTTAAGAACTTTTTTAAGTGAATCGATGATTTGCTTATTCTGGGCCTGAGTAACACTAGAAAGTAATAAGAGGACACAACAGAAAGTAATGTTTTTCATAAGGACGAATAGGTCTTTTTAGTTGGCAAAAGCCTTTGCTATGATAGATTTAATTATTTGCTTATCCCAGGGCTTATTGATGAAGTGATGCACAGTTTTATCCTTGATAGCTTGAGTAATGGTTTCACTATCACTAAAACCTGATAATACCATTCTTAAGGTATGCGCATATTGAGGGGTGATTTTCTTCAGAAACTCAACTCCAGTAACATCAGGCATGCGTTGATCTGTGATAATGATTTGAATGGATTCGGCAGCCAATATTTCCATTGCTTTACTGGCCGAATCTGCTAAGTGAACGATATAATCTCTTCGAAATGCGGATTTGAAGGCATTCAAATTGTGTAGTTCGTCATCTACAAATAAGATATTCAACTGTTCCATAAATTATCGATGGTTTAAAAAATTACTAAAATACTATTTTAAGAATTGATCTGCTCAATTGGCAAGGTAATACTAAAGCGAGTGCCTTGGCCTTGTTTGCTCTCTACCTCAATTTTCCCTTGATGTTTTTCGATAATACCCAGCACAATAGATAAGCCCAAGCCAGTACCTTCGCCTATTTCTTTGGTGGTAAAAAATGGCTCAAAAATTTGTTGTTGTAAGTGAAAAGGTATCCCCTTGCCGGTATCTTGAATCGTTATCTGTACTTGTTGGTAACCTTCTAAACCAGTACTGATTTTAATAGTTCCAGCGTTATCAATTGCCTGTATCGCGTTTACAAGCAGATTCATAAATACTTGATTGAGCTTACCAGGATAGCCATCAATCAAAGGTAAGTCCCCGTAGTTTTTTTCAATCTTGATGCGGTGTTTATACTGGTTTTGCAATAACATCAAGGTAGTATCTATATTTTCGTGAATTTGTACTTTTTTGAGTACATCCTCGTCTAAACGGGTAAACAAACGCAAACCTTTGACAATGTGGGTAGTACGCTGGCTTCCATCCTCAATGCCTTGGATGAGGTCCGCCATTTCATCTAGGGCATCCTGGTATTGTACTTCTTGTTTGAGCGCTACAATGCTGGCCAGTTGTTGGGTGGTATTGTCAGGGGTGAGCTGCTCATAAGCATCTACAACTTTGAGTATGTCTTGCAAATTTACCCTAAGCGAGTCTACATTGGATGATATAAAATTGACGGGATTATTGATTTCGTGGGCAATGCCTGCGGTGAGTTGCCCGAGTGAGGCCATTTTTTCGAATTGGATAAGTTGGGTTTGAGAACTTTGGAGTTTCTGGAGGGTTTGGGCGAGTTTATCTCTTTGTTTTTTTACAATTTCAGATTTTGCTTTGATTTCCTTGTTAGCTGATTGGAGGCGTTGATTATTAAGTTGTTTGAGACGGTAAAAAAATACTAAAACTATAAATAAAACTCCTAGGCTGATTAGGCCAAATATGGTGATCGCAGTTTTTTTATTTGCTTTTTGAGTTTTTATTTGTGCCTGTAAGAGTTTGTGTGCATTATGTTGTTTGAGAGAGTCTTCTCGTTTTTGAGCATCATATCTTTCTTGTAGTTGGGTTATTTGTCGAGTGTTTTTCCTGTTAAATAAGCTATCTTCCATTTGTTTATATAGCACATGATTTTCCAGTGCTTTTTGAGGCTTTCCTATAATCTCGTATAATTTTGATAGGTATTTAGCACCATTTCTTACCGAAGAAATGTGATTTGTATGCTTTGCAACACTTATCCCTTGTGTGAGGTTTTTTTCTGCTTTTTTATATGATTTCTGGCTATAGTAGGCTATGCCAAGGAAAATTTTAGCTTCAGCAACTAAATCCTTTTGTGCTAATTTTTGTCGAAGGGTGAGGGCTTGTGTAAAATATTTTTTCGCAACTTCTATTTCTTTATTTGATAACGCAAGCTGGCCTAAACTCAAGTAACCAACAGCAATTCGACCTTTATCCCCAATTTGTATCTTGATTTTTAACGATTTTTGATACATTTCTAAAGCCTTTTTAAAGTTACCTCGCATACGATGAATATCTCCAATGTTATTGTAGGTTACAGCCATTCCTTCTTTTTCACCTATTTCTTTGCGTGTTCTGAGTGATTTTTTTAACATTTCCAAAGCTTTTGAATAATTACCCTGACTTTGGTGAATGAGTCCTATCTGAAAATAGTTTCCTGCTATTCCTCTTTTGTCTTTGGTTCTCTCTCCGATAGTGAGTGATTTTTGGAAGTATTCTATAGCCTTAGAGTGGTTTCCCCAAATTCGAAAAACATGCCCTATGTCAAAATAATTGTAAGCAATTCCTTTTTGAATCTTAATTTTTTTAAAAATCTTCAGAGACTGTTGATAATGTTCTAATGCTATTGGATACTCTCCTTTGCGACGGTATATATCGCCCCTGTTATTATATCCATATGCAAGTCCTTCCTTATCGTTAATCTCTTGATGAATTATATTGGCTCTTTCATAATGTAGCAAAGCTTGAGCATATTCTCCTTTTTTAGTAAAAACTACTCCAAGAAAGGCATGAGCATCAGCTATACCTTTCTTGAATTGGATGCTATCAGCTATTTTTAATGCTTCTTGAAAGGAATTGATTGACGTTTTATAATTACCTTTTATCAGAGATATCCAACCTAAATGTACATAGGCAGTTGATATTCCTTTTGGGTACTTTACCCTTTTTGCCAATTGAATAGCTTTATTGGTATAATGAGCTACTTGAATTGAATCAGATTCACGGTATAATTTGGCAATTGAATTATAACTGTCCACCCTTTTAGTTCCTGAAATACTAGTTTTAAGCACCTTTTTTAGTGAATCGATAGTATGAATATTTTGGGCAAGTGTAACACCTGAGAATAGTAAAAGAATTGAACAAAGGATTAGGTTCTTTATATTGGTGAACACTTTTAGCCTGGTTATATCATTAGGTAAACTATCCTTTTCATCACTGTTTTGGGCAATAGTATAATTAGAAAGTAATAAAATCAATAAGACAACTTGCAAGCTTAGTCCAAGCAAATGGTAGGGAGAACCAAAGAAATGACAGCGAAATAATTTCATATAGCCTTTGGGTATGGGTGGATATCAATTGGATGTGTTTTTATCAATTTACTCAATATTTGTAAAAATACGCAAAAACAAAAGCGAGTAATACAATTGAATAACGTTAGATGGGATGAGCTGGACCTGTTAGGAACCAACAATTGGAAGGAAGGTAGAATAGGGAAGGGTTTCATAAAAAAGTCATCCCAAAAATTTAGGATGACTCAGAAGGTGTATGCTTATTTCGTTTTTTTGAGTCGTATGTTAAAAATTCTAGGTGTTTTTTCAACATCATCGAGTTCCAGGTAGGTACTATAAAACAGGTACCCTTCAGCCCACACATACATCAAATATTTGCCTTTTAGATAATTACCTTTGAATCCGAAATGATGCTTTTGAGAAGGATCAGTTGCATTGACCTGTTCTACTACTTTGTTTTCAGCTACGTCAATTAATTTGATTTTGGCTTTAATGGCAGTACCATTTTCATCAATTACTTTTCCCGCAATTGTTACTGGGTTGGCAGTTTGGGCTTTTGCATACAAGGCAAAGCCTAGCAAGGCTATCAGGATATAAATTACTTTTTTAAACATTGTTTTGAGGTTTAATTTTGATTGTGTTGCTCAATGTACACATTCACCCCAAAAAAGATTTGTCATAATCGTTTTTTTTCTTGCTGATGATCAAATTGCCTAATGTTTCGCCAACTTCTTTTTAAATTTAGCGATGGCTGTATCTCGTTTGGCTAAATTTTGATACCCTAGCTTTGCTTTACTACTGCTTGATAAATATGACCATTACGTTCTTCCAATAAAATATTCCAATCCTTGGTAGCAGATTGAATAGATGCTTGATCATAGTTTTTAATGGTGAGTAGTTGCACCTCAGGCGTAAAAGAAATATCGTATTGGGATTGAAAAGTATCTACAAACTTTTGGGTGCGACGGGGGCGCCCACTGATGCAAATTTCGCAACCTATCGCCGATTTATGCACAAAGTGAGCCTCTATGTGTTGATTCTCTAAGCCCTGCAAAATTTCAATAAAACGAGGGGTGGTCATAAAATAGGCTCCCTTGACTTCTAGTTTTATAAGCGTTTGATTTTCCTTGAATATAATGGCTGGAATCATTTTTTCCACCTGAGTTTTGCTAATACAGGTCCCGGTTCTCAACGGATGAATAAACGATCTGACGTACAAAGGTATTTGCTTTTGCATCAAAGGAATAATCGTTTTGGGGTGAATCACCTTGGCGCCGTATTGGGTCATTTCGGCAGCTTCCCAATAAGAGAGGTATGCGTATTTTTGAGCATTGGCGACTATTTTAGGATCTCCGTTTAGGATTCCTTCTACATCTTTCCAAATCGTGACAGAAGCGGCTTCAAGACCATAAGCAAATATGGCTGCGGTAAAATCTGAACCTTCTCGCCCAAGTGTAGTAGTTTTTTTACCTGTAGTTCCTCCGATAAACCCTTGAGTAATGACGGGTTTTTGAGCAGCGAGTGATCGTACTTCCTCATCCATTTGTTGTTGGGTTATTTCCCAATCAATTTTGGCATCACGCCATTGGGCATCAGTGTATACCACTTTTCGGGCATCTACCCAGGCACAATCAAACTCAGATTGTTGTAAGTACTTACTAATCAGGTTGGTAGAAATAATTTCTCCAAAAGAAATGATCTGATCATAGGCTTCATCATAACTTACATTTTCAGGGGTAATCCGGTTGAGATGTTGCTTAAGTTCTACAAACAGATTATCGAGCAGGGAAAAAATACTATCTTTGTCATCTATAAATAATTTTTTGACAATATCTGCGTGATATGTTTGAATGTTTTCAAGGGTTGTGAGGTAATCTTCCTGTTCCCAGTATTGGTTCAAGAGCTTTTCTAAAGCATTGGTAGTTTTACCCATAGCCGATACCACGATCACCATTTGAGTTGAATCAGCGTGTTTTTGCAGAATTTGCAGCATATTTTCCAGCGCTGGGGCATCTTTTACTGAGGCTCCTCCAAACTTGAAAATTTTCATCCTTACCAGTGTTATATTGATAAAGTTTCAATACTATATATATCTATGGTCTTATACAAAAAATGATGAATCAATGAGTGAAAAATTATCTTTACCCATAGGCACTACTTTGAGCAGATTTATCCGTGAACGTCAGGAGCAGTTTGCTTATGCAAGCGGTGAGCTTTCTCAGTTGTTGCGTGATATATCGGTAGCTGCCAAGGTAGTAAACCGGGAGGTAAACCGTGCCGGGCTGGCAAATATTTTGGGGAAACACGGCGCTCAGAATGTGCAGGGCGAAGAACAGCAAAAATTAGATGTAATTGCCAATGATTTATTCATTCGGTCATTATGCAACGGAGGAGAAGTATGTGCGATTATTTCTGAAGAAAATGAGCAAATCATCGATCCACAAAACCCAGAAGGGAATTATGTGGTGGCGATTGACCCATTGGATGGTTCCTCAAATATAGATGTAAATGTATCTATAGGAACCATATTTTCTATCTATCGTCGACAATCTCCCGTGGGAGGAAAGATTAGCATGGATGACATTTTCCAAAAAGGTACCCAACAAGTAGCAGCAGGTTATACCTTGTATGGTTCTTCTACCATGTTGGTGTATACTACTGGTCATGGGGTAAACGGATTTACCCTAGAGCCTTCATTGGGAGAGTTTTTGTTATCTCATCCAGAAATGAAGATTCCTGAAAAAGGGAAAATCTATTCTATCAATGAAGGTTCAAGCAATGATTTTGACCAGACAGTGACCGATTACGTCAATCATTGTAAAGAAAAGAAGTACAAGGGACGCTATATTGGTTCTTTGGTGGCCGATTTTCATCGCAACTTGCTCAAAGGAGGTATTTATATTTACCCCACCACCAAAGCCGCACCCAATGGCAAATTACGCTTATTGTATGAGTGCAATGCTTTAGCGTTTATTGCTGAGCAAGCAGGAGGAAAATCTTCCAATGGTTTACAACGTACGCTGGAAATAGAACCTACCGAATTACACCAGCGTTGTCCTTTATACATTGGCTCTAAGGAAATGGTAGAGAAAGCAGAGTCTTTCATTAAGGCTACTGCCAGTGTAGAGTAATCACACAGATACGAGACATGAAAAAAAGGAAGTTCAGGGTAGTGAACTTCCTTTTATTGTCTATATCGGCCGGTTATGTATTGGTTATTAGCTAATCTTTGTGTTTGTTTTCTGAATCAACTCGTAAAACATCTCATCCAACAGCGCCACTCTGGCAGCCTTCTCTTTTTGATTATTATTCGCCAACTGTTTTTGATAACGAATCAAGGCAATTGAGATCAATTTCAAATCATCCTGATGTATTTTCAGGTGGTTAAAATCTTTGGTTTGTGTTGTAATGGATTCGTAATGTTTGGTTTGAGGAGTGGGTAACTGTTTTGATTCTTCCTGAGTTTCAAACAATGCGTAATGCATCTGCCCCCACCAATTCTTTAAAGGTAGTGAAATCATGTGAATAGTGTTAAAATTATTAAGAATATTATTGTATTGTTGGTAAAACAAAAATCGGATAAAAGGAGGAGTAAAACAAAAAAAATGGGTGACGATCTGACGCTGTCAGATTTGCGGCCAAGCCCAAATAAGGAATTGATAAGATCGGTGGAGAGCAAATAAAAAAATCCGTTCTGTGGCTTAATACAGAACGGAAGTCCCTTGTTAATCGGAAACTAATACCTTCATCTAATTTCCGGCTGCAAAAGTAATAGATAAAATAGAATCATTCAAAAAATTAATGGAATATTAACAAGTATTTTTGAGCTTTGTTGTTAATTGCCCGTTAAAGGCTAAAATTATAATTTTCTTTATCACTTTTTTTTGTTTGATTTGTATTGTGAATAAAAAACGACTACATATGATCACTCGCTTTTTTAGAAAATCATTGGCACTTACCTTGGCGGTATTGGTGTTGATGAGTTCTACAGGAGTGGCCATCCACAAGCAAACCTGCTTGATGATGGGGGAGCAAACTGTAGCACTTTTTCACGCACACAAGCCAGATTGCTGTGATCAACCAAAAGCCGATAAGGCTTCTATGATGGATGATTGCGACCATATGCCCAGCAAAATTGAAGCAAAACCCAAAAAATGTTGCGCATTGTCGGTCGATCTCATCAAGGCCGAATTCAAAAAGACGGTTTCTAATGATTCAGGCAAGGCTTTCCAGAAATACTGGGCCACAGTAGCCAAAAATGAACTCCACTGGTATGGGGACTTTCATTTTTTGGATCCAACTCCCAAATACTCCTTTTCAGACAGTTCTCCGCCACTTACTGGGCGTGAGATTATTACCCATAAGCAAAGTTTTCTTCTATAATTTTCCATTTCCCCTCCTTTTTATTTCTCAGGTGAGGTCAGGTCTGTTCGTCTTTAGTGCAAGAATACCTGTTGTTATATAAACCACACCGAGAAGCAATTCTTTTTAATTTATTTACATCATTTTAAGACTGTCTCAAAATAGCATTATAGCCAAAGTTATTTGGTGAAAGTGCTGGCTTATTAGACCTGGATTTCTTCAAAAGAACGGTGCCATAATAAACCTAGACAACAGTCTTATCTAGCAATGGAAAAAAATGAAGATTCATAAATCTATTCAAAATATATATGGGCTACTCTTATTGCTTTTAGGGAGCTTCAGTTGGGCTCAGGCTCAAATCATTCAAGGAATTGTAGTAGAAAAACCCAAAGGTAAGGCCGAGCCACTGGTAGGGGCCAATGTGTATTGGGCAACTACTACTGTAGGTACAGTCACCAATGATCAAGGACAATTTTCCTTAAAAAGAGTGACAGGAGCCAATCAATTAGTGGTGAGCTATGCTGGATACCAAAACGATACGGTAACAGTAAATAACCAAAATAACCTTACGATTGTATTAAAAACCCTGGAAGAACTCAAAACTGTGGTGATTAAGTCAGGCAAAAGCCTGGATGTAGAAGCCATCAAGTCAGAATTACTTACTGTAAAATCATTGCGTAAAGCCGCTTGTTGTAACCTTTCCGAAAGCTTCGAAACCAACCCTTCGGTAGATGTGACGAATACTGATGCTGTAACTGGATCTAAACGTATTCGGATGTTAGGGTTAGATGGTGTGTATTCCCAAATTATGGTAGAAAATATGCCTTCTGTACGAGGTTTGGCTTCCAGAACTGGATTGAAGTTTATCCCTGGTACCTGGATCAAGTCTATTGCCATCAACAAAGGAGCAGGCTCGGTAGTGAATGGCTATGAGTCTATTACTGGTCAAATTAATGTGACTTTGGCTCAACCAGATAACAGTGAAGCACTATTACTGAATTTGTATGGCAATGCTATGGGGAGAACTGAGGCGAATCTAAATACCTCAAAAGTTTTTGGGAAAGATGAACGGTGGAGTACAGCCTTATTGCTACATGCTAACAATGTAAGTCTGGGTATTGATCGAAATAACGATGGCTTTTTTGATATAGCCCAAGGAACCCAAGTGAATGCTGTGAATCGTTGGAAATACAAGGGGGATGTAGTAAGGATACAGTTTGGGGTAAAGGCTTTGTACGAAGATAAATTTACTGGACAAACTGATTTTACCCGCAACCAAGAACGTGGTACCGGCTTACCTTACGGAGTAGTTTTCAATACGCGCCGTGTGGAAGGCTTTACTAAGTTTGGTATTTTGCCTCCCAATAACCCCAACCAGAGTTTAGGCATTATTGTATCGGGTATTCACCATATTCAGGACTCTTTTTGGGGATTGAGCGATTTTACAGGCACGCAAGACAACCTCTCAGTTAATGCGATTTTTCAGACTCAGATCAATGATAAACACCGTTTTAGCTTGGGAGGAAGTTATATGTACGATCGCTATGATCAAAGCTATGTAGAACGTTTGGCCAATACCCAAAGTTATCGTTGGCAACGTACTGAGTCGGTTCCAGGTCTTTTTGCGGAATATACTTTTGAGCCTAACGAAAAACTGGCCTTGGTTACTGGGTTACGCAATGATTTTCACAACCTGTATGGCAATGTTTTTACGCCCAGAATGCATCTGAAATATGCGCTAACTACCAATTCGATTGTGCGACTATCTGCTGGAAGGGGATTTCGAGTGGCGAATATTATTCCCGAAAACTTTGGGTACTTGATAAGCGCTCGGACCCTGAATGCAGCCAGTGATTTACAACCAGAGGTGGCCTGGAATTATGGGGCAAGTTGGACTCAAAAGTTCAAATTTGGCAAACGTGAAGGAAAATTGACTTTGGATTTTTACCGAACTGATTTTGAAAACCAGGTCGTAACCGATTTGGACATAAGTGCCAATGAGGTTTCTTTTTACAATCTGACTGGGCAGGCATTTGCTAACAGTTTTCAGGCTGCGTTGGAATATGAACTGATGAAACGTTTTGATGTGAGCCTTGCTTACAAGTATTACGATGTACAATCTACTTACAATAATACTTTACAACAAACGCCGTTTATTGCTCAAAACCGCTTCCTCTTGAATTTGGCGTATGCTACCAAGTTTGATAAGTGGGAATTTGATTTTACTGCTCAGTGGTTTGGTGCTCAGCGATTGCCCAATACTACCACCAAGCCCAACGAGTTTCAACGAGCGGCCAATACGCCTGACTTTTTCTTACTTCATGCGCAAATTACCCGTAACTTTCGAGATTGGTCGTTTTACATAGGGAGTGAAAACTTGGGTGATTTTCGCCAAAGCAATCCGATTATCGATGCTGCTAATCCCTTTGGTAATCAGTTTGATGCTGGTTTGGTGTGGGCTCCCATTGCAGGGCGAACTTTATATGCTGGTTTGCGATTTACTATCAAATAAACAGAAGTTATTTTAACTTTGTGAGTTTACATATACTCTTATAAAAAAAACGAAGTTGAACTAACTTCCATAACTCAAAGCTAAAATAATATGAAGAACGGACTTTTATTCGCAGGTGTATTATTGCTGGTAGCCAATTTGGCTCTAGCCCAAAAACAGGAATGGGCTGTAGGTTTAAGAGCAGGTGAACCTACTGGCTTGAATATTAAAAAGTACCTCGGCAGTGGCAATGCCATAGAAGTAAACCTAGGGCGTAATGGCTGGGGGTATTATCGAGGACGCAACTATTGGCGGGGAGAGTTTCGCAATAGCATTGTCCTGGGAGTCAATTATTTATGGCAAAAAAGCACCAAAACCCAAGGACTGGATTTGTACTATGGATTTGGTGGTCAACTGAGCAGTCGCCGCTACTGGGATAGCGACGATCGCGAAGAAAAAGATGCTGTAGGCTTTGGCCTTACGGGGGTATTCGGTTTAGAATATTTTATTCCGGATGTACCCATTTCAGTATTTGTAGATTTTGGACCTTATCTCGAGTTGGTGCCAGCTACGGCTTGGATCAATATCGATGCGGCCATTGGATTTAGAGTTAATTTTTAGGATTTTTTTACCAAAAAAACACAAATCGTATGAGAATTAAACAGTTATTTTTGTTAGCAATACTTGGTGTGATAGGGTTTTCTTTTCAAGCCCAAGCTCAAAAGAAAGCAAATAAAAGAGTCGCCACCATCAAAATCAAAACCTCTTCGCAGTGCGAAATGTGCAAAGAGCGTATTGAGAAGGCCATGGCCTATGAGCGAGGTATTAAGTCAGCGGTTTTGGACGTAGAATCTAAAATCTTGACAGTAACTTACAAAACCCGTAAAACTAGTCCTGACAAGATACGCAAGGCAGTATCTAAGGTAGGGTACGATGCTGACGAAGTGCCTGCCTGGAAAAAGGCCTATGATAAATTACCGGCATGTTGCCAAAAAGGTGGACATGATGGTGGCAAAATGAAAATGAAGAAAAACTAAGTACACTGGAACAAAAGTTTGTTTGCACTTCTGCAACTATTCTAAAATTTCCACTTCTTGTATGGTCTTACCGATAGGGAGACCATACAATGCTTTCTTTGGTCTCGCCTATTTGTTTGTTAACTTAGGAAGACCAAAGACTTGAGGAAGCTTGTAGAATAGTAAATTATTTTGTTCCACAGTACTAAGTATTTGAAGTCAAGGCGACTTCTTTACTAAAATATTGCCAAAAGCGGTGTGTCCTGTACTATTACAGGTGTGCACCGCTTTTATTGTTTGTGATGGGCTATATATTTTATTAAATTGCTTTTGTCAGTAAACCTTTAAATAAACATTGTAGTTTTAAAATTCTTTTAGAAGTTGCATACTTTACGTTTTTCTTACTTAAGTGGTTGATTCTCTGTAATAAGCTAGAATCATGTGAAGTTTTTTGATCAAATTTGTGTATTTTAAAAGAATTACTTTTTAGGAATGTATTTTCACCAATGTTTCATGTGCTTGCTTGCAAAGGCGCATATCTGAGAATTTGAGCAATGATATGACGGAAAACTTAAATGCTTTTATTACTGAACAATTAAAGAGTGAGGTATTTCAGGTACTTGTGGTAGATGATGATGAACTTAATCAGATGATTATCAGTGAATTATTGAAAAAATGGGATATTTGTGCTGAATTTGCTATTTCGGGAGAACAAGCCCTGGAAGTAGTCAATCAGTACCCTGATAAGTTTGACATTATCTTAATGGATGTATATTTGCCCCAAATGAGTGGTTTAGAGGCCACGCGGGAGTTACGCACTAAATTTGATATAAGTGTTCCCATTATTGCATTAACTGCGGACTCAATGCGAGATACCAAAGACAGTATCTTAAATGCGGGGATGAACGATGTAATGATCAAACCTTTGAAGCCCGAGGGCTTTCACAAAATGCTGGGACATTATCTACAAATGAGATTAGAAGAAAAAAATGCCTGAAAATAATCAAAAAAATAAATCCTTGATTGAGTCTTTGGCTGAGTTAAGTAAGGATGATCCTGCTTTTCGGCGAGAAATGGATGTGCTATTTATTGAAACTTTGCAAGAGTTTATGATAGCTTTTCAGCAAGGTATGCAACAAGCCAACCTGGACACGTTAAGTTTTGCCATACACAAGATAAAATTTGCGGTGCAAATCTATGGTATCCAAACCTTGTATAATGAGGCCGAAAGAGGGCGGCAGTTAGTTCAACAAAAACGACAAACCCCTCAGGCTGTCCAGCAAGTGATTGCTCAGGTAAACCAATTGTGTCAACAACAAATTGGTCATTTAAAAAAGCAACTAGGAAAAGCCTGATATGATGAAACGGCTGGGTCGCATTTTCAAATACTTGATTGTTAGTTTACTAGCCATCATATTAGTAGTGTTTGTACTACTTTTGCTAGACAACGACTACCAAAGTGAAGTTAAGCTTGATGTACAACAACTACCCACCCCACGAAAAATACATACACAGGCACAAGACGCCAGTCAGTTTCAACAATTAAAAGCCAAGTTTGGGAAAAACAAAATTTTGCCAAAAGGTTATGAGTTACAAGCATTAATAGCCCTTTCGCACTATCCAGAACTTAAAGAAATCCCTATAAAGTTTATGTTTCAGGAAGCTTACATCCCTTTATCGTCCCGTCCTGATCCAGCGACGGTGCTTTTGCCCTGGAGAAAACGAACTTATCTGGTAGTCATCAGTACCAAATCAGTAAAAGCTTTTGAGTCTATTTTGTTTAAAAACTTACCCTATAATGGTCAAATAGGAGTGATTGGACACGAATTGGCACATACGGTGTCTTACTTAGATAAAAGCGCTTTGCAGATAGCACGCATTGGCTTTAAGTATGCTACTTCGGCTGTTTACCAAAAGTCCTTTGAGCGTGCCACTGATTTGCGCACCATTCGGCACGGATTGGGGTATCAACTGAGAAGCATGAGTGAGGATATTTTAAACAAAATCAAACGGATTCCAGCTTTGGCCAAAGAGGTAGGACAGACTAAAGAGAACTACTATACCCCCCAGGAAATTACCCAACAAATTGCTAAAATGCCTGAGTTATACTCGAAAGTCCATCAATAGCGGATGTTTCAGTCTTTTTCTTTTCCTCTAGTAAATTCTTTTTTGAGGTATTTTGCGTAACTCTTCTTAAACGCTTCTCGGATCAGTTTTTTACTATTGATCTTATGTCGTTTGTCTAAATAAGCGTATACTTCGTTGTTGTAGGCTTTTTGAGCCTCATCAAGGAATACTTGCCCTACTTTGTAGAGTTTGAACACCTTCCGAAACCCATATTTTTTTTCTACCACTTTTATATATTCATAAGGTAATGGCCAACAATAAGTGCGATGGAATGACCGCAGCTCTACTAATTGAATGATGCCTTTAGCAATATCCTCACGAGCTTTAGCTTGGGTGTAGGGCACATCTTTGAGCTGTAAATTATAGAAGTAAGTTTTAAATGCGTTGGAGTTTACCCTAATCTCAATGATTTGAGTGCTTGGGTTAATAGTCGTGTACAGATCAAAACTAAGTTCTACATAGGTAAAGACTTTCAACGTATAATTTCCTACAGGAATATCTTGTAGGGTAAATTTACCTGAATTGTTGGTAGCCGCTGAGGCAATTTGTCGGCCCTCTTGAGTGAGTTGTACAAAAGCAGCCCATATCAAATGAGGTGGTTGTTGGGATTGTTTGTCAGGATTTACCGCCGAATTTAATTCGTCTTTGTCTTTTACTAAAATTTCATAGATAGGCTTGGTAGCATCTTGGTGTATCGTGATCCAACCCTGAAGGGTTTGGGCTTGGGTCAGAAACGAGACTAAGCCTAATGTAATCGTAAGTAAGTATATTTTGTGAGTCATATATGCTTCTTCTGTTGGATAAGTGGCTGGCTGTATGGTAAAATTAATAAAACTTGCGGGCCTTTAGATTTCTTGTTGGGAATATATGATGGATTTTATAGTATGGTATTTTTCCTTTTCTAGAAATTCTCCCATTAATGATATAATCTTTTTAACTTCACCTAAATTTTACCCGTTAGTTTTGGCACAAGGTTTTCGGGATAAGAGCTTGTTTAAATTTTCGTTTACAGGAGATTTTATGATGCATTTTTGGATTAGATGCGTCAAATTTTGAAGGAATAGCCTAGCTATTGCTGATAAATTTGGTAATATATAATCAAAAAAGGCTTATAAAAGACCTGATTGAAGAATTTTAAACAAGCTCCAAGAATTGAAACAATAGAATAGCGCTAACAGATATCCAATGTTTATAAAAGAGATCAAAAAACTAGGGCTGCTGCTTTGTTGCATTGTAGGGTTGGTTATGAGTGGAGCAGCTCAAACCAATTGTGATAAAATCAATGAGTTGAACACGAAGCTATTGGTATTGTCTAACGATACTACTAAAGTAAATGTGCTCAATGAATTGGCTTATGAGTACTTGATTATCGACAAAGATATGACTTATAAGTATGCCAACAGTGCTTATGCATTGGCTAAGAGGTTGGATTATCGCATTGGCGAGGGAAAAGCCCTGATTTATTTAGGCAAGCAACATTATCGCAAAGCCCTTGAGTTTGATTCTACCCTGAGTCATTATCAGGAAGCACTCAGCTTATTCGAGAGCGAAAACTCCCTGAAACACGTAGCCGAAGCCCATGAGGCGATTGGGGAGCATTTTCACGACTTATTTTACCTCAACAAAGAGGCGCATTATGCTGAGGCGCTTAAAAGCTATCAGCAAGCAGTAACGGCTTTTGAGCAATGGAAACCCCGTGGCCAAATGAGCGAAATGGAAAAGGAATACCTGGCCAACTTGTTTCAAAAACTAGCAGAACTATATACAGTAACCGAACAAGACGATGAGGCTTTGAAGTATTCCCGCAAATCTATACGGCTCAAGCAAAGACTCGAGAAATACCAAAACAACTTTGACTTTCAGTTTATCAATGGTCGGGTAAAACGCCTGAACCGTACCTTACGCAAAGAACGCTATACCCGTTATGGATTGTTTGGAACCATTGGGTTGCTGGTGTTATTTGCCATTTTGCTCTCGATCAACAATGGTCAGAAGCTTAAAGTGAATAAAAAACTTAAGCAGCAAACTAGAGATTTAGAGAAAAAAAACCAGCAAATTAACCAGCAAAACACCGAGATAAACCGACAAAATAAGGACATAGAGCTGGCTAATTTTGAGTTGACTGAAATTACCAAAACGGAAAAGGCGCAAAAAGAGGCCATTCAGACCGCCAACCAAGAGCTGAGAGAAAAGAATGAAGAAATTTTGGCACAACGAAAACAAATCTTAGAGAGTAATGAGGAACTCAACAAAAAGAATGAGGAGATTCACTTTCAATACCAACAACTAGAAAAGTCTAATGAAAAGTTTCTGAAAGCCAATCAGTTACTGAATACGATGCTGGATGAAATTGAGCAAAAAAATGAACAAATCAAGGCCTCGGTTACTGACTTGGAGCAACAACGCGATGACTTAAGTTCGGCCAAAACAGAGCTGGAAAAACTTCAGCGCTCTAAGGCCCGCCTCACTGCTATGGTAGCCCATGACCTGCGAAACCCGCTCAATGTAGTAGTAGGGTATAGCAATCCTGATAGTAGTATACGAATAGATGGGGATACTAAAAAGCATATTTACAAAGCGAGTCAACGGATAAACTCGCTGATAGATGACATGCTGGATGTGCAAAAATACGCAGAATCTGATTTGCCGATTGATAAGAAGCAAGATCAGCTTTTTCAAACCGCTCAGAATGCCATCAATGAGTTGAGCATTTTTGCAGAACAAAAAGGCCTCAATTTGCAAAATAATATTTCACCACAATGGGAGAGCTTGTATGACGGTAAATACATTCGACGAGTATTTGAGAACCTATTGACCAATGCCATTAAGTTTACACCCAATGGTGGCAAGATTTTGTTTGAAGCAAAAGAAAACCCTCAAAACGACAACTTGGTAGTAAGCGTGACCGATACAGGAGAGGGGATTCCGACAGACAAATTCAAGGAGATTTTTGAGCCATTTAACCAACTAGATGCCCGCAACTTTGCCAATACAAGCTCTACCGGACTTGGGTTAGCTTTTTGCAAAATGGCCATTGAAGCGCATCAAAGTCAAATTCAGGTGGCGTCTACTTTAGGGGTTGGTACCAGATTTTTCTTTGAATTACCCAAAATTTTAGTCGCAGAACATTTAACTTCTGACTCCAGCACTGGTGCACCCGACCAACCCAGTGCATTGGTTTTTTCGGAAGAAGATAAGCAATTCCTGGCATCTTATGTGGCAGCATTGAAAAAATACGAATTATACGAGATTAGTGACTTGGAAAAAGTATTGGCTCAAATTGAGGTCACTGATCGCCCTCACTTAGAAACTTGGAAAAATCGGCTTAAATCAGCCATTGACAACTACAACGAAACTGAATATCACCGATTAATCGAGTTGGCTACAATAAATTGATTGCTAATAAGTTAAAAAAGTACAAAATTAAATGTTATGAAAAAGTACTTCTTCATCTTTACTTTAATGGTTGCTTTGGTGAGTGTACATCACTTAAGTAATGCACAAATCGATGATCCTCGCAAGAAAAAGAAACAAACCGAAAAAGACCGCTTGGAAAGGTTTGAGACGGTAAAAAGACATACTAAGAGAAATAAAAAAGGAATGACGAAGGCTGAAATTCGTCGTCGTAAAATATTGGATCGTCAGGCTCGCAGGCGTTATAAAATTTCGGAAAAGCGTAGAAAAACCAAAGGTCTTACTAAAGCGGCCCGCCGAATGACCCGATCCGAAAAAAGACGTCGTAAAACATTGCGTCGAAAGCTTAAACGAATTAACTAGATTGAAAGAAGTGCTGAGACAATTTGATTGATCAAACCGTATAGGCTAAACAAAAAGTTAATTGAATTATAATTGATTGAGACATATTTATACTATTGCAATATACTATGAGAAATAACATCATTGTTTTGTTCCTATTGTTGGGAATGACAATTACAGGATGTGTAAAAACAAACGATGTCGCTCCTTTTGTAGGTTTAATTCAATCTGAGGAAATTATTTTAGATAACAATCTTTTTGCCAATGCTCCTAGCGACGCTTTCGAACTGATTAGTGTACAAATTACTGATCATCATATGGAGTTTGAAGTAGAATATGCAGGAGGCTGTGGCGATGCCAATTTTAAATTGATTGGTCATGAAGAAATCAAAGAATCTTCACCCCCCCAACGAACGATTCGGTTGTCTTTGGAAGACAATGATGATTGTGGAACGCTATTGAGGCAAAAGCTCAGTTTTGCCCTTACTCCAGCGCAAGTGCAAGACTACAACGAGTTGTTGCTTCAGTTGCAAGATTGGACTGATCCGCTTTCTTATAAATATTAGCAAATACAAGATATATACATATATAAAGCCCGATTCAAAACTTTTGGATTGGGTTTTTTGATATGAGCCATCTTCATTCAAGCTGAGTGAAGTAACGATAGACACGCCAAATGATATAAACCCTGGTCCAGAGATTCCGATAAAATTATTGAATCGTCTTGAGCAAACCTCACTAACAATCTTGAGAGTATTATCACAGCAGGTGTCGAATGCTATGCTAGAGCAGATCGCAGTGGCTGACTATGGTAAGGGGTGACTTTTTTGATCAAAAGTTTTGATTAGCCACTTTATTGTTTTTAATTACTAAAAAATTAGTTGTATAGCTCGTTTGTTTAGTTATATGGCTACATCTATTTGCTAACCTATTTAAAAACAACAAATATCATGAAGAGAACAGGGGTAAGAATAATGTTGGGAATTATCTCATCTATTGCTAGTATGGGAGTATTGTTTTATGTATTTATCTTTTTGAATCCACTCAAAATTTATGAAGTAAATACTTTGAAATGGGTGCCTATATTGATTACCATCGTGGGCTTGTACATTAGCGGAAGCCTCAACAAAGATACGCCAACAATACTTTTACCGCTTTTATTTATCCCCTTTGTTATATTTAAGTTGTTCAATTTCTTATACCTTCCTTTTGTCTTGGTACTAGTAGCTACTGGGTTATTTACCTTGTTTGTTACCAGAAGATCAGACAAGTTTAAGTATCATCAATTAGGTTGGGTAGGTGCAGCAGGCATTTTCTTGTTCTTTTTATTTTCTCAGCCACTTATATTAGAAAAAAAAGGTTTTGGTTATGATGCAAACGGAGAATTATTGAATGCCAGGATAGTTTGGGGTTCTTCGAGCAAAAAAACTTTCACTTTGCCTCATCATATTTTGCTTCAACAAAACAACGCGGAATTTAACATTGCAAACCTTCAAGGAAAAACGCATCTGATTACTTTTTGGGCTACTTGGTGTGCCCCTTGTATAAAAGAAAAGCCTGCATTGGAGAGGTTAAAAAAGCAG
The DNA here is from genome assembly GCA_003483885.1 of Microscillaceae bacterium. GTDB lineage: Bacteria > Bacteroidota > Bacteroidia > Cytophagales > Microscillaceae > Microscilla. Next base: position 39,627 of record DMXI01000105.1, read on the forward strand.
CTAGCCGACAACGATAAAATAGCTTTTGTTGATATTTCTTTTGATAACAACAAAAATAAATGGATGAAATATTTAGAAAAGAAACCTGCACTAGGCACCCAACTCATTTCGAAAAATCTACAAAAAACCAGTAGACTATTTAATTTTGCTGGAATTCCAATGCACATTGTCGTCAACCCAGATGGCACTTATAAGAAATACCGCTCTTGGAAAGTTGTAAAAAATATCATCGAGAAAATGGGGAGCAAAGATGAACTGACCCTGCGGGTAAAATAAAAAAAATTACAAAAGGGTGTAATGTTATTACTAGCGATTATCATACACCCTTTCATATGAAAAACATCAACCATTGTTACTTAAAACCTCCTCAGTAGTATTTATCAAATTTTGAATAGCCACTGAGTCATAAGCGTCTTGGTGAGCTTTGCCAAAACCACCCCGGTCATTATCAAAATACTTTCCAGTAATGCCCTCATAATCAGTAGAAATGGCTAGTTGATATAAGATATCAGCTCCTTTATCTGCCGATGACCAATGTTGCCCATAAGCCTCTTGTACCATTTTGGTATTCAGCAAAGAGCCAGGGTTTACGGCAATGACAGAGATGCCCGATAAGGTATTGGCCAAATGAAAACTCCACATTGTTAGTGCTAGTTTGCTTTGAGCGTAGGTTTCCTGCGTAGATTGAGTTTCTTTCCCGATTAATACGCGGTGCGATACTTTGGCCTGAGCCGCCGAACTTAGATTGATAATGCGGGTATTTAATCCCTTGGCCAGCAATGGAAGCAATTGTGTGGTGAGCGTATAAGGTGCTAAATAGTTGACTACTATTCGCATATCTAACCCTACCTTGCTATGAATATCAGATGATTTGAAAACCCCCGCATTATTGATCAATACATCTAACTGTGAAAGCTCACCCGCTATTTTTTGACCCATTTGTTTTACTGAGTTTAAGTCCGAAAAATCGGCTACAAAACCCTTTACCTGTTGATTTTTACTTACTTCCTGCACTTCTGCGATTACTTGAGCGAGTTTGTCAGCACTTCTACCGTGTAGATAGATTTGGTGTCCTTCTTTGGCTAGCTTGATAGCGGCTAGTTTTCCTATACCATCAGTGCTTCCTGTAATTAATATATGTTTTTGCATGAGGTTGTGCGCTTAATTTGTTATATGAAAATGTGGTAATACCTTTTCTGCCAAATACTCGAGGGTGTAATCCATATCCAACTCATTGAATCGTAAGTTGATCGCCACATGGTTTACGCCAACGGAACGTGCTTGCTGTAGATACTCAATTAAATAATTGATCCCAATTTTGAATCCTAATTGGATAGGTTGGGGACTAAAATCATCGTCTTTTTGCAATACCACATATAAAGGTTGCATAAAAGGCTGACTATGGGCGTGATGCTCAGCAATCAAGCTTCGCCATTGGGCAATGGTCTCTTGTTGTTGTTGCAGGTTTCGGGGATAATACATCCAACCGTCGGCCTGCTGAGCATTCCATTCTACAGTTTGGCGGCTGTGCCCAGTGACTAACATAGGGATCTTATACCCGTGAGGTTTAGGAAGTATATCTATGCCTCCTGTCAGGTGACCATAGTGGGTAGAGTTGTGTACAGGAAAACTTTCTTGAGCTTGGCGGATATAATCAAAAGATGCCCGAAATAACTCACCTCGTTTTTCGTAGTCTATACCCATGGCTGGATATTCTTCATATCTATCGCCAGAGGCTACTCCCAAAATAAGCCGACCTTCGGATAGTTGATCAATCGTAGCGGCTGACTTGGCTACATGTACTGGATGATGCAAAGGCAAGGCTATGCTGGCTACTCCCAAAGCTATGTCGCTGGTTTGTGCCGCTAAATATCCCAGGTAAGTAAAAGGATCGAAGGTTTGCCCAGCGTCTCCAAACGTAGGTACATTGAATGGCACATCCCTGATCCACAGTGCTTTAAAGCCTAACTGTTCTATCAGTTTTACCCGTTGCAAATGGTGTTGCATCGTAGGCACTGGGCCTTGAGCGTAATTTTCGATGGGCACTACTACCCCCACACTCAATTGGTTAGGCTGGAAAACGGCATTGTATCCACGGTTGATAGATTGAAACTTAAGCGTATTTGTTTTTGGTAACATGGGTATATTTGTTTTTGCCTCCCAATTTGTCAAAAAATCACCCTCCTGCACTCAAAAGGAAGGTGATCATGACTCTTAATGTTATCGCTAATTGCATTATTGATGAAGCCCCAGGAATTAAGCCCTAGAGACTAAGCCAAATCATCCTTTGCTTCAATCAAGTAATGATGACTGTTGGAGCCTTCGGTACGAGCTTTCAAATGAGGTGCATATTCACTGTCATTCATAAAATTTATTGCAGCTTCCTTAGAAGGCCACTCGATAATGATGCGCAAGGCGGCATCTTGTTTGTCACCTTCTACTTGTTCGTGAGTACCTGTACGAGCCAAGTATTTTCCACCATATTTAGCCACCAACTTATTGGCAGGGCCAATGTAAGCAGGAATCCAGTCTTCGTTGGTAGGGGTTACGTCTAATACTGAGTAATAAGCCATTTTTTCGTTGTTTTGTTAGAGTCTATTTAAAAGTTATAATCTGGGCTAAAAATGCAGCTTTTATGCCCTGATATCAGCAATTTTTGCAACAATAGCTTTGGCTATTCCTTTAAAAATAAGCTTCACCAGTACAAAAAATCCATCATTTTTATCTCCGAAGACAAAGTTGAAATACACTCTTGTTTAAATAATGTGATTTTTGTTGATGCAAAGTTGCTCTATTATCCTGAATAGTTAGTTGTATAATTAGGGGTCTTATAGGTATAAAAAAAGGTTAATGTCTAACTTTGACCATTAAAAGTACCTAATGAGTAGTTTTTAGAAGTGAGTAAGCTTATTTTTACGCTTGTAAAGCCAATATTTATACAATGCTTATAGGAGAAATATAAAATGTTTTTGAGATACACGTAGAAGAGTTTTCTGCCTGGCAAAAGCGATCATACCGTCATAATTTCTTTGAATTGGTATATGTGGATAACAGCAATGGCTACCAATGCATTACAGGCCTCAATCCCTGAAAGTAATAACCTGCTTTTGCTTGCCATAATAGCGAGCCTGTTTTTGGTAGTTAATCTGAACAGATAGCGTAATTAGTGCGGTCACTTAATCTTTCATAATTTCGGGCCTTTGATCTTACTGAAAGGAGACCAAAGAGGATAGAACCACTTTTAGGAACCACACTTATTTTGCGATAAAACGACTTCCAACTCTGGTTTTTTTGGGCCTCCCTTCGGTAAGACCCAAAAACTGTAGATTGATATGAGTTAACCTAATAAGAGACTTTATCATAAAAAGTCTCCTATTGTTTATATAAGCAGCAAATGTTTATAAAAGAGTTTTATAACCTCGCAAAGCCACCCAAGGGTAGTAATAAAGCCGGACTCAAAGCCGCATGACGGTCTCGCAATTCGGCAGGCATATCACCCAAGTGCAACATGCGAGTAGGAGTAGCCGCCGCAATCCAGCGCTCAGCGTGGGCATCCCAATTGCCTATATGTTGGTGGGCAGAAGCCAGGTCTTTGAAACGCTCATATACTAAAATATCCCCTTCGTTAGAAATGTAATACTGGTAATTTAGGGTACCTTCTTCTTTTAAAGATTCCTCGATTTGATCGTTCATGACTGCTTCAAAAGCTTCTCGCTTTCCTTCTTTTAGCTTGGCTTCTACAATCCAGCCAAAATTTGCAAAGGTTGTTTTACCTTGCTGGGCAATCATATTGCTTTCAGTGTCTCGAGAGAAACCACCCAAGGGAAGCATCCATAAAGGGCTCAATACTGCGTGACGATCTCGCAACTCGGTAGGCATGTCACCCAGATGCAACATTCGAGTAGGAGTAGCCGCCGCAGTCCAACGTTCGGCATGAGCATCCCAGTTACCTATGTGTTGATGGGCAGCGTCAAGGTCTTTGAAACGTTCGTATACTAAAATATCCCCTTCGTTAGAAATGTAATACTGGTAATTTAGGGTACCTTCTTCCTTTAAAGATTCCTTGATTTGGTCATTCATGACCGCTTCAAATGCTTCTCTTTGGCCTTCTTTTAGCTTGGCTTCTACAATCCAGCCAAAATTAGTGAAAGTAGTCTTTTTTTGTTCTGTGATCATTTTTTTGTGTTTAAAAATTGGTTTTTTAGTAACACAAAAGTGAAGTTTTATGCGGATTATTTGACTGTAAAATTATTGGTCATTACGGTAAAATAAATGGTTTTTGAAGGGTGAAACTTAGCCAATTAAAGCTATATGTTGAATTTCACCTACAAACCAGCTAATTTTATAGCCGATAAACCAATATAAATACTATGCTTATAGAAGAAACCCAAAATATTTTTGAGATACACGTAGAAGAGCTTTCTGCCTGGCAAAAGCGACCGCACCGTCATAATTTCTTTGAATTGGTATATGTAGATAACGGCAGTGGCTACCAATGCATCAACCTGAGTGAGTTTGAGTATCAGGCGGGTAACATTTTTTTGCTTCCTCCTATGGATTGCCATTCCTTCAAAATTCAAGAAACTTCTCGTTTTTTCTTCATCCGATTTACCGACCATTACTTTCTAAACAATGATCAACTGATCAATTACAAAAGCTGGTTTGATCAAATGGCTTATGTGCTGACCAATTACAATAAAGTACCAGGAGACATCATTGCCTCTGAGCGGGAACGGGCATTGATTATCCAGACAATCAAGTCTATTCATCAAGAGTATTTGTTGACAGATACTTACTCTGATGCAATTATTACTGGAATGATGACCGCAATTTTGAACATACTGGCACGCAGTATCGAGAAACAATATGTAGAACAAGCCAATAAAGTTGATAGCAGATTTGGGGAGGTGTTGCGATACATTAATACCAATATCAGTAATCAAAAATTGTTGAGGATTCCAGTATTATCGGACAAATTCGGGATTGCTCCTACGTATTTTTCGGAATATTTTAAAAAACACGCTGATATGGGCTTGGCAGAATACATTACCAAATCGAAATTAAAACTGGTGCAAACCAAGCTACTCCATACTGATCTTACCCTCAAAGAAATTGCCTATCAGCTAGACTTTACCGATAGTAGTCATTTGGCTAAAACTTTCAAAAATGTGTATGGCATGACCATTCGGGAGTTTAAACAAAGCGGAAAAAATTGTTGCGAATATGGATAAAATGAAACCTGGTTATGAGAATAATTGAGCCAGATAAACGATTGAAAACTGTAGTAAGGCAGTTTTGGTACCTTGAAGGCAGTAGCTTGGGACACAACCGTTTGTCGTGTAAGATTCTGGCAGATGGAACCCCTGGGATTATTTTTCAACACAATAGGGAACACTCAGCCGTGGTAAACGAAACCAATAATTACCTACCTCTGGCATTTGCTTATGGGCAAAGTACCCAGCCCTGCTTCAATGAAATTATTGGTACGCCTTTTATTTTTGGTGTTAACTTTCAACCCAATGCTTTTAAGGCATTGTTTGCCATAGATACTTCGGAACTTACCAATGCCATATTAGAGATTGAGTATCTTTTGGGGGCAAGTTTTCAAGAGCAATTGTTAGAAGCGACTCACCCATCAAAAGTAGCCCAATTGTTCAACGAGGCACTTTTGCAGAAACTGGTGCAGTTTACCCCTATGCAAATGATGGATGAAAGCATTCGTTTGATTCTGGGAAAACTGCCTGAAATTGATCCCAAAAAACTGGCCTCACATTTTAACATTTCCAGAAGACAGTTTCAGCGAAAATTTAAAGCTTATGTGGGGGTGTGCCCCGAGACTTATATCCGCATTGTTAAGTTTCAGCATGCCATTAATTTGCTGCGCCAGGGGCGGTACCAAAAACTAAGTGATGTGGGTTATATGCTGAATTACGCTGATCAATCCCACTTTAATCGGGAGTTTAAGAGATTTTCAGGCGACACACCCAAAAAATTTCTAGAAACTAAAGCAAAACCACAACCTTTTTTGCAGGCGAACCTACCCACTTATCTTCCTTTACGCATTGTGCATTATTGATGGCAAATGTCGCTAACGTTCTATTTTTAGTCGTGACTAAGTAGTTGTTTTGAGTGATCAAAAGCAATAATTCCTATGATTCAAATACATCACTTAAACTGCGTGGAAATTCAATCTGCTCAACATGGGCGAGCCATTGGGCATTGTCTGCTATTAGCAACCCCTGAAAAACTTATGCTGATTGACACTGGGGTGGGACTGTTGGATACCCAAAAACCTAATGAAAGAATTGGCTCACAATTGATTGATTTGGTGGGTTTTAGATTCAATGAGCAATATACTGCCTTTCGACAAATAGAAGCCCTTGGGCTGAACCCTGAAAAAGTGACTGATTGTATAATTTCGCATTTAGACAATGACCACATTGGTGGGTTAGCCGATTTTCCCAAGGCGAATGTACACCTGAGCTCCGAAGAATATGAAAGTTTTAAAAGTGGCAACCCCAGGTATTTGTCTACTCCTTTAGCGCATAAGCCTACGATTGTTACTTATCCTAAAAGTGCAGAAACCTGGTTTGGTTTTGAGGCTAGAAAACTTAACATCGATCTTGCAACAAATCTTTACCTGATTCCGCTGTTTGGTCATACTTTGGGGCATTGTGGAGTGGCATTCCAGCATCAAAATCACTGGTGGTTATATGTAGGGGATGCTTATTATCTCAAAGCCGAACTTGCGGATGAGCAACATCCAGTAGATGAACTGGCTGCCATAAGAGCCGATGATAATGCCCAACGGATAACAACTTTGGGTAAACTAAGAAGATTTTCTAAAGAACACCCTGAGGTGAAAATGTTTGGTTACCATGATCCCGCGGAGTTTCCTGATTTAACGATATCTGGGTAGTCTATTGAAAGAAAAGGGGATGCCTCTTTCCCCTTAGTTTGTGGGGCTCTCTTCGGTACAACATCATTAAGTGAAGAATTTCTACGACAAAAATGAATACCGATTAACGAACGCTGAATCGAAGGGAAGAAGCCCGAGCTTAACGAAATTAAAAAAAGAATTTTTGATTTGGTGGTGCCAGCCTCTTTCTCCAGTCGTTGATCTTGATTCGTTAATCGTTATTCTTTGTTTTTCCTGCCTTTGGCCTGACCGAAAGGATACCAAAGGCCAGGAGGATTGGCTATCCAATATGCGTCATTTCGTTGAGAATAAACTCTTCTACTGCTCCTTCGGTAGCATCCATATAATCTTGTAAATGTTGGTTGTTCATATGGGTTTGCCACAAGTCGCGAGATTCCCAGTTTTCGTAAAATAAAAAGTGCGCTGGGTTTTCATTATCTTGATGCAAGTCGTACTGAAGACAACCTTGCTCAGCACGTGTAGTTTCAATTAATTTTTCAAGTTCAGTCTTTACAAGATCAACTTTATCAGTTTTAGCTTTAATGTTGGCTACAATTGTGAGTTTTGCCATAATATTTTGCGTTTATGATTTATGAAATGTGATTTAAAAGAATAATTATTTATTAGAAGCCTCCCAGCACATTTTTGCCAATGACCCGACCACTTTCTTGGGCTTCATGGGCAGATTTGAGGGTTTCTACGCTTAATTTTCCAAAATTATTGGTAACTGTTGAAACCAGTACACCCTCATCCACCAGAGTCGACACCCGATTCAACAAAGTATGTTGTTGATCTATGTCGTCGGTTTGGTACATAGAGCGAGTAAACATAAACTCCCAACTAAAACTCAAAGCTTTGCTTTTGATCAGTCTAATATCCAGAGATTTGGGGTCATCAATCACGGCAATGTGCCCACGAGGTTTGATGAGTTCTACAATCGCAGGAAAGTGTTGTTCGGTACCATTCAAGGCCGCTACATAACTAGGAGTAATGCCTAAGGAATTGATTTGGGCTGCCAAAGGTTCACGGTGATTGATGACATGATCAGCCCCCATTTTTTGAACCCAAGTCACGGTTTCGGGCCGTGAAGCAGTCGCGATTACGGTAAGCTTGGTGAGCTTTTTGGCTAGTTGAATCAACATAGATCCTACACCACCAGCTCCTCCGATGACCAATAAGGCTTTTCCCTCGCCTTCACCTTCGTTGACATTGAGTGAGTCAAACAAAAGTTCCCAGGCGGTAATAGAAGTGAGCGGTAAGCCAGCTGCTTCGGCAAAATCAAGTGAAGCAGGTTTTTTGCCTACAATTCTTTCGTCTACGGTGTGCAATGCGGCATTGGTACCTGGTCGGGTGATGTCACCTGCGTAAAACACTTCATCGCCTACTTTGAACTTGCTTACCTTGCTTCCGACTTCGCGAACAATGCCAGCGGCATCATAACCAATGATTTTAGTACCTTGATTGGCAGGTGCGCTGGCCCTTACTTTTACATCTACTGGGTTTACCGAAATGCCCTTTACTTCTACTAGTAAATCGTTTGGTTTTAAAACTGGGGTAGCGGTTTCAAACTCAACCAATGCCTCAGTAGCAGTAATTGGCCCTGGCTGATTATATCCTATTGCTTTCATATGTATGTGCTAAAATTTGTTGTTTCTGCCAAATGATTGACTGCACAAAGGTCAGCAATTTGATCATTGAAAGTGTTGTAACAAAGTGGGTTAAAATTGTACGTTCATTGGTTAATTTGTCCGTGAGTTTACTTTTGAGTCATTTTTAGGAGCTTAAATAGCTGTTGTTGCTTATATTTGTAGTAAGAAACCATTATTTGTACAATGATTACAGAATCGGCGCAAAAAATATTTGAAATTCACATTGAAGAACTGGCCACCTGGGGGCACCGTGTGCATAAGCATAACTTTTTCGAAATCGTGTATGTAGAGCAGGGGGAGGGGTTTCAGTGTATCAATCAGCATGAATTTGCCTATCAGGTAGGTAATATCTTTTTATTACCTCCTTTGGATTGTCATTCTTTCAAAATAAAATCATTGTCCCGGTTTTACTTTATTCGTTTTACCGACCATTATTTTCTCAAAAGCGATGGACTTACCAACTACCAGGCTTGGTTTGACCGTATTGCCTATATTTTGGCCAATTACAACAAAGTACCTGGAGATATTATTGCCTCTGAGCGAGAAAGAAACTATATCATCCAAAACATCAAAGCCATACACCAAGAATACTTATTGGCAGATAATTATTCGGAAGATATCATCAGCGGAGCGGTAGCGTCTATTTTGAACATTTTGGCGCGAAGCATTGAAAAAAAGTATGTAGAGCAAGCCAATGAAGGGGACAATCGTTTTGGGGAGGTTTTGAGATACATTAATACCAACATTACCGATAGCGATAAGCTACGAGTGCCCATTTTAGCCGAGCAATTCAATATTTCCAAATCTTATTTTTCAGAATATTTTAAGAAACAAGCAGGGGTGAGCCTGGCCGATCATATCCTAAAATCTAAACTGCGAATTGTCGAAACCAAGTTGTTGCACACCGATCTTTCGTTGAAGGAGATTGCCTATCAACTCAATTTTACAGACAGTAGTCACTTGGCTCGTTCGTTTAAGAAAGTATACGGAATGACTACCAAAGAATTTAAAAATAGGGGGCAGACTTGCTGTATGTAAAGTTAGCTAAGGCTTCATCATTTTTTGGCGGTGTTGGGTCCCCCACTCAGTCAAGGTTACAAAAACTTTGTCCAAGGTATGACCATAACTCGATAATTCATAAGTGACCGTTATTGGCATCGTGTTTTTTACAGTACGTACCACGATTCCATGTTCTTCCAAAACCTTTAATTCCTTAGAAAGCATGCGCCCTGTAATAGTAGGAATCACCTTTTTGAGGGCATTGAAACGCATTTTGCCACCTACATAAAGCGCAGTGAGAATGATGATTTTCCAACGACCACTGAGCAACTCCATAGTGTCCAGAATGGGCAGTAGTTTCTGGCTGATAATTTCCCTTTGTTTTTCCTCTGATTCAAGTTCAATATGCATAATTTGTATTTGCTTAAGTATACTATAGTATACTGGTATACATAAATATACTAGTATAGTTTATATACTTGAAAGTCGATAAAATTGCTCATTGTTCAAAATTAAAATTATCAAACAATGAGTAAAATATTGTTATTTAACGCTACTGGAATGCAAGGAAATAGCATTGCTCAACATCTTACAGCGATGGGGCATGACATCATTGCTCCGGTAAGAACGAGCGAAAAACGGGCACAAATGCAAGCCAAAGGCTATGAGGCTTTTGTTACTGACTATACCCTTAACTCTTTGGTACCTGCTTTACAAAAAGTCGACAAAGTGGTGTTACAGATTCCAGCGCAAATAGCACCCTTAGCCATGATAGACATTACCCAAAAATGCATTGCTGCTATTCTTGAGGCTGGTTATCCTGATACTGTATTTGTAATTAGTAGTACCTTACCTGACCAAAAAGTAGGGATATCCAGTGTAGATGCACGGGTGACTATGAAAGATTTATCACTCGAAAAGTTACCCAAAACTCCTATTTTAAGTGCTACCGAATACCTTGAAAATTTTTCCACAGCCTATCGAACGGTGATTTTAAAAAAGGGTATCATTCCTCAAACCATTCCCGCCAATTATCCAGTGAATTATTTGTCTTGGACAGATTTGGCGCAATATGTAGAGGCTACTTTATTCGCAGATCACTTGGAGGGCAAGTTATACAGAGTGGGAGGCATTGAAGGAATTACAGGCAATGAACTGGCCAAAAGACTTGGTTCAGTCATTGGAAAGGAATTGCATTATGTACCCATTACTCATGCAGAACTAGCAGGTTTTTTAACGCCAATTTTGGGAGAAAGTGTGGCTAAAGATTATGCCGCATTTTATGAATATCAAGATACACAGGGTCAACACTTGTTAAATCCAGATACTACTGAATTTAGAAAATTACTAGGAATTACTTTACCTGCCTTTGAAAAATGGGCCAGTGTTGCTTTTAATGCTTAGAACATTGAATTGGTCTGGGGTGGCTGGATTAAAAAACCTCAGACTTATTTTATACCATAGTGTATTAAACGGTTCCGTCTAAAATTTTTTAAGGCGAATATTTAACCTTGTGGCAAGTTTTAAAAATAGAAATGATATGATGTCACAAAAGTTTCACAAGTTTTGGTTAAAAATAACTGCCATCGTAGTAGGTTCATTTGGGCCAGTATTCTTTTTGGGAACGATGGTAGCCACTATGGAACCAGCCCGCCTCACGCTTGATATTTTGAGTTGGCCAGTAGATGGTGCCACTACTTACCTGTCGCCCGATACTCGTTTTTTATCAGCACTTACTGGAGGCTTTTTATTGGGTTGGGGGGTAATGATTTGGTGCTTGTCGATATGGGTGTACGACAAGGCGCCTGAATTCGTGAGAAAAAGCGTATTGATTGGCATTCTTTCCTGGTTTTTCTTAGACAGTGCGGGCTCTATAGCTTCGGGTAATGGATCTAATGTTTTGTTTAATGTATTGGTGCTGTTACTGGCAGTAGGTCCTTTGTGGCGACCTGCCAAGCCTGGCTGATAGGGAGCTTATCGTTTGAAACCGCTAAACTTTATCATCTCAGACTTGTTCATATTCGCACAAGGCTCGTTCGTCATTGAACAATGCATAGCTCATAAATGTAGCTACATTCGTTGGAAAGGCATATTCTAAGTGTGGCATATTTTTGGGCTTTATGGTAAATGAATTGAGCTATAAGAAAATACCATATACCACTTTTTTAAAATGATATGAACCATGAATTTCCGTCACATTTTTTTGATTACGTTTCGTAGTATCAAACGATCAAAGAATATTTTCTTTATCAATTTACTGGGACTTTCGGCTGGTCTGGCCAGTGCTTTTATGATTTATCTGTGGGTACAGGATGAATGGCAAAAGGACAAGTTTCATAACAATGATGCTGAACTGCATCAAGTAATGCTCAATTTTGAGAATAGCCGAGGCAAAATAACCACGGTGGAATGGACGCCCAGTCGTTTGGCCCCAGCCTTGGTTGGAGAAATACCAGAAGTAAAACTGGCAACTACTTTGGCAATGGATGATAGCCAGGAGTTGGGTATTATTGCTACTTCCAAAAAGGCTTTCAAAGCTACCGAAAACTACACAAATGCCGATTTTTTCAAAGTATTTTCATTCAAACTACTGCTGGGCAACCAAAGCCAAGTATTGCAAAGCAAAAAAGGAGTATTAATCTCTGATCAACTTGCACGCAAGCTTTTGGGGAGGACCAAAGATGCATTGGGTAAAACAATTACTTGGAAAAAGGCTGGAGATAAAAGAGATTTTGTGATTGAGGGTGTTTTTGAAAAACCAACTTCCAACTCATCGCTTCAGTTCGATGTGTTGTTTAGCTTGAACCTATACAGTCAACTCAATCCCGATACCCGCAAATGGGAACATAATAGCCCCAATACCTACGTGGTACTGACTAAAGGAACCTCCACCTCACAAGTCAATGATAAAATTAAAGGCTTTTTGAAAACTAAAGGAGTAAAAACCAAAGCCGCACTCTTTTTGAATTTGTTTAGTAGCCGTTATCTATTTGGCAAATATGTAAATGGGGTACAAAGTGGAGGTAGAATCTTATATGTACGTTTATTTTCTATTTTAGCCTTGTTTATTTTGGTCATTGCCTGCATCAACTTTATGAACCTTTCTACCGCAAGGGCTTCGCGTCGTATGAAAGAGATTGGGATTAAAAAAGTAGTAGGAGTACATCGCAAAACCCTCATAGCCCAGTTTTTGGGAGAATCAATAGTGATCACTTTATTGGCCTTGCTGGTAGCCATTACCTTAGTCGAACTGCTACTTCCTCAGTTTAACCTCTTGACTAATAAAAATTTGGGGCTTCACTTTGATTATCAACTCATGTTGGTGTTGGCAGGTATTACGTTGGTAACTGGGTTGATTGCAGGCAGTTATCCAGCATTGTATCTCTCGAGTTTTAGTCCAATCAAAATCCTGAAAGGGAATCAGCAAAGCCCTAAACGAGAAGTCAATATTCGTAGAGGATTGGTGGTTTTTCAATTTACGGTTTCTATCATGATGATTGTATCTACGGTGGTGATTTATCGACAAATACAATACATACAATCTAAACCATTGGGGTATGACCAAAGCCAGGTAGTGGTGTTTAAACGAGATGGAAAGCTGCAAAATAGCCTTGAGACATTTTTCAAAGAAGCGAAAAAAATACCCGGAGTGGTGCAAGCTTCCAGCTTAAATAACCAATTGCAAACCAATAGAACCAGTACCAAATCGCTCACCTGGGAAGGCGGAGAACCTGATCATGGAGTGGTGTTCAAATACCTTTACTTTAACTACGATGCTATAGAAACCTTGGGAATAGAAGTAAAACAAGGACGTTCGTTTTCCCGAAAATATGGAGCCGAAGACCGCAAGATTATTTTTAATGAGGCGGCTATTAAAGCTATGGGCATCAAAGATCCTATTGGCAAAATCGTGACTTGGGGTCATAAAAAATACCAAATTGTAGGGACGGTCAAAAACTTTCACTTTGAATCCCTGTACGAAGAGCTCAAGCCATGTTTTATTCGCTACTCTACTAGTGGTGACTTGATTACAGTAAAAATACAGCCTCAAAATGCCTCACATACTTTAGCACAATTGTCTAAACTCTATCAGACTTTCAATCCTGGACTTCAGTTTGAGTATTCTTTTTTGGACAAAACTCATCAGGATTATTATGCTGCTGAGCGAAGAGTGGCTACTCTTTCTCAGTATTTTGCGGGTTTTGCGATTCTTATTTCCTGTTTGGGATTATTTGGACTGGCCGCATTTACCCTTGAGCGAAGATTAAAAGAAATTGGAATCCGCAAAATATTGGGTTCCAGCAACTTAAATATAGTTTATTTGCTCTCCCGAGAATATACTCAAATGGTAGTAGCCGCCATTGCCATTGGTTTGCCTTTGAGCTATTACCTAATCAAGCAATGGCTGTACGACTTTAGCTATCGTATTCATTTAGGCTTTGAATACTTTGTGTTGGCCAGTGTATTGATTTTGTTGGTGGCTTGGTTTACGGTCGGGCTGCAAACCATTCGAGCATCCCGTATTAATCCAGTAGACTGCCTTAGAGACGAATAGGTAATTATTGGTGTGCAAAGCCATCTCGATTTTAAGTGAAGTGGAAAAAATAAAATGGGCCAATAGCAGTAGTGCAGTTGTATGACTTTTAATAGTTACAATTCACCTGCAGTTTTTGGGTCTTACCGAAGGGAGACCCAAAAAAGCCATTCGATAGCTGGAAGTCGTCTTATCGCAAAATAAGCGTGGTTCCCAAAAGTGATTCTACCACCTTTGGTCTCCTTTCAGTAAGACCAAAGGCCCGAAATTATGAAAGATTAAGTGACTGCACTAGCGCTATTGGCCCTATTTTTTAACGAAGTATCACCTCAAGAGATAAAGTATAGTGGCACAAGTTATTTTAGTAGATTCACTAAATGAGGAGCAGTATATAAAATGCCCTAAAAAATCGAGATGGCTTTGATATTTAGATCCTCAACCTTCACACTGCTGATTGTAGCCGTACAACTGACCGAATGTTTATGAATTAAAAATCGCGTTTGGGCTATTTTTTTATATGTTTGCAAACCCTTGTTCATTAATCAAAGCAGACCTATAAGCACACTCATATGCTATTTAATCGTCCTGAGTTTTTTATCCTATGCTCGCTTACCTTTCTTGTTTACTATCTGCCTTTTTTTCGTAAATATCAATTAATAGTTTTAATTCTTAGTAGCCTTTTCTTTTACAGCTATACCCATCCGTTATTGGTGTTTTTGCTGCTGAGTACGATGTTGGTAAACACTTACTGTAGCTATAGAGTAGCCAAAGCTATTCCTCAAAATCAAAGGATGTGGGCAATCTTGGGCGTAGTATTGAATTTACTGGTTTTATCTTTTAAGTATAGCCCCTTATTTGCCCAAACTCTTAACCTGGGAGGTACCAACATAGGGGAGTTTTTATTGACTATTCCGCTGCCGATAGGTATCTCATTTTTTACTTTTCAGGGCATCACGCTGGTGGTAGATGTATTTCAGCGTAATCAACAGGCCGATATAGCTTCGCCTATAGTATCCGAAAGTTTTTTAGCGCATCTAAAGCGTACTTTTCTATTTATTGCGTTTTTTCCTCAGTTAGTAGCTGGGCCTATTGTGAAAGCACACAATTTTTACCCTCAAATCCAAACGAAATACCTTAAAGACATTGATTGGGCATCTGCGGTGAAAATCTTGATTATGGGGTACTTTTTAAAAAATGTAATTGCCGATAATTTGAAGGATTTTACGTTTTGGATTCAGTATCCGCAATTTATGCAATTGTCTACCTTGGACTTGTTATCTCTAATCATAGCTTATTCTGCCCAGATATTTGCTGATTTTGCCGGATATTCACTCATTGCCATTGGCATAGGCCGACTCTTTGGCTATCGCTTGCCCCAAAACTTTAATTTCCCTTACATTTCCCGCTCATTTTCAGATTTTTGGCGCCGCTGGAATATGTCACTTTCTAGTTTTCTGAAAGAATACTTGTATATTCAAATGGGTGGGAATCGAAAAGGTAAGTTTCGAACTTATCTACATTTATTGATTACCATGGCACTTGGAGGATTGTGGCATGGGGCTGCCTGGAGCTATTTGGTTTGGGGGCTTTTTCACGGGATATTGCTAGCAATTGAAAGGTTTCTAAAAGACATGTTCGCTATACAGACCCGTTGGGTGGTGTTTAAGGTATTGCAAGTCGTTTTTATATATACTTGTGTTACGTTGGCTTGGCTGCTGTTTAAACTACCCGATTTTGGCGAAGTAGTGCTTTATTTTAAAGCAATGTTTTACAATGCATCCATCAAGCCACGATATACCCAAATACATAATATGTTTTTCTATGCATCTTTTGTGCTGGTATACCATTTATATTATGTGTATAAAACGCAAGCATCCAACTATAAACTAGCCAAGCTAGAACCCTATTTGTATGGGGTTTTGCTGTTTTTGATTATAACAAATAGCGGTTCAGCCGAGGAATTTATCTACTTCCAATTTTAGACATACGCTTACATTTAACATTATGATAAAACGCATCTTTATTACTTTTTTGGGGTTGTTTGTGGGGTATAATCTTTTCCTGATGCTGGTAAAACCAAGCTGGGGAGAATATACGCAAAGGGACCGAAACATCAATAAAGTAGAACAAGTTGGTTTGGATGATCAGCCCGATTGGGATGTGGTAATTGTAGGCTCGTCTATTGCAGCCAGGCTAAATATTTTGAAAGATAAAAAAGTGCTTAACCTGAGTTTAGAAGGAGAAGGAGCACTTACCGGTTTAGGGATATTGAAGCAAAGTGGGCTAAAGCCTGCATTGATTGCCATAGAAACAAATGCTTTATATTTAGCCCAAGACCAAGGGGTGATGGATGTCAACGAATTTGCCTGGAGAAACGCAATCAAACAATACCTTCCGGCCTTACAAAATAAAAACAAACCATCAGTGTTGGTTTCCCCTCTGATATTTTATCAGGGAAAAGCACAAAAAGTATATCAGGGAGTAGCCAATGGTTTGAAGGCAGCACTCCCTGATAAGCCAATAAAAAGCAGCCCTCAGGTGGGTAGAAGGGGAGATCACCAGAATGCCAAAAGCAAGATTGATCATTTAAAGCTAGATACCATTCTTCTGAAAAAATACCTGGATTATTTTGAGAAAGCCAAGGTCAAAGTGGTGTTTTTTAATATGCCAGCAGGTTGTTTGGAAGCACAC
The DNA here is from genome assembly GCA_003483885.1 of Microscillaceae bacterium. Classification (GTDB taxonomy): domain Bacteria; phylum Bacteroidota; class Bacteroidia; order Cytophagales; family Microscillaceae; genus Microscilla. Next base: position 56,419 of record DMXI01000105.1, read on the forward strand.
CAACATATGGAAAAAAGCGTGAGGCAAAGCTTTCAAAAAAGCATATTGATACCTTCGGTAGATTGTAGTGCATATGCTACTACCGATGGGGTACATTTAAACGCAAAAGAGTCCGCTAAATATTCATCTTATTTAACTCAACATCTTGCTAGTTATCTAAAATAACATATTACTGGATATTTTGCGAAGGTTAGCATGTATCCAAAACCCAATTTTAATGAGCCTTCTCCATCCTAAATGCATATTTTTTCCCCTGCATATTTACCCTTATTTATAACAACTTCATGACATACTTGTACAGGTTGATACATCCATTCTGCGGGTAGGTTGTTCCTTCCTCTTGATAAAAAGTATTTAAGTAAGACCAACTTAATCACAATACCATATACTTTTTATGAAGAATTACACTCTGAACCTCATTAAGTTACTATTTCTTTTGTGGCTATTTCTGGCCTCTGTGATCCAAACTATTTGGGCACAAAAAAGAACTGGTTTTTCCATTGTTTCTGTCCAGGTTTATTCTCCATTGGGCAGCAGCAAACCTAAAAATGAGCCACAAATCATCAAGAAAACCATTCACAACCAATTTGAGAAACTGATTGCTTATCAAGCGATTGTAAAAAGTGCTCAAACGCTTGATTTATGGCTTAAGGTATGGTTTGCTACTTTACAGAAAACCTCGGCCAATCCGTCATAAATCAATAAGCAGAACCAAAAAGCCCGGTCAGGCCTTCTGACTTGGCTTTTTATTCCACATTTATCATCCACATTTCCTAACCAAAGTTTCCATGTCACAATTAGTGCAGCCAAACCAAGCAAAAGGCCAACTTCAGCAAGACCAACCGCAATCCAATGCCATTCAAAGAAAATCGTCTAAATACAAGGCGAAACAGCAGCCAATTCAGGCCAAACAAACCCCAATAAAAGCTAAACAACAAGCTATTCAGGCCAAGCAAAAGCCAATTCAGGCTAAAACGAAGCCAGTATCCAAGAGCAATTCCGGAGGTCAAGGTTTGCCCAATTCTATGAAAAATAATATGGAAACCCTTGGTGGAGTAGACCTGAGCGATGTCAAAGTACACCATAACTCGGGAGAACCACAAAAAGTAGGAGCATTGGCATATGCTCAAGGTACCGATATTCATTTGGCACCAGGGCAAGAAAAACACCTGGGACATGAGGCTTGGCATACTGTTCAGCAAAAGCAAGGGCGAGTAAAACCAACTACAGTTCAGGGTAAAGGATTTGCGGTAAACGACGATCCTCAACTGGAGAAGGAAGCTGATGTTATGGGAGAGAAAGCTACCCAAATGAAAGCTAAACCCGAAAGTGTAACTAACCAAACTAAAACAACTGATGTGACTAACACTCAACCAGCCCAAATGCAAGTAGCTCAGATGAAAATGCATAAGCTCAACGATGCGGCAGAATCCAGTTGGTTTGATTTTGATGGTGATAGTAGTGCTTTTGAGGTAGATCCTTACCTAAATATCCACGAATACGGTGAGGGATGGACTTGGGAAAATATCTACTTAAACCATAATCGTTTTTGGGATATGGAGGTATACGATTATGAAGATCAGGAAATAGACTATACTCGAGGCGCATTCTCCATTGATTCTGAAGTGTGGTCCTTGATTGACCAGTCCAGAGGGAATAATATGCAAGACTCTTCGGATATGTCTACTAATTTTACCTATGAAAGAGGCGCTGATAACCAAGTAAAAGTAAAGTTAGCATCAGACAAGGAAGAAAAGAAATGGACTTATGGAGGAGATAAGCAGTACTATTATATCAAAAAGGCCAAAGTAAACGGAGATCTCATTACACAAGACATTACTTTTGGAACCAATGTAAAAGAAGTGGATGAAAGCTCTACCAGCACTACCGAGTCGGAAAGGGGATTTGATATAGACCTGGCGAGTGATATCAATCCAGGGATAGATAGTAGCGTAAAGCTGCATTTAGAAGCAGATGGAGAGGATATATTGATGATGTTAGCAGGGACAAAATTGTTTAAAGGAAGTTACAAAGCTTTGAATAAGTTTTTAAAGAAATATCCTGCCCTCAATAAGGTTCTTTCTTGGGATAAAATAGCGGAACTGTTTGCAAAACAGGAGCTTAAAATAGATTTAAATCCTTCGCTAAAAGCAGAACTTGAAACCCATTTTGGGGTGAAATTTAAGCGCAGTACCTCTAAAAGTCATACAAAAAACGAAAAATCAAAGTATACGGTGGGTGGAGCATTGGCTACTGAACGAAGTAAAATACTGGTGAACCAGATGGAAAAGAAAAAGCCTGAACCACCCCAAAAAGAAGAAAAAAAGAAAGAAGAGAAGGAAAAAGAGCCAACTCCTAAACAAGAACCTAAGAAAGAAAAAGCACCTAAACTGAAAGGAACAGCAGCTTTTTACCAAAAAGATAGTGCAGAGCTTACCAAAGAGCATAAGGCTGCTATAGACAAATGGCTGATGGCTAATAAAGCGCACCTGGATGGTGTTATAGAGCCTGACCCGATTTATCAAATTGGCCTTACTGGACATACCAGTCGTGATGGTTCAGATCAGTATAACCAGGAACTGGCTATGAAGCGAATGGTGAGTGTATTGAATTACATTCGTCAAAAAGATGGTTTCCGACACTTGGGTAAAACCGCTTATTATAAACTAGTATCTAAGGGCGAAGCCGAGGCCTTTCAACAGCTGGAGGTAGAGTCGGATCGAAGAGTAGATTTATGTTTGGTAAAGAAATAATAAAACAGCTCAACTATTTTACCACAGGCGAAGCATTCGAATGATTATTTTCTCCCCAGGATGTTCTATATCTTGGGGATTTTTCTAATTTTAGCGAATGCTGTTCAATTTTGGCCCTCGGAGTTCCATCCTGTTGATATTCTTTTTCCACGGAGTGGTATTTGCCTATTTATTGTTTAAAAAAAGCCTGCAATATAAGCAAGTTTCGAGCAGGTGGTTAGGGGGATTTACCTTATTATGTTGTTTATACATTTGCCCCTGGATGCTTGGCCATGCTGGGTGGTATGCCAATCAACCTTATCGTAATATTTTATTCTATGTACCTACCCAGCAAGTTTTTTTGCTCGGACCCTTCATTTATTTTTATACCCAAAGTTTGCTCAATAACTCCTTTCGGTTTCGCAAAAGGGATTGGTTACATTTTGTGCCAGGTTTTTTATATCTCCTCTATAGCCTGGTGGTTTTCCTGACCGATATGGTTATTCTAAAAGAATATTATTTCTATGAAAATCAGCGAGATAAAGACTTAGCAACTTGGTACCAACTGGCTGGATTGGGTTCTATGGGCATCTATTTTTGGGTGAGCCTGCGCGTGTATAATCATTACAAAAAACGCACTTATCAGGAATTGAGCTTTGCTGATCAGGTACAGTTTAAGTGGGTAAAGCGCTATCTCTGGGCCTTTATGCTCATGTTACTGTTTAGAGTCACCTTTTTACTCATATACCCCAACTGGGGTAGTTTTCCCAAGAAATGGTGGTATTACCTGTTTTTTGCCTTGTTATTTTATTATATCACCCTATCGGGATATGCCAACACCATTCGGTCAAATATTTATTTTGATGCTGATGAACCAGAAGGTTTACCCCAAAATGAGGTTAAAAGTGAAGACCTTGAAGCCCTTGAAAAAATAGTAGAGCCTGACGCTGAAATTCCCAAACCCTCTTTCGAGAATATTGACTATCAGTACTGGAAGCAAAAAGTACTTACGCTCATGGAGGAAGACAAATTGTATAAAAATCAATTGTTGAAGATTACCGATATTGCAGAAGCACTACAGACCAATGCTCGAGTGATTTCTCGCCTGATTAACCAAGAGTTTGAGATGAACTTCAACGACTTCGTGAATCATTATCGAGTGCAAGCTGTCAAAGAACAAATCGATCAGCAAGCCCACGAAAACTACACCTTGTTAGGTATTGCGATGGAGTGTGGGTTTAATTCTAAAACAACTTTTAACCGAGCCTTTAAAAAATTTCTGGATATGTCACCCCGCGCCTACCTCAATCAGGAGTACAAAATGTCAAAATAAAGGTTCATATCATGATTTGGAGCGTTTCAAATGATGCAAAGACCCATATTTGAGCCATTATTCATTTTTAAATCATATAACCATGATGTTTCGATTTGTTATTCAAACAACACTCAGTATTTTTTCATCATTATGTATCATCTCTAGTGCTTATGCTCAAGTATGGACTCCCGAAAAAAAGCAACAGATTAACCAATATTTACAAGGGCTCAAATCAGATACTTCTGGACTGGCGATAGGAGTAGTATACAATGGCAAGGTAGTGTATGAACAGTACCTGGGGTTGGCCAACCTGGAGCATCAGGTCAAAGTATTTGAAAAAACCAGATTTAACATTGCTTCCAATGCCAAACAATTCACTGCGCTGTGCATATTAAAACTAGCCACCGAAGGTAAACTCAGCCTCAAAGATGATATAAGAAAATATCTACCTAAGCTATATCCCGATATTGCTACCCCTATTACACTAGAGCAAATGCTCAACCACACCAGTGGTATTCGAACTTCTGAGGAGTTACTTGATTTGCAAAATAAAGTCTGGTGGAAAGAAGTTGGGTTCAGCAATCGCGATGTGTTTCGTTTGACAGAAAAACAAAAAACACTGAATTTTACCCCAGGAACCGAACATTTATATAGTAATACCAACTACATTTTATTGACCGAGGTAATTAAAAAAATCACCAAGAAAAAGTTTAGCCAATACGCGAAAAAACTTTTTGAAGACTTGGGTATGAAACAAACCTTATTCAAAACCAGGTATATGGCAGTTATCCCTCACAAAGCTAGCCCCTATGGTAAGTGGGGAAAAAACTGGGTAGTGGAGCCAAGCTTAAACAAAAACCATGGCGATGGCAATTTGTACACCACCCTGTCAGATCAATTGCGCTGGGAACAATTAATACAGCAGCCGTCCTTATTGCCACAATGGAGTAAAATCATTCAAAAGAGTCAATTGCCCATCGAAGCAAGCAAATATCAGAAATATGGGTACGGGTTGATGTTTGGTACTTATAAAGGAGTGCCTTATCGTTATCATTATGGACAAACAGCAGCTTATGGAGCTACTTTTCTTCGTTTTCCGCAACATGGTTTGGCAATTGTAGCTATGGGTAATAGCAGGAACTTGCCCGATGAACAAGTGGCCGATCAATTGGTGAATATCATTTTAGGAAAAAAGATCGCACAAAAGCAAAGTTTTGATGCTCAACCGAGTAAAGTGATAAGCAAAAAGAGGGATTTAAAAAACCTGGAAGGATATTATAAGGGAGAATATGACCTGATTATCAAAATAGTAGCCAAAGGCGATCAGTTATACCGGGAAATGTACCAAAGAGACCCTGTAAAAATGATTCATGAAAAAGGTGATTTATACCACTACAGCAATAGTGATATACTGAAAATGTACTTTTCCCCAAACAAAGGGAAGCCCACTCAATTTACTTTGTATCATCCTGAAATTGCCCCACGAGTGTTTCAAAAACTCCCTCAATTTGAGCCTACGAAGGCTTACTTACAAACCATTCGAGGAAGGTACTATAATGATGAATTGAATGTTTATTTTAACCTACGTTATGTAAAAGACAACCAAGTAGAAGTAAAAACGGCTGATGACAAATACACTGCTACCTTGGTGTATAAAGATTATTTAAGAGCGGGAGGGTATCAGGTGGATTTGATACGGGGAAAAAACAATCAAATTCAAGAGCTACGTTTAAAAAGTGGAAGAATTAAAAATGTAGTGTTTAAGCGGGTAAATTAAACTCGTGGTAACAAGGTATCAACATAATAGATTCAATATCAATAGTTGAACGCTGAATTTGGCGTTAGAGTAATTCTAAATTCAGCGTTTATTGAATGATATTTGGTTTTAGAGCTTTTTTAAATTTTCGTTTAAAGTAGATTTTTTGATGTATTTTAGGATTAGATGCGTCAAATTTTGAGGTAATAGCAGCGCTATTGCAGATAAATTTGACAATATATAATCACAAAAGACGCGAAAAAGAACTAATCAATGAATTTTAAACAAGCTCTTAGACCTTAAGCCATCTTCCAACCCATCACCGCAATGTCATCACGTTGTTCAGTGCCTTCCATATGTTTAGCCAAAATGCTTTCAAGTTTGGTTTTTTGTTCATCCAAAGGTAAAAGATGAATCTTACAAATGGCTTCCTTGAAACGCCCCTGGCTAAACTTGATGCGATTGATGTCATTCTGATCAGTGTACCCATCCGAAAACAAGTAAAAAGTCGTATCGCGAGGTACACTGATTGCGTGTTGTGTAAAGTCTTTATTTCTTTTAAGAAATCCTCCAATGGCTTTGCGACTGGGCAATGCCTCTTCTATTTGCTCTATGCCAGAGTAGGCATACCACAACGGACGGCGAGCACCCGCAAAAGTGAGCTTTAGGGTTTCACCAGTGGTTTCTTCAAATACACACATCCCCAGATCCATCCCGTTTTGGTTGTTATTTTCCTGTTGGCGCAAAATGTTCCGCACTTCCTGGTTCATCATCGTGAGAATACTCATAGGTTCTGTTACCCTTAAGTTTTTGATGATACGATCAAGCAGGGCCGAGGCCAACATAGCCATAAATCCCCCGATTACGCCGTGACCAGTACCATCACCTACCACCACAAAAGTTTTGTTTTCTACTTTCTCTACCCAATAAAAATCTCCAGACACAATGTGTTTGGGTTTAAACAAAATAAAATGTTCGGGAACAAACTTTGCAATGTCGGATGGGTGAGGAAAAGTGGTTTGTTGCAAATGATTGGCTGCTTTGAGGCTTTGAGTAATGTTAAAATGCTGCTTTTCTAAACGTTGACGCTGATCTTCTATAAAATCCCGCTGGGTTGTAATTTCATCTTGCTGTTGATACAATTCATGATTGAGTTGCACCAATTTTTCGTTGCTTTTTTTCTTGATATTATAAAAACGGTAAACCACAAATACTAAAAGCAAAGCGATGAGCAGGCCCAAACCCGCAATCACAATGATAAGGTTTTGCCGATGAATGGTATTTTCCTGTGCCTGCTGTTGCTTTTCGAGTTTTAAAATTTCATTTTCTTTTTGCTCAGTCTCAAAACGAGTTTTCATTTGAGCAATTTGAGCACTTTTAGTTTGGTTAAAAATGCTATCCTTTAGCGTAGTATATTTTTGATAAAATGCCAGTGCTTCTAAATGCTTACCTTGAGTAGAGTCCAATCTTGCCTGAAACAAAAAATTATCCTTGAGTACATTCTTAGAACCAGATTTTTGGGCTAAAACTCGAGCTTCTTGTAAATATTCGCGGGCTTTGTCATATTTCCTAAGGGCACGATAGCTTTCGGCAATAAAATTACCAGTAATTGCTCTCGAGTTAGGATTGCCCAGTTCTTCTTCTAAAAGGTACGACTTCTGGTAGTATTCAATGGCTTTGGTGTGTTTATTCAGCGCCGCGTTAATTTCTCCAATATTGTGATAAGATACCGATTGTCCTGTTTTATTACCTGTTTTTAGCCCAATAGTCAATGCTTTTTTATAATAGTCCAGCGCTTCTGAGTACTTTTTCATAACCTGGCTTATTCTGCCCAAGTTGGTATAGCCCGAGGAAATGCCTGACAGGTAATTGACTTTTAGATGCCCTTCCAGAGCTAAGCGGTAATATTTTGCGGCCTCTTTATATTCTTCTCTTTTTTTATAATTTACGCCTAAGTTATTGTAGCAACTAGCCAATGCTTTGGTGTTTCCTGTACTTTTAAAATATTTGATTGCTTTGAAATAATAATCAATGGCTACATCGTATTGAGCCTGAGATCCTGCCACTGACGCTAAATTGAATTGGATACTAGCAACCCGACTTGGCTGCTTTATTTTGCGATACATCTCGAGGCTTTTTTTATAATATTGAGTGGCTTGTGGATAGTTTCCCACTACAAATTGACTAATTCCTAAAGTATTGTAGGCGTTGGCAATACCTTGGAAAAAATTTAGTTTTTCGGCAATTTGAAGTGCTTTTTGACCGAGCTCCTGCGTTTTTTTAGGATCAGAGGTATAATAAGCGGCTCCGGCCTGGTTCAATAAGTTTACATATTGTGTATCTTTTTTGGGGTAATTTTTTAAAACTTCGTACAAACTATCCGCAACTTGGGATTGTGCCCAAGCAGTAGATAAAGAGAATAAAAGCAGTAAAACTAACCAAATAGGAGAATAAGTAGCGATTGAATGTAAACGAAATATTTTTAAAAACATATAGTATTGAGTAATGAAAGTATTGTCAGGATGAAAGGAAGGATAATAGCACTTACAAAAAATTGAACACTAAAAATAAAAAATATTCGGGGGAATAAGAAGCCACAAGACATCTAATTCGTATGCATCATATTAAAGATTGAGTTTGTAAATATTTATCAGCGTAGAAATTTTTTGAATGAACGTTTTGTTTGATTCATGATTATTTTTTGGTTTTTAGAGCAACGTTGTAGTTCAAAATCCTGTAAAGTTAGCAGGGCATAAGTGATTTATAAGTAGTGATACATATAACGAATTTACCTCACCTTTGAATGAGTAATTGTATAAACCTGAAATGGCCATTGCCTGAATTTTGCGCATAAACTAAACTATAAGAGCTGTTCTAAAGTGTAAATGCGATTTTTTTTATCCCACATATTCTTTTCTCTAATGATGGTATTCATAGCCACAATTACGCTCAAGGCCCAAAACCTCGAGCGCTGTAAATGGGTGAAATACAGTCAAAAAGGAATTGCTTTGGATACACTATCATTGGTAAATGGCAGTATTAAGATTAAAAACCAACCCAATCTCCGAGCCATTTATGACGTGAGCACCAACCAGGTAAAATTCAACCAGTCGTTTACCGATTCGGTACTGGTATGTTATCAGGTACTACCTTTTTTACTCAACAAAAAAAACTTCAAACGTGACATTGCCGAATACAACGACACCACCAAGTTTGATCAAAATCCTTATTTGAGGTTCAAAACCGTCGAAAAGCGAGAAGAAATATTCAGTACTCCTGGTATACAAAAAAGCGGAAGCCTCACCCGTGGGCTAGGAGTGGGCAATCAACAAAGTGTGTTTGTCAATTCGGCGCTCAACCTACAACTCGAAGGCCAACTAACCAAAGATGTGTCAGTGTTGGCAACCATTTCTGACCAACAGGTACCCTTTCAACCAGAAGGCAATACCCAGCAAATTCAGGAATTCGACCGGGTCTTTATCCAATTTAGACACAAAGGAGGGAGCCGACTTACCGTAGGCGATGTGGTTTTTCGTAACCAACCCTCCCAATTCCTCAAATATTACAAAAACGTACAGGGAGGCTTACTGGAATTCGATTACCAAGCTTTTCCCGAAGAGAAACAAAGCCAAGCCAAAACCAAGGTGGGAATAGCCTTATCCAAGGGAAAGTTTGCCTCTATTTGGATCAATAATCAATTGCGTGAAGGAGTGCAAGGCCCTTATCGTTTGCCAGGACCCAATGGGGAGCGCTTCATCATTATTTTGGCCAACTCCGAAAAAGTATATCTCGATGGTAAATTGCTTAAGCGAGGTTTCAACTTTGACTATACCATTGATTACAACAACGCCGAGATCACCTTTAATACCAATGTGGTCATTACCCAGTTTTCTCGGGTAAGAGTTGACTTTGAATATTCTGACCGTAATTATAACCGAACCATATTGACTGCCAGCCATTATCAGGATTATAAGAAGTTCACCATTTTTGGTAACTATTATGAATCTACCGATAGCCGTAACAATCCCGTAGGGTTAACACTGTCTGATAACGATATCGATTTACTAGCTCAAGCGGGAGATGACCCCAACCTGGCTTTGGTAAGCAGTGTAGATTCAGTAGGTTTTATAGAAAACCAAATCCTTTATCGTTTACAAGATACCTTAGTCAACGGACAGGTTTTTCCTATCTATCGTTATGCACCTGATTCTTCGGGCGTTTTTAGGATTTCGTTTACCGAAATAGGACCCAATCGGGGAGACTATCGTTTGCTGCAAACTACTGCCAATGGACGTGTGTTTGAATGGGTAGCTCCTGTAAATGGCATACCACAGGGCAGCTTTACCCCTCAAAGGGTGGTACCTACCCCCACCAAACGAAAAATGATGACTGTGGGAGTAGCCTATAATTTTACCAAACAAGACAGAGTATATGCCGAAATGGCCTTTTCGGAAAGAGATTTAAATCGTTTTTCTGATCTTGACGATGAAGATAACCAAGGACGGGCTTTCAAAGTGGGGTATATAAACCAAGGGCGAAAATTTCACTGGGGCAAAGGATATCAATGGTTGGCCGATATTAGTCTAGAATGGGACGAAGCTACTTTTTTGCCCATTGATCGTTTCCGTAGTGTAGAGTTTGACCGAGACTGGAGCATCAATGTGGACACCTCGCAAGTAGACGACCTTATATTTAAAGGGAAAATTGGAATCAAGAAAGACAAAAACAATCAATTCATCTACGAATACAATCAGCGTTTACGAGGAACCCAAGTAGATGGCTGGCAACAAAAACTAGACATTGCCAAACGCATTGGTCCCTGGCAGCTCACTACCCAAGGCTTTCTGATGCGCAACCAACAAACACTACAGGTAAATGCTGCACCAGCTCCGGTTTTATCTTCTTGGGAGCGATTCAAAGGAGATTTAGGGTATCATCATCGTTGGGCAGTATTAGGGTATAATTATTCATTGGATAAAAATCAGGTTACTGTCTTAGCTTCTGATTCTGTAATCGCCACTGCGATGAATTTTGAGCAGCACCAATGGTATTTGCGTAATGCAGATTCAGCCCGTATTCGTTGGTCAGTGGATTATAGCTTACGCTATGACAACCTTCCTCAAGAAGGCAAGCTCATTCGTAACCTGGAATCCAATACTGTGAATGCCCGTTTGAACGCTCGCTTCAATCAAAATCAGCAACTAGGGTTAATAATGACCTATCGTACTATTAACAACTTGCGTGATACTACCTCCAACAATGATTTGAACGCTGATAATATTATGGGGCGAATAGATTGGAATGGATTCTTTTTTGAACGAGCGTTACGCTCCGAACTCACCTTTGCTACTTCTACCGGGCGAGAGCTGCGACGAGAATTCGTGTTTATTCAGGTAATTAACGGACAAGGTACCCATACTTGGCGCGATGACAATGGTGATGGTATTCAAGACCTCAATGAATTTTACCTGGCCGTCAATTTCGACGAACGTAATTATATCAAAGTATTTACCCCCACCGACCAATTTATTCGAGCTTTTACCAACAACTTTAACTATAGGGTCAGTTTACGAGCTCCTTATAGTTGGCGTAAGTCTACAAGTGCCCCCCAAGTATTTTTGAGCAAGTTCTCAGCCAATACTTCCTGGACAATTGTTCGGCGCCTGACCGATGAAGATATTTATAATCGCTTTGTACCCTTTAGTAATCGTATTGCCGACCAAGACTTATTGTCAACCCGCGAAGTAGTACGTAGTACCTTATTTTTTAACCGGACCAATCCAGCGTATGGGCTTACCTTCAACTTTTCGCAGAGTCGTCAAAAGCAATTACTTACCAATGGCTTTGAAGCCACCAATCAAGAATCTTACGGGCTTACATTGAGACGTAATCTGGGTAAGATTTTTAACTTTAAGATTGAAGGAGCGGCCAATAACCAATATGTGCGCTCTGATTTTTTACAGAGCCGTAACTACAATATCATTAGTCGGGAAGCAAAACCCGAACTAGCCTTTCAACCCAACCCAGGTTTGCGTATCATTGGGTTTTATCGCCTTGCCGAAAAAAGAAACACCTTCCGAAATATAGAGACTGATACCCTGGAAAATGCGCGTATTCAAGAGTTTGGAGTAGAGGTGAGATGGAACAAACTCGGTAATCGTAACATCGTAATGAATGTGCGAAACATTCAGATTGATTACCAGGGCCAGTTAAACAATGCCGTTTCTTATGAACTATTAGAAGCTCTACAACCAGGCACCAATTGGCGATGGTCGGTCAATTGGCAACAGCGTTTGGGAAATGGTCTACAGCTTACCCTAATCTATGATGGGCGCCGAACTGCTAATGCCCCAACAGCCATCCATACTGGGCGAGCCCAAATTACCGCTTTGTTCTAAGTATCAGTATGATTACTCATTTATGGTAGTTATTCAAACTTTCCCTTACGTTATCAGTTTTTATAGTGAGCTTTTTTTGTTAAAAAAGTCATAATATTTAAAACTTTTCTAAATAATAGTAGTTCTATCATTGAAAATAATAGTAAAACTATTATATTTGTTGTGAACAACTATTACAAAGTTGGCACTAACGAATTAGAATATAAAGCAATCATAAGAACAAGATAACTTTTGCACTATAATGCAGACAAAGAACATAGAGCAAATAATAATTAAGTTAGCTGAAATTTACCAGCATAAATTTAGCCCTTTTGAATTGAGGGACAAACACGTAGAAGATATTCACTATGACGCCGATGAAGTAGGTACTTTTATAGATCATTTAATGGAAAAGGGGCAAAAAATTAATGTAGCCCTATTAAAAAACCACATAGCACCCGAAAATCTTGAGCAATTAATTCGCTCGGTACACTTTCCAGTGCTGGTATTTAGAAAATTACCTGATAACGCATTTGCGCCAATTATCATTTATAATAATCAACGAAATCAAATTCAAGGTTTCGACTTTTGTGACGACTGCGTAAAATCAATGAAGGAGTTGATTGCCATCATTCCAGAATTGATTACTTACGAAAATTCACCTGATGTAAAGCTACAAAAGGAAATCATTTTGATTACTGCGTTTCCTTTACGCTACATTATGGATGACTTTTACCGCAAAGATAATGTGGTAAAGAAAAAAGTTACGACTATCCAACGGTTTTTTCGCCTATTGCAAGGCGAACGGCGAATGATCGTTTTTATATATATATATGCCATTGCGGTTGGGCTTATCAGCCTTTCGTTACCTCTGGGAATCCAAGCGACTATTGGCTTGGTTTCCGGGGGAATGGTTTTCAGCTCCGTGATAGTGTTGATAGCCCTGGTAATATTAGGGGTGTTGGCAGGGGGCGGTCTGCAGATTATGCAGATTAGCTTGGTGGAGAACTTGCAACAGCGAATCTTTGCCAAAACAGCCTTCGAGTTTGCCTTTCGGATTCCGAAGGTAAAAATGGAGTCTTTATTAAAATATTACCCACCTGAATTACTCAACCGATTTTTTGATGTATTGACTTTACAAAAAGGTTTACCCAAACTTTTTGTAGATATAACAGGTGCTTTATTACAAATATTTTTTGGGTTATTATTGCTATCCTTATATCATCCTTCCTTCCTGGTATTTGCGCTAATATTAGTAGGAGTGGTTGTGGGTATTTTCTACCTTACAGGGCCCAAAGGTTTACGGACTAGTTTAAAAGAGTCGGACAATAAATACAAGGTCGCTTACTGGTTACAAGAATTGGCTCGTACAGTAGATTCATTTAAAATGGCTGGGCATACCAACTTGCCTTTGCAAAAAATGGACGAGCACGTAAACAATTACCTACACTATCGTAAAAGTCACTTTAAGGTATTACTACTACAATTTGCCAACATTGTAATTTTCAAAACGATTATCATTGGTGGCTTGTTAGTGTTAGGAACCTTCTTGGTAGTAGAAAGACAAATTACGTTGGGGCAGTTAGTAGCCTCAGAGGTAATCATCGTGTTAATTGTAAGTTCGGTAGAGAAGTTGATCGTGAGTATGGACACAGTATATGATATGCTCACTGCCGTGGAAAAAATTGCCAAAATTACCGATTTGCCTATTGAAAGAGCATCAGGCTTACACGTTACCTTCAACGAATACGAAGGTGGAATGCACTTGAAGGCCAAAGACTTGAAATATAAGTACCCAGGAAACCAAGAATATACCTTGCAAGGAGTTGATTTTGAATTTACCCCAGGCGAAAGTATATGTATTGCAGGAGCAAACGATTCGGGTAAACATACCCTGATGAAAGTGATCACGGGTATTTTAGACGACTTTGAAGGGATTCTAACTGTCAATCATTTGTCTCAGCGAGATTTGAACTTGGTGGCTATGCGGGATAAAATCAGTAAAAACCTGACTCAGGATGAGATTTTTGACGGAACCATTCTAGACAATGTAACGTTGGGCTGTACTGATGTAAATTACAAAGATGTGATCTGGGCCATTGAGAAAATCGGATTAGCCGATTATATCAACTCATTACCTGAAGGTTTGTATACCCGTATTGGTTCAGCTGGCAAGAAGCTATCAGGAAGCGTAACTGCGAAAATTATTCTGGCTCGTTCGGTAGTATCCAGACCTAAACTGTTAATTATCAATGACTTCTCAGAGCATATTAGTCGTAAAGATAAAGTGAGAATTTTGAAATTCTTACAAGATAAGTCAAATGGTTGGACTTTAATTATCCTAAGTATTTCAGACGATCCGTTATTGTTTGAGTCTTGCGACAAGATTGTATTATTGAGTGGAGGAAAAGTGGCTGCTCAGGGGAGTTATCTAAGCTTAAAAGGGAATTTGAATTTTCAACGCCTGATCTTCAGGGACAAATTAACATAAAGTAGATACTAAATATCAACCATTAGAAATTAGAATAGCGCATGCTTGAAATATCAAATGAAAAAATTGACTATAGGGAGATCAATGAAAAAGTATATTCATTGAAGACACTAAGCCCTCCAAAAAATGCCCGGAGGCTGGCCTATATATTGGTCATTTTATTTGCAATGCTTATAGGAGTTTTATTTTTACCCTGGCAGCAAAATATTAATGCAACTGGGAAGGTCACTGCTTTGAGACCAGCTGATCGTCCACAAGAAGTGCAATCTACCATTGCTGGACGTATCAAGGAGTGGAGAATTCAAGAAGGACAATTTGTAAACAAAGGGGATACTTTGGTAGTCATCACCGAGGTAAAAGCGGACTACTTTGATCCAGAATTACTCAAAAGACTGCAGGAACAAGTAGACGCTAAGAGAGAAGGTTTACAAGCAAACCAAGGGAAAGTACAAGCCTTGGAGCAGCAAATTAACGCATTACGTAGTGCTCAGCGTTTTAGCTTAGACAAAGCAAACAATAAGTACCGACAAGCAAGACTTAAAGTAATTAGTGATAGTACCAATCTGGTAGCTGAGCGACAACAGTATAGCATTGCAAAAAGCCAGTTTTCACGTTACGATAGTTTGTATCGCAACGATGGGCTAATTTCCAGAACAGACTGGGAAAAGCGTCAACTGAAACTACAAAATACTTATGCGAAGGTCATTGCTTTACAAAATAAGCTGTTGATCTCTAGAAATGAATTAATCAATGCCCGTATTCAGTTAAATTCATTAACTGCCGAATACGATAGTAAAATATCAAAATCTCAGTCAGAGAGAAGTTCTACCTTGGCTTATGTGGCTGGTTCAAGAGGTGATTTGTCTAAACTGAGAAACAAGTATGCGAATATTGAGATTCGTAATCAACAATATTTTATCCTGGCCCCTCAGGATGGTTATCTCGTAAGAGCTCAAAAATCAGGGGTAGGAGAAATGTTAAAAGAAAATGAAGCGATTGCCACCATTATGCCTGCGGCACCTTCTATTGCAGTAGAACTGATGGTAAAGGCTCGCGATGTGCCCTTGATTGCCAAAGGAAGACACGTGCGAATTGAGTTTGATGGTTGGCCTGCACTTCAGGTTTCAGGTTGGCCTAGTGTGTCAGTAGGTACTTTTGGTGGTGAGGTAAAAGTAATAGATTATGTTATAAGTAAAGGCGGTAAATACAGGTTATTGGTAACACCAGACCCCAAACGTGATGGCAATTGGCCAAAGCAACTAAGGGTCGGATCAGGAGTTTATGGTTGGGTTATGCTAAACGATGTGCCTATTTGGTACGAGTTATGGCGACAGCTAAATGGTTTCCCTCCGAGTTTATATGAGGAGCCAGGAGAAGGTGATAAAGAAGAGAAGAAAACCAAAAAGGCTGAGAAGAGTAAGTAAGAATGAGTGTGAGACCAAAAAACCTGAAAAAATGCACATTAAAGCTTTTATATATGCTACGCTAACTTTACTGATAGGTAGCCCTGGATTACTCAGGGCGCAAATATCAGAAGCACTGGCACTAGATACTTATAATAAAACCCGGACGGTGCTAACGTTCACTTATTTTTACAAACAGATATTGGAAAATCATCCGATTGTAAAACAGGCAAATTTGATGAACGACGCTGCCCGACAAAAATTAAGAGAAACCAGAGGAGCTGGATTTGATCCAAAACTGAAATCTGATTTCTCTCGAAAAGAGTTCAAAACTACTGACTATTTCAATATTTGGAAAACGACACTTAGTTTACCGTTGCCTATTGGAAAAGTTGAGGCTGGTTACGAAAGAATGAATGGGGTGTTTTTGAACCCTGAAAATACTTTGCCTAACAATGGGTTAGGCTTTGTGGGAATCTCTATTCCATTGGCCCGAGGCATTGTAACCAATGTGCGAAGAGCCACTTTGCGACAAGCAAAAAATATGATAGAGATGGCCAAGGCAGATCGCCAAGAGTTGGTCAATGAGGTAATATTGCAAGCAGTAACGGCTTACTGGGACTGGTACCTTACCCATCGTCAGTACTTGCTTGTGAGGGAAGGTTACAAATTAGCCGATTTGCGGTTTAGAGCAGTGAAGCAAAGAGTTGGGATTGGAGAATTGGCAGGTATTGATTCGGTAAAGGCGAAAATTACGTGGCAAAAGCGAAAGTATGAGCTACAAGATTTACAAGTAAAAGCTGAAAACACTCGAATCCAATTGTCAAATTTTCTATGGGGGGATAATAATTTACCCTTGGAAATTTCGGGCAACATGATACCCGCAGACCAAGTACCTTATTCAATGGATCAAACCCCTACTTTGGGTAAGCTCCTGGACTTGGCGCAAACCCATCCAGCATTGATTAGCTTGGGGTTTGAACAAAAAAATCTAAGGGTGGAGGAGCGTTTGCAGCGTGACCAGATGAAACCTAAAATGGATTTGAAATATCAAATATTGACAAATCCAGTTGGAACAGCCCAGGACAAAGCAATTCCAGTGGCTTTTCAGGAGAATTATAAGGTAGGTTTTAGTTTTGAGTTTCCATTGTTTTTGCGCAAGGCTAGTGGTAAAACACAGCAAATACGCATCAAACAAAGTCAGACTGAATTGAAAATTGCGAACAAACAACGGGAAATTCGCAATAAGGTAGTCACTTATTTTAATCAATTGAATAACACCCGGGAATTGATCACCATTCAAAGAGATATGGTTACCAATTATGAAATACTAAGAAGGGGTGAATTGAGAAAGTTTAATATTGGTGAGAGTACTTTGTTTTTGGTAAACACACGTGAAAATCAATTGATTGAATCGCGGATGAAGTTAGCAAAATTAGAAGCCAAATATCATCAGTACTATGCCAAGCTCCGGTGGGCTACTGGACAGAGTCCTGTTGAATAAAAATACAAAACAAAAACAAAAGGATTATAAAAGACAGAAATAACCCGAATAGGGAAAAACATTAAAAAGAAGGTAAAATACACGAAAAAGAACAAACGACCTTTATGTTAGCTTATATTCTAATTTCAAACCAAAGAGCCCGAAGGATTTTCCTTCGGGATTCTTTTTTTTAGCCAAAATATGAATATTTCTATGAACAGTATTCCTTAATTATTTTTAACGTTGTATATTCGCCGCCAGAGTTTGGGTTATTGCTATTGTAATACCCTCTTATACAGTAACTTGGTGTCCAAATCTCACACATTCGATAGTATGCAATCAATCAAAAGAGTAGTAATTACTGGCCTTGGAGCTTTAACACCCATTGGAAACGATGTGGAAACTTATTGGAATAATTTATTAAATGGAGTGTCAGGCGCTGGTGAAATCACCAGATTTGATCCTGCCAAATTTAAGACTCGCTTTGCATGTGAAATCAAAAACTTTGATCCTCTGGATTACTTTGATAAAAGAGAAGCCCGAAGGATGGATTCATTCAGTCAATATGGAATGATTGCCGTAGAAGAAGCCATCAAAGATGCTGGTTTAAACTTTGATAAAGTAAGTACCGACCGCATGGGGGTTATTTTTTCCAGTAGTATTGGAGGCTTTGAAACTTTTGAGAAGGGAGTAAAAGAATATGTAGAGAAACAACATATCCCAAGGTTTAGTCCTTTTTTCGTAACCCGGGTTTTGGCCAATAGCATTGCTGGGAGTTTATCAATCAAATATGGCTTACAAGGAGTAAACTATTGCCCGCTTACTGCTTGTGCTTCTTCTAATCAAGGACTCATTCACGCTTTCAACTATATTAAATGGGGCAAAGGTGATATCTTTATTTCGGGCGGTTCGGAAGCGCCCATTACCGAAGCTTCTATTGGAGGTTTCAACACGATTCACTCTCTCTCTACCAATAACGAAGACTTTGCGCATGCATCACGCCCTTTTGATAAAGCAAGAGATGGATTTGTGATGGGAGAAGGTGCTGCCGCCTTAATTGTTGAGAGCCTTGAAAGTGCCCAACGAAGAGGTGCGAAGATTTATGCTGAAATCGTAGGTGGAGGAGAAACCGCTGATGCGTATCATATCACCAGGACTCACCCTGAAGGACGAGGGGCTTATTTAGCCATGAAAGAGGCCATGAATGAAGGCAATATCAACCCTAACGAAGTAGATTATATCAACTTGCATGCTACTTCTACACCTGTGGGGGATATTTCAGAGGTAAATGCCATTGAGAGAGCTTTTGCTGATAAAAAAGATATCTTGCACGCCAGTGCTACCAAGTCTATGACGGGGCATTTGTTAGGAGCTGCTGGAGCTGTTGAAGCCATTACTACTTGCTTGGCTACGCATACTGACCAAATTCCACCTACCATCAATACGCAAGAAGTAGACGAACGAGTACCCGAGCGTGTAAACCTTACTTTAGGAAAATCGATCCAAAAGAAGGTTAATTATGCTTTGAATAACAGTTTTGGTTTTGGTGGGCACTGTGCCTCGTTGATAATGAAAAAATTTGAAGAATAGACCTATTTGAAATAAAAAAATTAGAAAGCCCTACCAATCATTGATTGAGTAGGGCTTTGCTTTTATCTTTTAAAAAACCTTCCAGGGTAAAATACCAATTGGATTAAGTTGTATTCTAGTTGGCTAAAATCAAACTTCTGCCCGTCTACGTCAAAAGATGAGAGGGGGTACCAGCGTAAGTTGGTTCTTAAAATCCAAGCTTCATCTGTTTTACCAGGTACAATGTCCCATCCAAATGTAACACCTGGTTCCACTTTTCTGGAGATGATTTCCCGAGTACCAAGCTCGATTTTTTCTGAGTATTTGAAATGATCGTAGGCTACATTCAAGCCAATATAAGGAGCAAAACCGCTATAATCAGTTAAAAACTTATTGACTTCGAGAAGCAAAGACGTTTTCTGAATAGTTTGTTCAGTTCCGTAACCTTTAGTCTCATAGGTTGGATTTCGAAATGATAAGGCTGTAAATAAATTGGCTTTATTAAACTGATAACCCAAGGCAATGTCAAAATAACTTTGGGAACTTAATTGATTTTGTAAATGAGGGAAGTTTTGCTCATTAAAAGTTGATTTTTCGAGTGAGAAAGAAACAGAAGGGCCAATGCCCACAAAGAAATCGCCAAAACGGGTAGCACTTGTACTGACTTTAGAAATGGTGGGATAATTATTCCATTTTTTCTGGAGTTTTGGATCTACATTTTTAGATGATTCAAATGAATAAGCTAAACCTGCATAAAAACTATATTTTGGAGTATTGATGTCAGCAAAGGTAGTTTTGGTAATTGGGTAACGCCACTTATTATCCTGAAAATAGCGAGCGCCTACCCGTACGGCAAAATTTTTATAACCATACAATAAGCCAACTTCTGGCACTAATAAAAAATCTTTGTAATGTTCGGGTTGATTTTCTTCAGGTTTGATGATTTGTTTAAAAGTTAAAGCAGACCAACCTAGCCCAACGTAAGGCCTTATTCGGCCTTCTCGAAATGCCCAAGGGAAAAATCGTACTCCAGTAGCTACTGAATGATTCATCTCAAAGCTGGTATCTTCATTTGGATTAAGTATTTGATTGAGATTACTCAATGGAAAAGTAACATAGAATTCGGCATGTCCCCAAAAATGAAAACCACCCCAATTGAGATAAGGATTCAAGGAAGCAGAATTTTCAAAGGTTTGTATGGCATTATTGACTAAACGTTTGCCTTGAAAAGCAGGAAAATAACTTCCTCCTAATTCAAAATAAGTCTTGGCAAAATCGAGTCTTTTTTTCTTAGCTTTGGTTAAAGTATCAGTTTGCCCTATTGCTTGACAAGCCCATAATAGTAGGCACATGGTTATAAATGATCGTTTCATGCGTTGATTTGAATTTAAAAAAATGATATTGCAATGGTGGGCAATTTTGAGGGTAGGCGCAATCGGGAATTGGTATGAAAAAACAGTTTAGATAAAACTTGGGGCAAAAGTAAAAAGTGATCAAAAAAATGTTAACTCATTGATTATTAGTGTTTTTTAAGGTAAACAATCAATGTTTATTGTCTAAAAAAACTTAAATGCTTTGATCAGTTATTCAATAAAGTGATGAGTTCTATTCTATTATGCACGTTACATTTTTTATAAATATTGTAGGTATGGGTTTTTACAGTAGGGATAGATACGAATAATTGTTCGGCTATTTGTCGGTAAGTGTTTCCCTTCATTAAGAGCAAGGCTACTTCTTTTTCTCGCTTGGTGAGTGCATAGTTTGTTAAGTTTTGCGTAGTAATTTCCTGAATAGGTTTAAATAAAGATAATCGCTGAATATCGTCCCATAACTTACTACCAGCCATCAATATAAAAATAAGAGGAATGGTAAAGCCAATGCGAATATTAACACCACCTGAGTAAGCAATATAATTGGCAACAAAAGAAAGCGGGATAAATATTAAAAAAGCATTGGCAAGATAACGTTCTATTTTTTCTCGATGAGCAATTTGTATTTTGGGTTTGGTAGTTTTGATAATGAGCATAGAAAATACGACCGAAGTTCCCAAAAATATTGTGACTACGTATTCTACAAGTGTGAATATTTTGATAAAATATCCTACCGGAATCAGGATCATCAAAATACCCACAAAACCAATAAGTGATTTTTTTATGATAGGTTTTACCGAGTAACTTCTTTCTTCAAAAACATTCAAAGGAGTGGTAAGTGCTACAAGAGCCATGCTCTCATATAAGAAAATAGAGGTTAAATCTGGTGAAGTAGCTGTTGTAAAAAAATAAGTAAGCGTAATACTTAAAATCAGAATAAGCAGAGAACCTGTGAAATGAATGGTTTCAATTGCCTCGAGGTTTCTTTTATAACAAATGATTTCTAGGAATAGAGCAGGTATAACTGCGGTGTAGGCAATGATTAATAAGACAATTTCTAGTACATCCATGCAAGGTTTCAGCTTTAATCTAGGAAGACGAGATGACTTCTAGTTAAAAAAAATATTCTGCCAATTTAGTTTTGTAAACCAAACTGACAGAATAAATATTAGAATATATACCGATTTTTCGGGTATTTTCTATCTGAGTAAGGTTGAAAAAATAACCCTTCGATTTCAACAAGTTGGAAATATAAGAATCTTACTTAAAACCTTCGTCTGTGGGCTGTGGACCGTCGACTGTGGACAAAAAACGAACCCTGAACTTGAAGTCAAAACGAAACTTTATTTTTTACGAATTACTAATCTCTTTCTTTTAACCATTCTGCAATGGTAGGACTTAGCTCTTTTTGTGAACGACGTCCAGTAAATACTCCAATATGCCCTCCAGGGAATTCGTACAATTTTTTGTCCTTAGAGCCTACATAATCGTTCAACGGAATGGTAGAACTAGGAGGAACCAAGTGGTCGGCTGCTGCATAGATATTGAGCAGTGGCATGGTCAATTTTTTAAGGTCAATCTTGTGCTCTCCTACTTGTAGCTCACCTTTGATAAGTTTGTTTTGTTGATATAAATCTTTGATAAATTGACGATAGGTTTCACCTGCCTGGTGGGGCTGATCATTGATCCATTTTTCCATACGTAAAAAGTTCAGCACCTTTTTTTCGTCATCCAGCATGTCCATCAAATTCTTTTGCTTGCGTACTTTCAGCATCGGCTTCAACTGTTGGAATCCCATATCTAAAAATTCGCCAGGAACCAAGCCCCCAAAACCTTCTACGATGGCATCTACATCCATATCACGCGACCATCTGAATAATAAGCCATCATCCGTAGAAAAATCAATAGGAGTAACCATGGTAATGAGGTTTTTGATTTTTTCGGGGTGAATTGAGCTATAAATGGTAGAAAATGTTCCTCCCTGACAAACGCCCAATAAAGTAACTTTGTCTATTTTGTGCGCTTCTCGTACGTGATCAATGGCTCCATCAATGTACACATTGATATAATCATCCATAGTAAGGTATCGATCGTTGCGAGTAGGGTAACCAGTGTCAATTACATAAATATCGATGCCCAGAGAAAGTAATTTTCGGATCAAGCTTCGGTCTGGTTGGAGATCCATCATATAAAAGCGATTGATCAAGGCATAAGAAATGACGAGAGGAGTTTTACAGGTGGGTTTATCTTCACGTAAATAATGATATAGTTTTACTTTATCTTTTGACCAAACCAATTCTTTGGGAGTGGTACCAATCTCTACGGCATCCAGTGAATTAAATACTTCATATCCTTTGACAAGTTTGTTGGTAGTTTCATTTATTTTTTGGAATAAGTCTCCTGCGTGATTTTCCATTGTCGTGTTTGATTAAAATTGTGATGACTAATTCGAGAAGATAATATATAACTATTTCATTAAAAAAAGGGGATTTTTTACAATCCCCTTTGCTAAATTTTACTACTACTTTGGACACTTTTACTACTTGGTAGTACTGGCTCCGCTGGCAGCCTTTTTCGTGGTCGTTTTACGAGTAGTGGTTTTCTTTTTAGGCTCAGCTTTGGGTGCGGCCTGAGTAGTTAAAGCTTTTTCTAAGCGTTGTACACGGTCCTTTAGCTCTTTGATAGTAGCGTTCATCTCATCTACCTCAGAACGTGGAACTACTGGTAAAGGAGCCAAGTAATGTTCCATTTGTTTGTCTAAATCGGTTTTGATTTGCAAACCAATTTGAAGTAAATCGCCTTGGATTTTTGAGAAAGCATCACTGGAAAATAAGCCAATCATATCTTCTTCCAACGTATCTACCCATTGTCCATAAAACTCATCATAAGTAACAGGCTCAGTAGTTTCAGACACACGTTGCATCAAATCTTTCACTACTTTCTCTATGGCTTTTTGTCCGGTAACGTATACAATGTTTTGCATTTCAGAAGCTTTGATGTAGTACTTCACGTATTTTTCGTGAACTTTCATCATCAAGCCTAACACTTCTTTTTCACGACTGGCCGGAATCATCATGAAATAGGGATCAGTAAACTTGTAAAACTGATCGGTAAATCTATAATTTAAGTCAGCCAATACATCAAAGTTCTTGTCCATTAGCCCCTGAGGCATCATTTTAGAAATCTGCTGCATAGGATCGTTGAACATTCCCTTGGTCATATCGCTGATCATTTCAGCAATTTTTTGACCCTGCTCTACAATCATATTTGACTTGGTAGGGTTCATAAATTGGAATACAGAATCAAACACTGACTGGTATTTACCCATGTCAATGATCTTGTTCAATGAGTCAAGACCCATTGTGTTGCTCTGCATCATTTTGTAGATAGGCTGCCAAATCTCGAACATCTTAATGTAAGCACGAGTGCTATCAATAAAACCTCCGAAAGTATCTTTTGTGAAGTCACCAGGCACGTAACTGGCCTGAGAGAAAGGTTTACCCAATTGGGTGGTAAGCTGACCATAGATGTTGTTCCACTGCTCATACACTTTTTTGATGTTGCCCATGTATTTGTCAGCAGAATTGCCACTGGTGTAATTTTCAGAAGTTTCCTTCACGATATTCATCCAGTTTTCAGTAAACTTTTGTTGAGTGGTGACCCATTCTTGCATAAATTCAGGAGTGATATCTCCAACTCGGTTTCTGATCTCAGAAAGCATATGGTCCATTGCTTCCTTTTGTTGACTGAACCAGTTGTTATACACTTCATTGGCTTGTGCCGCATTTCCCTCTTTTTGCGAAAATGATTCCTGGATTTTTTTGGACGTATCAACAATACTATCCACTAGTTGGGTTTGAGTATTTACCCAGGCATCAAAGAAATTTTTTGTACTATCCATAGTAATAGCGTTTTGTGAGTTTGCTTAGCAAATGTAAGATTATGTGGATAATATCAAAAAAAATAATTTAAAAAAACTTTGATTAATTATCCTTTGAAATACTTGATTCTATTATTGCAAGGGTGAATTGTATTAATTCAATGTAAGGTTGATTTTTCGTTTGAATACCCATATTATTGTACTTTACTAATATTTAATCTGATCTCAAACTAAAAACTTATGATCGAGCAAAACGATGAATTCCGGCACTCATTTTCTTTTACTCAAGAAGATGTAGCCAAATTTGCTGAAGTTACGGGGGACAATAACCCAATTCACCTTGATGCTGATTATGCGGCAAAAACGCCTTTTTCGCAGCCTATTATGCACGGATTTCTGGCTGGGAGTATTTTTTCTAAGGTATTTGGTACGATGTTTCCAGGAGAGGGGACCATTTACATGAAGCAAACGATGGAATTTAGACGCCCTATGTTTGTAGATAAAACCTACGAAGCAGTTTTTACGGTGGCAGAGGTAAACAAAGAAAAACATCGAGCGGTAGTTACTACCAAAATTGTCAATAAAGAAGATGGTAAAGAAACCTTGAAAGGAGAAGCATTGGTGATGAACACCGAAAAGATTTAAAAGGAGAAGTTGAGACAGCTTCTGGTTTGCTTGACAAGCAAACCCAAAAAAAGTAGCCTTCGGAAGAGGGCTACTTTTGATTGTACCATTTATACATTTTCAATAAAATCGATTCTTTCCTTAGTAGAGCAGTTTTTCCAAACCAGAAACCAGTCCAGGAGCTCGTCGTAGTCCTCAAACTCCCCAATCGGATAAGATCGCTTTTGCTCGGCCTTCAAACTAATAGCACAGTAGGTAATGAGCGCATCCCAAAAGAAATGTTTTAAATCTTCTGTGTTGGTTTTCATTTCTTGCTGCATTGCTTCAAAAAAAATGCTGAAGGTGTTTTGGTTGAGCAAGCAACGAAACAGTACACGGTCTCTTTGTAAATCTAATTTGAAAATGGTGTATTCGGTAATCACTGCTAGAATTTTGCCGCTGAGTAATTCTTCGGCCTGTTCCTTCGATAGAAAAAAATTCTGATTGATATTTAGCATATACTTCGGGTTTATTCCATCATTTTTATTGGTCGTTATCTTTATTTTCAGCTTGGTGTAGTTTAATATTTTCTTCTCTAATCCAGGTTTTGGCACTCTCCAAATCGTCAAACTGTTTTACTTCTATATATTTGGTAAGCTCGCTCAATGAGCGGTTGATAGCAGACTGAACAAAGATGTCTTTGGGCATGATGTAGGCCGCACGCTTTAGTGAGGAATTCATAAATCGGGGAAACAGTTCCTCTATTTGGTACTTTTGCTGGTCTTGAGACAAAACCTTCGTATTGCGAGTATCTGTAATAAAGCTCGTAGCCTGGGTTTCGTCCAACATGTCTAATGCTTTGGCTATGGTATCCCGGTATTCACCTTGTAGCATAAAACGATCATTCCACAAAGCTACAATAGTGTTGAGGGCTTCATCATAGTAAATCATCCCTTTTTTAGTGACAATCTTTTTATCCATAATATTCTCTTTATTAGTTTATAAATTCTAAACTCGTCCTGAGTTTTAAAAAATTAAGATCAGTTTTTCTGATGTTATTGATCAGGCCAAGGGTTTTGAAAGGCCGGATTATTAATAAAAGTAGAGTCAGTGAGCATTTTAAGAAAAAACACAATATCTTCTTTTTCTTGTACTGTAAGTGCCAGGCTTTTGCCCTGTATTTCATTGCTGGCAGCCGTAATGAGTGGATCAAGGTTAGCGGTTGCTTTGATGTGTTCATTGTAATGATCCAAGACCTCTTCTAAGGTATTAAATCTGCCGTCGTGCATGTAAGGAGCTGTCAAGGCAATGTTTCTGAGCGAAGGAGCCCGCATTTTACCATCATCGGTGCGTTTTCCAGTGATGGCTCCCAACCCTAAATCATCTGGTATCAAATCCAATCCATTGTTATGAAAAGTATTCAGGGTAGTAAGATTGCTCCCATGACAATCTCCACAATTACCACCTCGCAAAGGAATCGGTGCTGAAGGCTCAGGATGCGTAAAAAATAAATCAATGGCTCGTCGTTCTCGCTCCGTAGGTTGTACCTCACCTCTGGCGATTTTGTCGTAACGGGAACCCGCCGATATGAGGCTTCGCTGAAACTGAGCCAATGCCTTGGCTACCCCATCAGGAGAAATGGTTTCCGAACCAAAAGCTGCTTTAAACTTTTCTTTGTACACTGGAATGGCTTCAATTTTGGCCACCAACTCGGTCAAAGTAAGATCCATTTCTCGTTCGTCTTGAATGGGCTGTAGGGCTTGTTCTTCAAGACTATTGGTTCTACCATCCCAAAAAAAACGATTGACCCAAAGTAGATTGACCAACGACATAGCGCTACGAGTTGTAGTTCTTCCATCAACTCCTACACTTACGGCAAGGCCATCGGTAAAAGCTTTGGATGGTTGATGACAAGTAGCACAAGAAACCTGATTGCCTCTGGATAGTCGCTTGTCGAAAAATAGATGTCTACCTAAATCTATACCCGCTTCAGTCATTGGGTTGTCGTCTGGAATGGTAAAACTATTACCGAAATGATCAGGTGTGGTAAAAGTAAAAGGAGCAGGTGCTGGTTGTTCATCGGATTTTGAGCCGCAAGCAGACAAAAATACCCCTAATGTGATAATGAGTAATAACTGATTATATAGCTTCATGTAATCGTAATATGTGTTTTTTTGAATATCGATACCTGGTACTTTGATTCACTTGAAAGAAAAAAAGATAACCAACGAAAAGGTTTAATTTTTTTCTGATCGAGCAGTACAGTTGTATGATTGATTGAATACAAAAAGCCCTCATTACATTTTATTGAAATTACTAACCAATATAACTAGAAATGTTTTTTTTTCAAAAAAAATACTTGAAGTATTAATGTATAACTCATTGTTAGACAGTGATTTATTTATTTTTGAAAACTTTTTTTAAAAAAAAATACCTCATCTCTACTACCTTTTATGATTTGGGGTGTCCTATGGGTGAAAGTAATCAAACGATATGGGTTTAAGTTACATCTTACAACTCAGCATGCGCACACTATGATCATTATGAAAAAAACAGTTCTCACGAAAAGTGGTTGGAATTTCCAGCCACTTTTTTTTATGTTTGAACTCACCACCACTGGTCAGTAGATTTATAAACATCAAATGTATGCCACAAAGATTTTCCGAAAAAGAACTCAATTATCTTAAAGACACTGATTTCTTGCTTACCAAACATCAAATCAATGAACAATTGATGCAATTATTAGAGCAGGCCCGTCAAAGTATCAAGCAACAAATAGATGAATCTGATTTTACCTATCCAGTGGGAACCGATACCCAAAACGGTAAAATATCGAAAGGAGAGCAGTATCGCCAATTGCCTTACTGGGTGCTGGATTACCCCCGAAAATACGCTCAAGACGATATTTTTGCTTTTCGTACGATGATTTGGTGGGGGCACGAAATAAGTTGCACACTTATGCTGGCGGAGGAAAGCTGGGAGCAATATCAAGAAGCGATACTCCAAAATCTATCAGTACTTATTAAGGAAGATTGGTTCGTCAACGTTCACACAACTCCTTGGGAATATCATTTTGAGGAAGATAACTACCAAAAATTGACTGATTTTACCTCTGCAACTTTGAAGGAGTCACTAACCCAAAGACGGTTTTTCAAAATAAGTCGCCGCCTTGAATTGTCTGAAATAGAACATTTGCCTCGATTTACGATAGAAAGTTTTCAGGACTTTATGACGCTCTTGACTGCTCAAAAGCATTGACAACAAAGATCCTCCAATTTTATGGATAAGACACTTCCGACTTCTGATATATTGGCCAATTTCTGGCGTTTATTTTACTCCTCTGAAGAAGAGAATGTACGGCTTGCGCTGGAGATCGCAAAAAATATAGAGGCAATAGACGTGGAATCTCTCTTACAGGGTTATAAGGACTTGTATAAGGCGCTTGTGGGTGAATACGAAACTTCCTTTGGCGTAGCCGAGATTATTGAATTGAATCGACCTACGCTTAGTACCCGTGACTTTGGGCTTCGGGTATTGCCTGAATCTATAGGTGTGCTCAAGCAATTAGAGGGGGTGTTTTTAAAGAATAATAACCTAAGCACTTTGCCTCAAAGTATAGGCGATTTGATACATCTGCGGGATTTATACTTATACAACAACGAGCTAACTTCATTACCCGAAAGTTTAGGTAACCTGAAGCGTTTGGAAGAACTGAATCTTGAGAAAAATCAATTGGTGACCTTACCCAAAAGCCTGGGTAGCTTGGTAAACTTAAAAACACTGTATTTAAGTAGTAACACCTTACATTCTCTTCCCGAAAGCGTGGGAGATTTGGTGAATTTAAAAACGCTCTATTTAGATAATAATGCTTTGATTTCGTTGCCTGAAAGCTTTGGTAGTTTGATGAATTTAAAATCTTTGGCCCTGGAACATAATGCGTTACTTTCTTTACCCAAGAGAGTAGGAAATCTAGGGAAGCTAGAAAAACTATGGTTAAACTATAATAGACTTACTTCATTGCCTGAGAGCGTGGGCAATTGGACTAACTTGGAAGTGTTAGACGTGGCAGGAAATCAATTGACCCATCTACCAGCAAGTATGAGCAGTTTAGTGAATTTGAAGCGTCTGACTTTAAGCAATAATCAACTGAGTGACTTACCCAAAAATTGGGATAATTTAGTGAATTTAGAAGACCTGAACCTGGAACAAAATCAGCTCATATCACTACCCAAATGTTTGGGCGATTTGGTAAATCTGGAGTGGCTAGAGCTAAATGATAACCAACTTACGTCATTGCCTGAGCACTTGGGTAATTTAAAGAATTTGAGGCGATTAAGTTTGATGGGCAATCCATTAGCTTCTGCCGAAGTCTCCCGTATTCAGGCACAGTTACCCAACTGTGAAGTGACTTTCTAAGTAAATCAACTGATTACTAAGTATTTACTTGTTAGGTGCTATAGGAGTTAGCCAAGTATTCAATGAAGTTTATTGTAGACTGAAGGAAAGAGGCCGGTTCTATTACCCGTCAGGTTAAGGATTTTCTCCTCCTATTTTAGTATTTTACCTTTTAAAAAACAACGTCATCGCCTCCGCTTGTGTCTCACAAGCGGATCGAGACCTCGAGTAAGTGAAGTTTGAGGACGTTATATACTGCTAGACAGAGACACGAAACCAAATTGTGAGGTGATATTTGAGTAAAGGGTTTGATCAGTATTTAGTCATGTTTAAAAAACAAGCAGGACTCTTATCCTCTAAACCTTTCATCAATTTTTATATATTTGAGGGCTCATAGTCCAATTGATCCACAAAATAATCCCTGGTGAATTGAAAACCTTACTTAAAACCTACATTTTACGCATAAGCCAGCTCAACAACTGGATAGGAAAAAATACAGCCTGGTGTACCACTTTCTTGGTGTTATTGGTGTGTTTTGATGTATCACAAACTTATTTTTTCAAAAAAACTTCGGTAGCTTTTTTAGAGTTGGAGTGGCATCTTTTTGCCTTGGTATTTTTGTTTTGTGCGGGCTATAGTTTGCGCCATGACAAGCACGTGCGGGTAGATGTATTTTACAACCGGATGAGTACCCAACAACAAGCCTGGATCAATTTATTGGGTACCCTCGTTTTTTTGCTCCCTTTTTGTGCAGTAATTATTTATGCCTCTTATAAATATACCCTGGTTTCTTTTGGTTATCAGGAAGGTTCTCCTAATCCCGGAGGTTTGCCAGCTCGTTACATCATCAAGGGAGCCATTCCCTTGGGGTTTTTCTTTTTACTACTACAGGCCATTTCTTTGCTTTTTGAATCTATTTTAAAAGTAATGGGCGAATCATTGGCCGAATTGACACCTCGTTGGCAAGACAAAGACGATATTACCAGTCATCATCCCACTCCAGAGACTACCACTGGTGGTAGTAGAATTTTTGGAGTAATCAAAGTACTCTTTCTATTAGTAGGCGTATTGATTTGCGCATCGCTATTTTTAGGAATTCAGCTACCAATGCCACTCTTCTTACAACTCTTTTTGTTGGTTTTTGTAGCCATATTGGCTGGTTTTCCGGTAGCGTTTACCCTGGGAGGCCTTTCTATTTTGTTTGGTTTAGCCATTTTCAATCTCAACTTCTTCTATTTACTTTCTTTGAGGATTTATGGTATTATGAACAATGCCGTATTGATGGCGGTGCCTTTGTTTGTGTATATGGGGATTATGCTTGAGAAATCAGGCATTGCCGAAAGACTACTGGAAACCATGGCTTTGCTTTTTGGCCGTCTCAAGGGAGGTTTGGCCATTTCAGTGGTAGTAGTAGGGGCTTTGTTGGCTGCTTCCACCGGAATTGTAGGAGCCACGGTAATTACCATGGGGTTGATTAGCTTACCCACGATGATGCGTCGTAAATACAGCGTAGAATTAGCTGCAGGTACCATTGCGGCTTCAGGTACTTTGGGGCAAATTATTCCTCCAAGTGTCGTGTTGGTATTACTAGGCAGTGTGTTGAATATCTCGGTAGGAGATTTGTTTACTGGGGCTTTTATCCCTGGGTTTGCCTTGGTCTTGTTGTATTTTATATACATCCTGGGGGTAACCATCATAAAACCTGATATGGCACCTGCGATGCCTAAAGAAGAGCTGAAGGCCTTTAAAACTGAAGGAATGTGGCAACGAATTTTGTCGGCTTTTGTGTTACCTTTCTTATTAATTGTGGCAGTATTAGGGTCTATATTTGCTGGGATTGCTACGCCTACCGAAGCTGCTGCAGTAGGTGCTTTAGGGGCCACTTTGCTGACCTTATTTCAAAAGAAATTGTCCTTAAAAGTACTTCGCCAAGTGATGCGTTCTACCAGCCATATCACCACCATGGTGTTTTTGATATTGATTGGTGCCTCAGCTTTTTCACTGATTTTCAGGGGGTTAAAAGGTGATGATTACATCATTGAATTAATCAACTCCAGCAATTTAAATAAATACACCTTCTTAGCATTGGTCATGATGATCATGTTCATTGCTGGTTTTTTCATTGATTTCATCGAGATTATCTTCATCATTGTCCCTGTAGTAGTGGTTACTTTTAAGGCCATGGGGCTCGATTTGCTCTGGGTAGGTATTTTGATGGCGATGAATCTCCAAACCTCTTTCCTTACCCCACCATTTGGTTTTGCACTGTTTTACTTAAAAGGAGTGGCACCGCCCGAAGTCAAAACCAGTCAAATCTATCGAGGAGTCATTCCCTTTATCATTATCCAAGTGCTATTAATTGCTACCGTGGTCATTTTCCCTGAAGTGGTTACCTGGCTTCCTCAGTTTTTGAAAGGCAAATAAGCAAACAGCGTCATGAGTTGGGTAAAAAACATGCGTCGTTTGATGTTTTTGATGAAAGACATGCAATCGGCCAATCGTGAAAAAGGAAAATTGCATCGAGAAATGAATGCCTTGCTACATTCGACCGTAGATTTGTCTATATACCAGGATAGTATTTCTTCAAGAATGCTTAAAAAAATGCAGTGGTACATGGTAGAAACGGTGTGGATGAGTCAAAAATTTGCCGATTTGCATCAAACTATCTTGGATGAAAAAAGTAAGTGCAGTATTGCGTTTTCTGGTGTATTAGGTGGTATTTCTGATATTTTGATAGATGACCTGGCAGTGAGTGATTTAACTTCCATCAAAGCGTTTTTGCTCAAGCCTTCAGCACAAGCAGGACAAAAACCCCTGGAGCAGCTTTACCTGGATTTTTTTAGAGCGTTTGAGGCAAATCTATCTGACACTCATCGATCATTGGTGTTGGACTATTACTGGAAAACACTGCAAGCTCAGTTTGAGAGCCGCCAACAGTTTAACCCTGATTTGCCCCAATCAAAACTGATCAAGATATTGAAGGATAAATGTGGTTTTACGACCTTGTTGTGCCGCGCAATCATTGGTCCCGAATTATCAAAACAAGAAGCAGAGGCCATTTATGAGTTGGGAGGCTTGGTACAATTTATTAATGATATCAACGACTTGCATAAAGATAGTAGCCAAGGCATTCGAAATTTTGCCAATAGCTTTGATACCATTGATGAGATGCGGCAAGTTTTGATTAATCAAGTATTAGTCAGTTTTGATCAGGTTAAAAAACTTCCATTAGCAAAGAAACAAAAGGTCGATTTTCTGTTTATTTTTCATAGTTTTGTCATTATTACCTTGGCACAGTTAAATCATTACAGATTTATTTGTGAGGGTAATTATCAATTGGATAGGTTTTTGAACCTACCGCAGCATAAAACAAAAGTGCGACCCTACCTACGGCGAAATTTTCAATACAGCATTCCAAAAATTCTGAATTATCACTTTCATTATCCTTACGAAAGTAAGTTTTTGAATTTCAACGTTTGAATTTAATCAAGGCATAAGTATTAATTGAAAAATGGAGAATCTTTATCAAAGTAAGTACCAGCAAATTGATTTTGACTCAAATACTGGTATAATGCAAAACACTTGGATCTCAGAAAGTGTTTATATGACTGCTGATGAGTACAAGAGTAATTTAGAGAAACTGGTCAACCTTATTGCACAACACCAAGCAACCAAGCAATTGGTTAACACCCTCAACTTTGAGTTTACAATTGACATCGAGTTACAAGACTGGACCGATGAGCATGTAAACAAAAAGAATCGTGAAGCTGGTGTAAGAAAGGTGGCTTTTGTGATTGCAGAAGAAATATTTTCGCAAATGTCCATAGAACAAGCGATGGAACCCAACGAAGGTTCAAAGATGGATGTGAGGTATTTCACTACCCCACAAGAAGCCCAAAGTTGGCTGCTGGAATAAGGTTTAAGAAAGCCTTCAACCAGTTATTTTCCCTTGATGACCCTTTTCTGGACTCAATTTCCCTCCCTCTCAAAAAAGTATTTTAAGCCAGGAAGCCATCTATTGCATTTCAATAATCTGATCACAAATTTTCTCGGCTACTTTCAGATTATCAAACGTCAACTTCCTTCTAAAGCCGAGCATAGTGAACTCACCGCAGGTAATCTTACTCAATATTTTTCCTCTAACTTAATTTAGGGATGGGAGAGATATAAGCAGGGAAAAACGAAAACCTGCCAATTGCAAACTGACAGGTCTAAAATACTATCTATTCTCAAAATCTTTACTAGGTGTACCAGATAAGCAACGACCTATTTGGGGAAAATTATCTGTGATTACATAGAAATAGCTAAAAGTTTTGGTACCATCTACAGTGGTTAATGTAATATTTCTTGCTATCCCATTACAGGCGTCCAAGTCACCTAAGCCTTCCACATATTCATAATCGTTGGTGTATTTACCATTATAAGAGCCACAGGGTTCAGATACTCCATCACCTGGTCTAAGGCCTTCCTTTATTCGATAGCTTGGAGTTAGAAGTTTTAAATTACCAGAAGCATCAGGGCCATAACGATATATGATAGGAAAACCATCAGATGCCCAACCAACTTGCACCACTTGTGTAGGCACAGTAGTACCGCTTATTCCAGGCAATAATAATTCTGCATATTCAAACATATTGCCGTGGTAATGATATCCTTGAGGGCCTTGGTGAGCTGAGGCACAATCTAAAGCCACCATGTTCCTACCACTCCCTTGGTTCGTTGTGGGTTCAAATACCCAGTCCCAGTTAAATTCACCCGTTTGAGTATTGGTAAAAATAAAGGGCTCCGCAGGAGCTGGGGCAATTAACACTCCATTAAGCGCTACTCCAAAATAACGAGCGGGGCGTCCATCATTCAAGACTGATGTAGTGCTAGTAGCTATTGCAGGCGTAGCATCTAATGTAAGTGTACGATCTATAGGTGTTAAGGTACTTGTGGTGCTATACTTATGATTTGGGTAAGTGTTAGATACAATCGTTCTGACATCCCCTGCAACACTTTCGTTGTATTGGCTAGTTGTTGTTGGATCAGTACTACAGCCAGTGTTGGTAGTGCTTGTGCTATTGTCATTGGGACAATCAGCATCTGTAATTCCAGTGACGGTAGTAGGCGTAGTGTCATCGTCACTTTTTTTGCATGAACTGATCAATACGATGATTGACAAGAGATAAACCAGTGTAAGAGATAATTTCCCCATTTCTTTATGTTAAAAACGTTTATACTATTCTTTATGTAAGAAGGTGTTTTTGAACTTGTACTCATTCCGGTTAATTTTTATAGCAGATATTATATGGAGTAGTTGGCAACATATTTTAAAAATAACTTTGGTGTTTTAATGTTGTGACTAAACGCAAAAAGTAGCTGAAATTAGGGACAAATCCACACCTCTCTTTATATTTATAGGCTAAAAAATTTCGGGGTATCAAATCTGTTACTTTATGTCTCTATTTAAAATACCTACATTAAAATTGTGTTTTTTACTGTCCTTATTTTCTTCTTCTCTGTTACTGGGTCAGTCCAAAAACTTGGTGATCAATCAAGATCATTCAGGGTTGATGCGTTCGGTGATTTTTTCACCTAACGGTAAAAAAATACTTACAGGAGCTTCTGATAGAACAGCAAAAATATGGGATGTTTCTACCCGAAAGCTCTTACACACTTACGATGGCTATGTCTATGATGTCAAACACCTGGCTTTTTCGAAAGATGAAAAGTACCTTCTGACAGGTTCCAATGGCCAAATTCTGCTTCGAGAAACACTGAGTGGTAAAATTATACATCATCTAAAGCATATGCATACACTCAAGCTGGTAGGGTTTTCAAAAGATGGCAAGACTTTTTACGCAGGCTATCGAGACGGGGTGTTTAATTTTTGGAACATTAAAACCGGAAAACTAATCAAGACATTTAAAAGCTATTGGAACCTTTCCAGCGTAGCACTTTCGCCCGATGAAAATACGGTAGCAACAGCCGTTAAAAATGTAGAGTTGTGGAATGTAAATACCAAAGCCAAGCTACATGTACTCAAAGGGCACGACTCGTGGGTAAGAGGCTTGGGTTTTTCGCCCAACGGCAAAAAACTTTTTGTGGGATATCTCGATGAAACCATTGAGGTATGGGATATCACTACCCAAAAACTTCTCAATACTTTTCCAGGGAACATTAAATCTGTAACTTCGGTGTCATTTTCTAACGATCGTACCAAAGTGATTTTTGGTGGAATGCGAGGACAACTCAATATTCGTGATACTCAAACGGGTGAGCTTCTCAAATCTATAAAAGTATCCAAAAATGATGTCAATTGTTCGGCCTTATCGCCCGATGGTTCGCTGGTGGTTACCGGTGGCTGGAAACTACAACTATGGAATGTTCCGTCTGGTAAGCAAGAGCATCTATTTCGGATGATTAAGGCTGATAATTACCCATTGGGAAAGATTTCTCCTGATGGAAGATACTACGTCATGCGTAAAGATGATAATCAGATGGTTGTAGTGGATTTGATAACAGGTAAGCCTTTGGAAACCCTCCGAGCAGAGGGTAAGATATATGAGGTCGATTTTACGGCAAATAGTCGTCAAATCTTTGCAAAAATAAACTATAACACGCTGGCATTGTGGGAAATTAGTACAGGTAAACAATTACAGTTTTTCAAACTACCACGAAGAGTAGCCTTGGTGTCGTACAAGTTCTCAGCAGCCGGTGACAGATTTTTGACTGGATACAGTAATGGGACTACCGAACTTTGGGATGTGAAGAGCGGCCAAAAATTACAAAGTTTTACCGGACATCAAAGGAAAGTGACTTCAGTAGAGTTCTCAAACGACCAGACTCAAATACTTACTGGTGGCGAAGATAAAACTGTAAAGTTGTGGCAGGTAGATACTGGCAAACTTTTGCATACATTTAGAATGTTTGCTCCCCGAAAAACAAGAAAAGGTTTTGCCACAGTATATACCCCTTCAATTACTAAATCAGTATTTTCGGCCAATGGTGCTTCTTTGCTCGCCCTGACAGCAGACAGAACAGGTGGCAGGGCAACACTGAAAATATGGAATAAAGACAGCAAAGAATTGCTGGATACCCAGTTGATTAACAGTGTAGATCCTCGATGGTTAGAGTTTAGTGCTGATCGTTCCAGAATTTTATACCGTTACCCGTTTAGCAAACGGGAATATCGCCTGAGAATACTGGCTTCCAAAAAAGATGTGAAAACATACACTCATAAAGGAAGCCGAATGGGTGGTTTTTTGAAAGGCGAAAAAGTGTTTTTAACACGAAGCCCATTTAATGTCAGTTGGCTGTGGGATGTAAAGAGTGGCAAAGAGTTAGGTACCTTGTATGCTTATTTTGCCGACAAAGAGGCCTGGCTGTTGATTACGCCTGATGGCAAGTACGATGGCAATGAGGCTGGTCTGAAAAATCTTTACTATGTAAAAGGAGTGAAGGTAAAGTCGTTGCCCAAACGAGATCCCAAAAGGGTCAAAGGACTATGGAAAAAGCTTATCAGATAATGAATCAACCAACAATACTTTGTGCAGGTAGTAAGTAGGGAAGCTGGTTTTTCTCACTTATTACCTGCTATTTTTACCACTTTAAGTCATCTATTGCATTTCAATAATCTGATCATAAATTTTTCCAGCTACTTTCTCTAAAACTTCTCCTGTTCGCTCAAAACTAACATTGGTAAATATACTAATCCCCAACTGGTGTTTGGGATAAAGCATAAACCAGTTTTGCATGCCAAAAATCCCTCCGTGATGACGGTATACAGTAGTTTCAGCATTTTTTAAAATATTCCAATAATAGCCTATTTCAAAATCATAAGGTGTCTCAAAAAAAGCCTGATGAGATGTCTTAACTACTTGGTTTGACTCATTGAGATGGTATTTTGCGTATTTTAGCATATCGCCCACAGTGGCGTGTAGCCCTCCCATGCCTCCCCAAAGTTTGCGTTCAAAATTAGGCATCAATTGATTGTCCCCATTATACCCTTTTACCAGGCGTTTTTTGGCTTGCTGATCTAACACAAAACTTGTTTGTTTCATTTGTAAAGGATTTAGTATATATTCCTGAAGCAGTGTCTCATAGGGTTTCTGATACACCTTTTCTAAGATATAAGCCATTACTTCGGGCGCTGTATTCGAGTACCTATAGCGAGACCCTGGTTTGTCCTTGATGTTGAGTTGTTTCAACCCTTCCCAAAAACCTGCTTTGCTGTCACCGTCGGGCGGGAAGTTTGGAAACCCACTGGTATGGGTGAGCAAATGCTGGATAGTAATCGGTGATTGCTCAAATGCCAGGTTTGGATAAGGTTGAGGTAAATATTTTCGGATATCATCCTGCAATTTAATTTTTTGTTCCAGTACAGCTTTAGCAGCCAAAGTGCCCAAAAATGTTTTCGTAACTGAAGCCAGTTCATAAATAGTGCTGTCATTGGGTGGGATGCCTTCTCCAATTTTTAGTTCTCCAAAATGCCGGATCACCTTTTTCCCATTTTTGTATATGCCTATCGATAGCGAGTGAAATCGCTTATCCTGGAGCAATAAGTTGGCATTTTTTTCTATGATAGATTCAATGCTTACAGGAGTATGCGCTTTAGTTTGTTTGGTTTTTTTGTGACAGCTTGCAACAACCAAGGCCAGTGCTAAAAAGAGAATTTTGTTCATACCAATAATTAAATCAAAAGTAAATAATGACGATAAGCCAACAAGAGATGGAGGGCTTATCGGATGCAAGATCAAAAGAAGGTGAAATGGGAAAAGATGTCTATTGAATTTATAAATTCATTATATCCGAGGATTAAAAAATAATTTTGTTTAACTTTTTTCTATGTATTATTGTTTAATTGTTAAACAAAATTGCTTTTTTGTAAAATGGTTTGATAACTTAGGTTAGTAAAACTACTACGACTATGAATCTCTTGGTTTTTTGGAAACGGCTCATCAACGTTGGTATTGAAAAAGGATTTTCGTTTTATGAAAAACGACAAGTACGCCTCACCAACCTTTTTTCGCTTTATATTACCTGTTCTTTTCTTATTTATTTTTTTATGAATCTCTGGATGCAGGATTGGATATTGATTACCATGTCATTTTCTTTCTGTGTCATTTATCTCATTCCACTGATTCAGAATTATTACAAAAAAAGCAAAGTCTCTCACCTTACATTTATTGTCTTTTCTAATTTTTTGTTATTGATCCTATGCTGGATTTTTGGAAACCAAATTGCCATAGAATACTATTTTTTGGTGACAGCCATTGCCCCAGTGTTATTTTATGTGCCACGTAAACAAACCTATTGGTTATTCTTGTTGAGCGTGGTATTTTTCATTGTGGCTCAAACGATCTTCTTTTATACTGAACCGCTCATTGCGTACCCCATCTTCGCAAAGTTTTACTACCTCAATCTCTCTACCTTGTTTGTACTTATGTTTCTGGTAGTATCTACCTTTACCAATGACCATTTGGTGAATGAGCGTGTAATTCAGCAAAAAAACATCGATTTGCAAGAATCTTATGCCAGCATTAAGCTTTTGAGTGAAGCTGGTTTTCAATTAAATTCGACCCTTTCCCTCAACAATATTTTTGACATCATTCATCAGGTAGTTTTAAAATTTATGCAGTTTGATGCGCTTTTGTTAGGGCTGTATGAGTCATCACAGCAATGTTTAAAAATTGAAGGCATTCGTAAAAACGGAGAGAAGGTGCCCAGTCACATTCATAAGATTACTGAAGAACATATCCCTGGTATTTGGAGCATTATCCGACAGGAATCCTTTCTCATGAACGATTATCAAGCAGAGTATGCCACCAAGATAGGGAAGGGGGTGCCTCCAAGTTTAGAACAAGCCCACATCCAATCGGTTATGTACATTCCATTGGTGATCAAGAGAAGGGTTTTGGGAGTAATTGCGGTGCATAGTACCCAGAAACAAGCCTATTCTGACTATCAATTCAACTTACTGAAAAGTTTGGTAGTGTATATTACAATTGCCATAGATAATGCTCGAATATATGCCGAGGTAGAAGATAAAAACCAGGAAATTGCGGCCATCAACAAAGATTTAACCGATAGCATCAACTACGCACGCCGTATTCAGAGAGCCATTTTGCCCGAAATGCACGAAATCAGAGAGCATTTGCCCGAAAGCTTTGTGTTTTACGAACCACGAGATACGGTAAGCGGCGATTTTTATTGGTTTGGCAAGACCGAGTCGAAACCTGTATATGAAAAAAGACTCACCTTTGATGGCGAGCAATTAATCTTCAAAGAGTTTGAAGGAGAAAAAGTAGTGATAGCAGCAGTAGATTGTACTGGGCATGGAGT
>DMXI01000103.1 GCA_003483885.1 Microscillaceae bacterium
CATTTTACGTTTTACATTTTTCACTTAATTTAGCTTTTCACTTAAAAAAGTATGCAAAACACTATTTTCAAGGACTTAAAAGTAGTAGAGTTAGCCAGTGTGTTGGCAGGGCCTGCGGTAGGGATGTTTTTTGCCGAGCTTGGGGCCGAAGTAATTAAAATCGAGAACAAAACTACCCAAGGCGATGTAACGCGCCGCTGGAAGTTGCCAGGAGAAGACCAAAATAGCGCCTATTCGGCCTATTATTGCAGTGTAAACTGGGGCAAAAAAGAACAATTACTGAATTTGAGAGAAGCCGCAGATCAACAAATTGTCCAGCAATTGATTCAGTCGGCCGATGTGGTGATTACCAACTATAAAGCTGGTGCGGCAGAAAAACTAGGGATGGATGCACCTACTTTGCAACAATTAAATCCACGGTTGATTTATGCCTATTTGAGTGCTTTTGGCGAAACAAGTCATCGCACGGCGTTTGATGTAGTACTACAAGCTGAAGCAGGGTTTTTGTTTATGACAGGAGAGCCAGATCGCGATCCGGTAAAAATGCCCGTAGCATTGATAGATATTTTGGCCGCTCACCAACTCAAAGAAGCCATTTTATTGGCATTGTATCAGCGTACCCAAACCGGTAAAGGGAGTTATGTATCGGTGTCATTGCTGGAGGCTGCATTGGCTTCTTTGGCTAATCAAGCTACGAATTGGTTGATGGGTGAGCATATTCCTCAGCGTATGGGGACTCAGCACCCAAACATTGCTCCTTATGGGGATATTTTTTATACAAAAGATGAAAAGCCAGTGATTTTGGCAGTAGGTACCGAAAAGCAGTTTATAGCGCTATGTCATTGTTTGGGCATCCCTGAGGTGGCCAACGATGATCGCTTTAGTCAAAATCAAGCCCGAGTACAAAACCGTACTTTTCTCAAAGAAGTATTGAGTCCCGCGATTCAAGTGCACCTGATGGAGGATTTAATGCAAGATTTTCACCGGGAAGGAGTACCCGCTGGTCAAATTCGCACGATGCCCGAAGTTTTTGAGCAGCCCAAAGCACAGGAAATGATATTGGATGCGCAAATGCAAGATGGCACCCATAGCAGGCGAGTAAAAACAGTAGCTTTTAGCCTGAAACCATACTACTAGACATTTTGGCTAAAGTTGGCCGTGAGGACACGGCCAACGGCGCGGCCGCCTTCGCTTGTGCCTTCACAAACGAAAAATGTCTTGTAGTATGGCCTAAAACCAAACGAACGAGACTAGACAACCAAAAGAGAACAACTCACATGAAAACATTTATAGTGGCTTTTCTGGTAATATTTGTCAGAGGATTTAGTCCAGAGAAAACCATTGATCCGGTGGATCTTACTTATAAGTGGGACATTACCTGGTTTGGATATACCTCTTTTTTGCGAGAAATTGAGCGTTTTCCAAAGGCTGAAAAAGAAGCTTATCAAAAAAAAATGAAGAAATCATTTGTGCGTTTTAAGCAAAATGGCTCCTATACCATGCGATTTATCAAAACCAAAGATGAAGGCACCTGGGAGATAAAGAATAAGCAATTGCTATTGAATAGTAGCCAGGGAGCCAAGGTTGAGTTTACGATCACACCATTGTCTAAAACCAAGCTTAGGCTTTATCAGGTGCAAAAAAAAGATACATTATTTATGATGCTGGAAAGATAAGCCGAGGGGATGAGACAAAGCGTTGATTTTTACAAATTAAAATGACTAAATTGAACCTATGAGGTCACTCCTTTGGATACTACTTTTTGGAATATTCATTGCTTTTATTTTCTGGATAAGGCAACAAAGCGGTCCTGTGAAGCTGCACAAATCTTCAGTAGAACTTACTACCCAAAACTATGGTGTACAAGTAGATAAATTTGCGCAGGAAATGGGGCTACCTTCGGCTTATTTCAAGGCATTGATCGTATTGGAATGTTCGGGTGAGCGTCCTCCCAAAAGTCGCTATGAACGCCACGTGTATAAGCGCTTATACCGGGTAAAAAAAGGCAAAAGAAAACGCTATGGGAGCATTACCAAAAAGACATTACGCAAGTTTTCTAACGGTCAATTGAAAGATTTGGCTACATCTTGGGGACCTTTGCAGATTATGGGATACCAATCGCTGGCAATGAAAATTCCAGTGAGTCGCTTCAAAGAAGAGTTTGCCTTGTATTATAGTATGCAATGGGTTAAAAATACTTATGGCAATTATCTTAAGAAAGGAGATTATGCAAACGCGTTTCATATTCACAATACAGGAAAACCTCTGCCTGCCAGTGGTCGTTCGCGGACCTATGACCCAAATTATATTAAAAAAGGATTGAAATATATTAAGATATTTGAAGACAAAGAAAATAAAGAACCACCAGTGTTAAGGTAAAGCTTAATACATTCGGTAACTTTTAAACCTAAATGACTATGTACAAACATTTACTTCTTATTTTTCTGGGAACAGTATTTTTTACCCACACACTCAATGCTCAAAATAATGACCCTGATTTGGCGAAGATTCGTGGCATTTTAGATGCTCAGACCAAGGCTTGGAACAAAGGCGACTTAGTAGCTTTTATGCAGTCGTATTGGAAGTCAGAAAAGCTTAAGTTTATTGGGAGTCGAGGCGTACGATATGGTTGGCAAGCTACCCTGGAGGGCTATCAAAAAAGCTATCCCAACAAAGAAAAAATGGGTATACTCAGGTTCAAGATTATTTCTATGGAAAAAATTTCTCCTGATGCTGCTTTTGTAATTGGTAAATGGCACCTTACCCGTAAAGACGATACCCCAAACGGACATTTTTCTTTATTGTGGCGAAAAATCAAAGGAGTTTGGGTAATTGTGGCAGATCACTCCAGTTAATCAAACATTTATTTTTAAATAGTCAGGGTTGGGCAAAACATTTGTTACACAATTTGTATGAACGTACAAAAAACAGTACTTTTAAAATCGTCAGAGTTTTTGGTTTTTTTATAAAAAGTTGAGATTCAAACAAATGCGTAGGTTAGTTGCCATCATATTATGTTGTTTTGGTTGTGTGGGTTTTGGTTGGGGGCAAAATATTGATAGCCTCAAGCGATTGTTAAATTCCAACCCAAATACCCGCCAGCAAGTCAACACTTTAAATGCCCTGAGTAAAACACTCAAAGCCAAAAACACGAAGGCTGCAATCAACTACGCCAACCAAGCCCTGACTACTGCTATCAGAATTAAGTTTCGAGAAGGTATTGCCGATTCTTACGCTAATATTGGCTATGCCCAAGCGTTTTTGGCCGACGACCAAGACGATCCTACCTCTGGCTACGAAAAAGCCGCCAGTTCTTTCCGAGAAGCTTTTGATATATACGATGCCCTCTATAAAAGCAATCGCATGAGTCAGAGAAAGATGCTGACATTTTTGGATGGTGGAGTGATTACCGTGTATCGAGACTTGGCAGATATTTACTACTCTGAAAAGAAAAATTATCAAAAAGCTTCAGATATTTATAAGGTATTGTTTGAAAAATTTGGAGAGTATTCTTCAGAAGTAAAGGAGGCAAACCTGGAGATATCGAGAAAAAATATCCAAAACCAACAACTGAGGCAAAAGCTATTATTGCAACAGCAACAAGCCCTGGAAAATGAATTACAAGTTAAAAAAATCCAAGGTGAAAAAGATTCTTTAGCCCTACTGGACCAAAGACGCAAGACTGAGCAAGCTGAACGTGAAAAAGCTTATCAAGCCCTACAAAACAGGGTAACCCAAAGTAAAAAAGAAAAAGAGTTGGCAGCTGGCAGGCTAAAACTTGCC
This sequence comes from Microscillaceae bacterium, assembly GCA_003483885.1. Classification (GTDB taxonomy): domain Bacteria; phylum Bacteroidota; class Bacteroidia; order Cytophagales; family Microscillaceae; genus Microscilla. Next base: position 3,784 of record DMXI01000103.1, read on the forward strand.
GAGCAAAATGCAGAGTTGGACCGTTCCAAGTTATTAACAAATGCCTTTATTGTAGGATTTGCCTTGGTATTTGTCATTATTGGGGTGTTGTTTTACAGCTATCGTCGTCAAAAACGGGTAAATCAAATTATTAGCCGTCAACAGGCCGAAATTGTCAAAGAAAAAGAGCGATCCGAGACCTTACTTCTCAATATTTTACCTTCACAAGTTGCCGACGAGCTCAAAGAAAAAGGCAAGGCTTCCATTAAACAGTATGACAAAGTTTCGGTATTATTTACTGATTTTAAAGGATTTACAAGCATTGCTGAAAAAATTTCCCCAGTTGAGTTAGTACGTGAACTAGAGAGCTGTTTCTTAAAATTTGATGAGATTATTGAGAAATACAATATCGAAAAAATCAAGACTATAGGAGATGCCTATATGGCCGCAGGAGGGATCCCTACGGCTAATCATACCAATCCATTAGATGTGGTATTGGCTGGATTAGAAATGCAGTATTTTATGAATGATCTCAAAACCACTAAAGCAGCAGCAGGTGAGCCTTACTGGGAACTGCGTTTAGGGATCAACACCGGGAAGTTGATTGCTGGGGTAATAGGAAAGAAAAAGTTTGCTTACGATGTCTGGGGAGATACGGTGAACACCGCCAGTAGAATGGAATCTAGTGGAGAAGTAGGCAAAGTCAACATTTCTGGTAAGACTTATTCTTTGATTAAAGACTTTTTTGAGTGTGAGCACCGTGGTAAAGTGTCGGCTAAAGGCAAAGGAGAAGTAGATATGTATTTTGTGCATCGTATTAAGCCCGAGTTATCCGAAGATAGTCGAGGGTTGCTACCCAATCAACAATTCAGAGATTTGCGCAATGGTGTTACCGTTGCTTCGTAACCTTATCACCCCCTTTTCTGATTATACATTGTATGGAAACCATTCGTAAGCCCCGTCCTAAATTCCTGACTGCCGAATGGCGTAAATTAGTGATGGTTAATTATGAAATTGACCCCAAAGAATTGCAAGCCTTTGTTCCCCAAAAAACTGAGATTGATTATTGGAATGGTAAGACCTATGTAAGCCTGGTAGGCTTTATGTTTCTGAATACTAAAGTTTTAGGCATTAAATTCCCCTTTCATGTAAACTTTGAGGAGGTGAACCTTCGGTTTTATGTGCGGCATAAGTACCAAAACGAATGGCGTAGGGGAGTGGTCTTTATCAAAGAAATTGTGCCCAAGTGGATGATTGCAAATATTGCCAATTGGCGTTTTAACGAAAACTATGTGTCTTTGCCTATGCGCCACGAGATTGTGCATGCCAAAGATCAGCTTAGAACAGTATATGAATGGAAGTTTGCCGGAGAGTGGCAATCTTTACAGGTACAAGCCAACCCAACCAGCCAGCCTCTAGTGGCAGGTTCGCAAGAAGAGTTTATTGCAGAACATTATTGGGGGTATGCTGCTGGCCATAAAAACCAGACAATAGAATATGAGGTAGGACATCCCGCCTGGGAAGTGTATCAAGTTAACCAAGTAGATGTGCAGTGTGATTTTGCGCGCCTATATGGTGAGCAGTTCAAAACATATATGGAAGCACCACCAGCTTCTGCCTTTTTGGCCGAGGGCTCTCCAATATTTGTTTGCAAAGGCTCAAAGATTTAGTACAAAAGTTCATACAATCATCCAGTTTTTTGTGAAAAATAACTGGATGAGATTGCGTAGGGCTTCCTTATCATATTTTAGCGTCGATTGACGATTCATCCAAACGCCAAGATCGGTTAAACGGTTGCTGAGCCATTTGCGTAAAGCATCTGCGGAATTTTTCTTACCTTCTACGTCATTGATCAACTCATTGATTTGATTGTACAAGTAGTTGTCGTCATAGATAGCATAGTTTTGTCCAAATGTGTTCAAAATCTTTTGAATCTCTTCAGCAGTAGCGGTGGGCTTAAAATCCAAAATATCACTTGATTCTATAATGGTTCTGCTATATAGCTTCAGCAACAACATTAATTTGGGTTTTTGGCGATGAAACTTCACAAAAAACTTTTGAAGCCTCTGTAATTCATCTAAAATGAGCTCTTGCTTTGCATCATTATAGGTCACAATTTGAGGAGCCTTGTCAAAGTCCATAGTTTGATGCATCTTTTGCCGACGGTTAGAGGCGTTGACTAACTCTATAGTAATGTTGTAAACCATCTTTTCAAAATACTGCTTTAAGTTCCCGTATTTTGGATCGTAGTTCTTCTGGAGATAAGCTATTCTTCGTTCCAGGATTTGAGTAGTAATCTCCTGGGTAATGTCAGCCTCGCTATCACGGCTAAATCCTCCTTTTTGTTTGAACTTCCTTACAATTTTTAAGATGCTTTGTTGAAGTTCTGGCGTGCATATCAGTTGATGAGGATTTTTCTTTAGCATCTCATATGCGATATCATTTTTCATTTTAACCAAGTAATTGAGAGTATTTGTAATGTTTATATATCATGTGTGCCTAAGCACCCGGTATTCCTTTATTGATATTACAAAATTACCAGAAGGCACAAGGGGAGACAATACCCACTAGTGGGTATTTTTCGGAAGGTAAACTTGAAAACGCTTGCTTTGATAATGTTTTTTAATTCAAATGAGAATATTTTAGTGTTATTTAGATACACTTGTTTTCAAATTGTCGATATTTATCGAAAGCCTGTTTTTTATGAGGTGGCTCAGGAATGGGATAGAAATATGCCCGGAATCCAAACACAACCTTCAACTTTTTGTTAGTAAGAAAATTTTTATACTTAACTTTGTCGAAATATTGTGGCTATTAAAAATATAAAATATGAAAAAATTAGCCTGGTGGAAAATTCTCTGCATTGTGTTGTTGTTTTACACCCTCATTGCAGGTTTTCTATTTGACGTGCCTCGGCGAGAAATTTTTAATGAAACGATCAGGAACCTATACTTTCATGTAACCATGTGGTTTTCAATGATTATTATTTTTGGGGTTTCTGTATACAATGCATTACGTTATCTAAGACATAATAAACCAATATATGACTATTATGCCTCCGAAGCAGCCAAGATGGGAATTGTCTTTGGCATCATGGGGTTACTCACCGGAATGATGTGGGCAAGATTTACCTGGTACATGGCCGATGGAGGCTACTGGAGTGGCGATCCTAAGCAAAATATGACGGTAATAGGTTTACTTATTTACCTGGCGTATTTTGTATTGAGAGGTTCGTTGACCGACGACCAACAAAGAGCAAGAATATCGGCTGTTTACAACATTTTTGCTTTCTCAGCGCTTATTCCACTCTTGTATATTTTGCCTCGTATGGTAGCGTCATTGCATCCAGGGAGTGCCGAAAACAGTTTTGACATATATAATAATATCAATGCTCAAATGCGTTCGGTATTTTATCCGGCGGTGATTGGCTGGACACTGTTAGGCTGGTGGATCGTAACATTGCGAGTGCGCTTGATCAAGGCCCATCAACGATTTATAGACAAAGAGTACGAGCAGGAATTAGTAAAATCATAAGTTACAATGAGAAAAATATTTAAAAAACTAACATTTGTCATTGCTTTTATATCCCTTTCGTTCATAAACTTGTATGCTCAGGGGGGAGATGTCGCTAAGGCGAAAAAACCTTTTGATGCCCCTATGGCCGATGCCTTGCGGGCGAGCGGTAAAATATATGTGGTAGTGGTAGTACTGGGAATTGTACTCACCGGAATATTCATATACTTGATTAGCTTGGATCGCAAAATCAAAAAAATAGAACAAGAAGTACAAGGATAGATTTACTGTCTTTTATTAATATATAATTAATTGAGCTCAGAGAATGAAAACAACTCATATAATAGGTATTGTAGTAATTGCTATCGCTATATCAATGATTATAGCTGCGGCGGGGGATGCCAGTCAATATGTTGCTTTTGACGAGGCATTTGCCAAAGCTCAAAATGGTAATAATCAAAGTGTACACGTAGTAGGTAAACTACAAAAAAATGCCCAGGGAAAAATTACTGGGATGGAATACAACCCTCAGGTAGACCCCAACTTGTTTAGATTTGTAATGGTAGACAACAAGGGAAAAGCGGTGAAGGTGACTTATCATAGCCCCAAGCCTACCGATTTGGATCGTGCCGAGCAGGTAGTAGTAGTAGGTAAGGCCAGAGGAAAAGAGTTTGTGGCCAGCAAAATCTTGATGAAATGTCCTTCTAAGTATGAAGACGGCAAAATCGAGACGATTGAGTCAGAGGCCAAGAAACAAAGTTAAGATTGCTTTCTAAAGCAATTATATATAACAAACGCCCAATAAGAGTGAAGACTTTTATCGGGCGTTTTTGTTTATCCTACCTTGATATACTCAAGCCCTTTACTGTTTCGTGCCTGAGTTTGATACTAGTCTATACCCTTAATCCGTATAAATTTACGGCTGGAAGCCTCCTAATATTGCTCGCTCGGCAGAGCCAAGCGAGTGTATATTCGCCGCTTGTCTTTGCTTATAAATCCTGACGAGTCGCATTAGCGTCAACTTAAAGATTTATAATTACTCTTAGTTTTTTGAATTGACACTCCTTAATCAGTGAAGTATAGGCTTAAAAATCAGGTACTTACAGCCTCAACAGCCCTTCATTTTTTTCTATAGCCAAAAAAACGAAGCAAAAAA
>DMXI01000139.1 GCA_003483885.1 Microscillaceae bacterium
ATGGTTTTCAAGACCAGTTTGGAGGGCCACAAAACCGAAAATATATGCGTCGGAGATTTCGTGAGTTTTTATTAGCCTTGAGCAATCGCCCAGTTGCCGAGCAAAAACAATTGTTGCAGGATGAGTTTTATCAGTGGAAAGCAACCCGGGAGCAAACAGATGATGTAGTAGTCATTGGCTTTCAGTTTGACTAAAAACCTTACTTGCTGCTAAGTTGCGCCATTTTGTTTTTCAAGATTCATAAAATCATTTGTATTTTTGTAATAAGCAGCACCCAATTTATTTGCTCTGATATTTTACATGCTATTCCAACAATTTGTAGATAAGTTTAAAGAAGACGATTTTCTACCAGGATTTCCCAGAAGTTTCAAATACACCTTTCTTTTGTATGTAGGGGTTACTTTTGTAGGATCATTGGTATGGGCTACCTTGAGTATTGCCTATCAACTCTACTGGGTGGCTGTATTTCCGAGTGCTTTTATCTTAGTTACCGTGGCGAATATGTACTACTTGTACGCCACACGTAACTTCCGAATAGTACGTTTTATTCAGGTATTTGCCGGAATGGTGCTACCTTTTATGTATCAGTGGATGCTGGGAGGTTTTACGGCTACAGGAGCTGTCATGCTTTGGTCGCTGTTGGCTTTGTTTAGTTTGCTATCTTTTACCCAAATACAACACGCTACCTACTGGATCATCTTATTCATAGTTTTATTAGTCATTTCAGCAATTGTTGACCACCACGTGATGGTAAACATCCCACCAGTATTGAGTGATGAGGGCACTCAAAAATTCTTTTTTACCCTCAATATTGGCTCTATAGGCATTTTAAGTTTTTTTGTAATTCGCGCCTATGTCATCGTTAATATCAATCGCCACCAAGAAAATAAGTTGTTAAACACCCAAAAAGAAGAGCTGGTACATAAGAACCAGGAAATCCGCCAGAAAAACGAGGAAATTCTTACGATCAATGAACAAATTAAAAACCAACAAGAAGAATTACATCATTTAAACCAGTTTAAAGACAAGTTGCTGTCCATTATATCGCATGACCTTAAATCGCCCTTGAACACCCTACAGGGCACCTTATCTTTGTTTGAGGCAGAGGTATTGACTCCCGAAGAATTACAAAAGCTAGCAATAGAATTGCGCAGTAAGATGCAAGCTACCCGGTATTTAATGGAAAACATTCTGCAATGGGCAATGATGCAAATGGAAAAAGTAACTTTTAATCCTTGCCCCATCGATTTGTGTGCATTAGTAACCGACACGCTTCATGTGCTGGATGTTACTCAAAACAAATCGATCCAGTTGCATAACCACGTGCACCAGGGTACTACTATTTTTGCAGATCAACAAATGATCGCCCTCGTCATCCGAAACCTTACCTCCAATGCCATCAAGTTTACCCACCAAAACGGACAGATACAGGTATCTGCTCAGCGTCACAATCATTCGCATATTGAGATAGCAGTTCAAGACAATGGCTTAGGCATTCCCGAAAATGTCATGCCTTATATTTTTGATAGCAACCATACTTATAGTACCGAAGGAACTGCGCAGGAAAAAGGAACTGGCTTAGGCTTGCTACTTTGTAAGGAGTTTATCGAAAAAAATCACGGTAAAATATGGGTAGAAAGTACTCAAGGGGTAGGTACTACTTTTAAATTTACTTTGCCACAGAAAAGCCTGATAGCATAAACCAATCCTTGGTATTGCTTGGTTTGTAAGAACTCTGCTTAAAGTAAGTAGCGACAAATCGTAATCATTACGATATAACGTAAAAAAAACCGCAACTACTTAAAGGTTAATTGTAGTACAACTCACAAAAACCAAAATTAACTCACTCATAATCAAATACTTAAAAAATATTTTTATCCACTAATTATTTTTGGTCTTGGTTTTGAATTAATAGTAAACAAAGATATTTAATAAGCTTTGTGGTTAGGAATGGAAAGAGGCTCTGTTGTGCAGGACCTCTTTTTTTTTACCTGCTAAACGTATCACACACTATGAAAAATCTATTCCAAGCACCAGGAAATTATACTCCCTATGTATCGTTCAATCAAACCGGAAAGTTTGAAATCAAGGGAGAGTCAAATATGGAATATCCGCAGCAATTTTTTGAACCCATATTTGACTGGTTAGAAAAATTTATCGCAGAATCAAAGCTACCTATACAGTTTGATATCAAAATGCGATACTATAACACGGGAACCTCAAGAACATTTTTTGAGATTTTATCCCTGTTAGAAAAAAGTGAAGTACCTGTAGCAGTAAACTGGTACGCATCTTCCAGAGATACTGATATGATAGACGATGGTGATGGTTTTCAAGAAGACTTTCCCTCGTTAAACTTCAACGTTATCATCCAGCGGGAAGTGGCTTATGAGTAAAAACTGAATATTGTATTAAAACTATTGATGCCTGCTCAATTTTTTGGGTGGGCATTTTTTTATGGTCGTTGGTTTAGCATTTCCCCGACTCGCCAGGATCTAAGGATTTTCGTCAATAGTTTGCATCTCGCAGGCTGGCTCAACAGCTACTGGCTGTTGCCATACTCTAAAGCAAAAACAAAACGACTGAAAATCAAGTCGTTTTGTTGATAAAGATAGTGTATTACCACAAATCAAGTAACCATACTTGCTCCGTAATTACTTTACTACCGTTTGCAAAGTATTCATTTGTTTAATTGCCTGCTGAAGCTGGCTAAACCTGCCCAACAATTCCCTCTTATTTTTTTGAAAACTTCCTTCGATAATTTTTCATGGTTATGGTTTGAACAATTGTTGTTTTGGCTTATCGTGTTGTAATTCTCGTCAAAATTGAGTGATGATTTATGATAACAATTAAGGCAATCAATGCTTTGTAGACACTGGTATTTCTTTGAACTGAAAGGAATGATCGGTGAGTTGTTTTTTAGATTGATGAATGTTGTATATTCGGGGCGCCTCTTGCGACGAATTTGATAGAGATACAATTGATGAAATTCTAGAGAAAGAAGGAATCTACGGAGGCTCTTAAAGTAAGAACTTCACAATTGATATATTTCTATTAGGAAGTAAACATTACCTATAAAACACTTGAAATAAAAACCATTATGCGAATAGTCTTGATATTATTGATTGGCATTCACGGAGTTATTCACCTATTCGGGTTTCTAAAAGCATTCAGCATAGTCGAGTTCAATGCAATCTCATCGCCAATACCTAAAACCACTGGAATCATCTGGCTGTTATCATTTTTGCTTTTTATCATTACCCTTATTTTATCCATTTCCAACGCTGGCTATTTCTGGTTGAGTGGTTTTTTGGCAGTGCTGATTTCTCAAGGTTTAATTTTCAGCCATTGGTCTGATGCGAAGTTTGGTACCATACCCAATCTTATTATTCTCCTAATGGCAATTGTCTCTTATGCCACCTTCAGTTTCAAGAATAAAATAAGTGAGGAAAGAGTTAAAATGCTCAAAAATGCTACTATTATCAACCAAAAGGCTATTACCCAAAATGACCTTATAAACCTCCCTCCTGTTGTTCAAAAATGGCTCACTAGTAGTGGAATACTTGATAAAGAACCAGTTTCTAACGTTTATTTAACTCAAGATATACAATTAAAAATGACCCCGGAACAAAAGGATTGGAATCCTGGAGCGGCAGAGCAATATTTCACCGTTCAGCCACCCGCCTTTAACTGGAGTATTCATACCCAAATGAATCCGATTTTAGGTGTAGTTGGGCGAGACAAACTTGAAAATGGTCAGGGTGAAATGACAATTAAATTGATGTCTCTTATCTCGGTAGCCAATGCCAAACAAAACGAGAAGGTTAATGAGGCAACTTTACAAAGATATTTGGCTGAAATTATTTGGTTTCCAAGTGCTGCTTTAAGCTCGAATATTACCTGGGAACCAATAGATGATCAGGCAGCCAAAGCCACGATGCGTATCGGTAAAACCACTGGTTCGGGTACTTTCCATTTCGATCAAAATGGTCAGTTCCTCAAATTTACTGCTATGCGGTATAAAGACGCGAAAGACCCGAAACCAACATTGTGGACGGCTTCGGCTTTAAAAACAGCAGAACGGAATGGGGTGAAAATACCAGTGGAGTTAAAAGCTGACTGGAAATTAGCCAGTGGGCAGTGGACCTGGCTAAAAATCAGCATTAAAGACATTCGCTACAACGTAGAAAAAATGCCAGTTAAATGATTTTCCCTGATAAATCAGTTTCTATAAGCTTAGGTTTACAAAGAGTTTTTCATTTTTTCTAATAAAGTATCCAGCTTTCGCCGTGACACTGGAACTTTGCTTCCATCTTGCATCATGAGTACTTCATCTTCGCGTTTGTCATAACGCAACAGATAGTCAAGATTCACGATATGGGATTTGTGGCAACGGAAAAACTGACGCGGGGGTAAAATCTTTTCGTAGTCTCCAAGGGGCTTACTCAACAACAGCGCATTTTGGTTTTTGATCACAAACTTGGTGTAATTGTTATCCGCTTCCAACCGAATAATGTCGTCAAGCTTGGTTACTTGCATACCATATTTATCCTTAAGAATGATTCTTGCCGGTTCTTGGGGAGGAGTCTGGAGGTTTTGCAGCAAGGTTTGTACTTGGGTTTGCAAAAACGCCCCCTTCGCATCTTCTTGAGCTTTTTGCACGGCTTGTTGCAAGTCGTCCAGGTCTATTGGTTTAAGCAAATAATCTAATGCACTGAATTTTATAGCCTTTAAGGCGTATTTTTCGTGAGCAGTTGTAAAAATCACCTTAAACGCAAGATTGGGTAATTGCTGTAATAAATCAAAGCCGGTTCCATTGGGCATTTCTATATCCAAAAAAACCAACTCAGGCATTACTTGTTCAATCAATGTTTTGCCTTCTTGTATATTACTGGCACTGCCCAATAGCTCCAGGCTTGGGCAATAATGCTGGATAAGTTCTTTTAAAAAGTTCGTTGCCTTTTGATTATCATCAATAATGATTGTTTTCATAAAATAGGATCACAACGTTTTTAGAGTTGCTGATAAGGTAAATGGAAGATAACTTGCGTTCCTTGTGCTAAGGATTTAACCTCAAAAGTAATATTTTTTTTCAAACTCTGACGATACAAATCAATCCGTTCTTGGGTGATCGTAGTAGCCAGCGAACGATGCGCTTTCTTTTGCGTTTGTTTTGTTTCAAGTGAGTTTTCAATACCTATTCCATTGTCGGTAATTTTTAGAATAACCACTTTTTCCTGAAGACTAAAGTTGACCTGTATCAATCCATTTCCTTTAAGATGCGTAATGCCGTGTTCTATGGCATTCTCGATAAAAGGTTGAGCAAACATGGGTGGGATCGCTACAAATTCAGTATCCAGTTGTTCATCTACCGTAATGCGATATTCAAACCCTTCCTCAAACCTTAAGTTTTGTAAAGAAAGATAGTCTTCCAGCATTTCTATTTCTTCATCCAGGTTAATGTATTCCTGACGGGAGTTTTCCAATACTGCCCGCATCAGTTTAGAGAATTTTGCCAAATAAATACTGGAATGTCTTGTATCATTGGTGATCATATAATTCTGGATAGCCCCCATGGCATTAAATATAAAATGGGGGTTCATTTGTAGCTTGAGTGATTCCAACGCGGCTTTATTCAAGGCTTTTTCCAGTCGGCTTTTGCGTCTGTAAGCCCTTAATCTAAAAAAAATAATGGCTCCCATTGACGCCAATGCCAATAATACCATCAAGGTAATAAACCACCATTTTTCCCAAACCGGGTACGCAATTATAACCTCAATACTGGCTGTTTTTTTGCTTTCAATACCATCTTCATTGATGGCTTTTACCTCAAATTGATATTTTCCTGAAGGCAACGCCGAATAACGAGCCAAATTGTTGGTGCCATTATTATAAGTCCATTGCTTGTCCAGTCCCTTCATCCGGTATTTGTACCTAAACTTACCATTGCTCCGAAAAGCAATGCCTGTAAAACGAATACTCAAATTGTTTTTATGATAGGCAAGCTCGTATCGTTTCTGAAGTTGTTGAGGCTGGTTTTGCACTGATAAGCCTGTAATATAAATCAAAGGAGGAGTATAATTAGTGGTGTTAAAGTCTTTATTTAATACTGACAAGCCCGCAGCGGTTGCTAAATAAATTTTGTGCTTTTGCACAATCAAGTCTCTAATTTCATTACTGGGCAATCCATCTGCTTGGTTAAAAACCCTGGATTGTTTGGTTTGTAAATCGTATACTTGTAATCCCTTATCAGTACCCAGATACAGTAGGTTACCTTCTTTTATCACTCTACGGCAAAACTCACTAATCAAGCCATTGTTAGGATGTAAATGTTGAATCACTCGTTCGTTTTTAATGGCAAACACCCCTTGCTGCGCGGTTCCTACCCATATTATTCCTTCTGCATCCTCGCTCATCCCAAGCGCAATAATCGGTTGTTGATCAGGTGTTTTTAGTTCTTGTTCTGTATCATTTTCGTAAAAATATAGTCCATCGGCATACCCAATCCAAAACCGGGACTTTGCAGACTCTGCCAAAGCCACTCGACTCCTTTTGCGGCGTAGTCTTTTTATTTTTCTGATAGAATCGTATGGAATATCGGGAAGTATATCCCAAGGTTGCGGACGTTCAGTGTTTCTTTCCAGGTGACCGATAAAGGCCTGATCTCCTGAAGCAGCAATGAGGTATTTATTTTGATAAATACCAAGTGATTTAGGAGTACTACCCATCCAGTATTTATCTGTTTGCTTCATATTCTGAAGATCAAAAACCAATACCTGATGGTTTTCTACATAAAGTTTTCGATGCACACTATCCACCAGCAAGCATTCCACGTCACCTCCACTCATTAAATGATGTTTTTCGGTGATTTTTTGTTCTTTAGTATCAAAGTAATAAAGTTGATCGCCATTGGTACCAATAAAAATATTACCCTTGGGGTCTTGAGCCAAGCAATTGATTTGTTCAAACTCCAGGTTCGAGTTACGAGCATTGAAATGTACAATATCCTTATTAGGCATTTTAAACAATCCATGGCCCAGCGTAGTAAACCAGTAATTTTCTTCCCGATCTTGGATCATGTCACTCACAAATTTATTTTCCAGAAAAATAAATTGATCTATAGAGGATTTTTGACTATACACATAAGGCTTAGCCCCATTATAGGTACAAGTCCAAATGTTTTGTTGATGATCTTCGGCTAACAAGATTAAAGCAGTACTTGGTTCTTTTACCTGTTGAAGAAGTTTTTTCCAGCGACTTTCTTTTGCAAGTGAATAGCTATAAAAGGTTCTTTCGTTATGGGCAATGATTTCCTTTTCGGTAAAAATCAAATTCATTAGAAGAAAAGGTATTTGAATCTTTCGTGTAACCTTCAATTGTTCATTCAATTGTACTAGTACTTTAAGATATAATAACCAGACTTCTCCTTGTTTATCTAAAAAAAGCTGCACGCCATATACACTAACTGATCCATGGGTCTTGATCTGCTTCCATTGTTGGGTTTGTGGGTCTTTTCTGAATACTGCCCCCTGATTGCCTGATACCCAAAGGTAGTTATGACCATCTATGCAATAACTATCAATCCCTGTTTCTTGCAGTTGGCGAGGAAGCAACACTGTCTTTGCTTTGCCTTGATGAAGGTAGAATAGTTGCTTACTGAAATTGACAAAATATACTCGCCCCTGGCGGTCTTCCTGCAAGGTTGTAAATGATTTTCCCCGAGCACTTGGCACCTTAAAAGTCTGGAAGTGCACCCCATCATAACGACAAATTCCAGCCTCGGTACCTAGCCAAATATACCCCTGGCGATCTTCCATGATATCATACACAACCATACTAGGCAGTCCTTCCCGATCGGTAATTTGCTGAAGGTAAGGCGATTGAGCTAATAATTTGGTACAGCTCAAAAATAAGCCGAGGTAAATGATGTAAGTATAGTACTTCAATGGTGTTGAGCGTAGTTGTTTGTTGTTGTGTTGCACTTATAGTTACAAAACTATAAAATTTACCCAATGAGCGAGGTAAAATGGTTTTTAACTCTCTTCTTTTTCACCATTCCCTCGTTTAGTGCTGTCGTTCCCCCCGAAAACCTCGCCGTTGCCTCAATAAGCAAGCGCCTCAATAACTAAGTGTGTAGTTTTGAATCATTGTAATCAGGTAATGTACACACAACACAGGCATTGCTGATCATTCATTATTAAAAATAACATACATATGAAAAGCTTCAAAAACTTCCAAAATCAGGTAATCACCAACCCGCAAACCATTAAGGGAGGTGACTATATAAGACGAGGTAAAATCAAGCAAAAACAAACAGAAGGATATGCTGAAATGCCCTCATTTGCAGTGGCAGCCAATGGCAAAGGAACCAAACAATCGGCTACCAGAGCCTCAGGCAGACCCCAACTCCTTTAATTGAGTAAGCACTCTGTAATCAAGGAAATGTACAGCCAGAAATATATCAGCTTCTAGCTTATCAGGTATCATCCAAATCAATTTTTAACGAACGACTAAAAGTCAAATACAAGAAAAATCGTAGGGCCAGGAATAACTCGCTGTTACGATAAATACAACTTAAAATTATGAAAACAACTTTTGCATATTTAATCATTTGTCTGTCATTATTTACATTTAGTGACCAACTCATCGCCCAGGAATCGGGTAAGTATTACGCTTTTTCGACTGACTCAAAAAGGATACGAAAAGTCAAAGTTGAATATGACCAAAAAGACAAAAGCTTAGACTTGAGCACAGGAAGGTCTTCTCTTGAGCTCTACATAGACCACACCGTAACCTATAAGGCTTACAAAGGCACAATGTTTTATCGGGAAGGTTCTAACGCCAAGCGGGCATTTTTACTAGAGGATGGTTCTTTTCTCCTGACTGAGAAAAATTATTCAAAAGCTTCAGGTGATTGTAAGGTGACTTATAACAAGGCTAAAGATAAAACCATCATATACCTCGCCAAGGACAAGGCAAAAGCCTCGGCTATGAACAAAGAAAAAGCCATCAAGTTGTTTGAGCAATACTTTAGTAAAGTTTGTGAGGCTTACAAGGCTTACGAAGAAGCTCGACTTTCGGGCACCAAGCTCCCTGCCGAAGGAATGAAAAACAAGAAATTGTTACCTGAGGCCACCAAAGCTGCCCAAAACTATATGAAACGAAAGCGTTGGAGAGAAACTCTGGTGGGTTCTTACTTCTACTCTAAAGAATGGGATACCATTCGTAACCGAAATAGTGGAAGAATTCTGGGTCGTCGCCTTCGCTTGATTGGCTTATTAAGTTATAAAGGCAGATGTTCGTTTGGGCATTTCTTCATTCGCCAAGACTACGACGGAGCCAAATATGGGGTGACTTATTGTGAGGCCAACTCACGGACTACCCGAGTAAGTTGCAAAAAAGTAGCGGCCAAAAAACCATAAACCATCACTCCTATCCAACCAGCTTTGACTTCCTATTTATAACCATTTATCCAAACAAAACATATGAAAAATCTACGTATTACATTTTTTATGTTATGCTTACTGGTAAGTTTAGCAACCCAGGCACAAAATCCTTATTGGACATTATGCTCATCAAAAAAACTCAACTTGGCTAATAATACTATTACTAATTTATCAGCGCCTTCCTCTTTGTGTGGCTTAACGCATACAAATCAGATCCATGCTGAGGGATTGTTCGATGTCAATGGTAATATTATATTTTCAATCGCTATGGGTAGGGTGTATAACAAAAATGGAATCCTTATACACACCATTAACTCTCCTATACCAAATGCTTCCAGCACTCTTGTAAAGCGAGTTACGGTGGTACCTGTGCCCAATGGTGATTGTGGAGAATATTATATACTCTATGCGGCTCTTGTAGACATCCAAAATAATTTAAACGACTACTATGAGGTGGGGGCGATCAAAGTTACGGTGGATAATTTTCTAAATGTGGTTGTTTCAAATAACTCGATCTCAACCGTTAAGTACCCAACCCAGGCTCAAGGCATTGATAATTGGATACAAACTGCGGTCTCAAAAGAAGCAAATGGGCAACGCTCGATGTACCTAACTCTTGAGCAACAGCAATTGAACGTGAATCAAATTGAAAAAGTAACCGTGACTCAAAACGGATTGGCGGCAGCTGGTGGATTTTTGCCTACCCAGAGCAGTACTCCAAGGCTACTTCCAAATACCCTAGAGCTTTCACCTAATCAACAACACCTCGCCTGGATTCAAACCATAAACGGTAGTAATATTATACGGGTGAGAAACTTAACTACTGGAGTTATTACTGATCTTAATGTAGGGCTAATAACACTTTGGTACCTGAGCGAGCTAGAGTTTGGTCCCAATAGTGATGATATCTATGCAACCACTAGTTCAAGGCAATTGGTAGTTACTTCGTTGTCTAACCCTCAATCATATACCATTATTTCAAATACCAAAAACCTTCAGGGTGCCATTGAATGGGGAAACAACAAACTATATGCAACTTCCACAGATGGCAACTTGTATACCATCGCAGGGCAAACAGTGACCGCGGTGGCGGCTTATAGTGGAAGTACGTTGCCCGAACAAGTAGATGGTGAAATCATTCAATACGCTCCTCCCTCACCCTTGAACATTTATTTGACCATTACCATCCAGGGATACACCCAGGCCAATGTATCGGGAGGCAGTGGTAATTACATTTATACTTGGTATGACCCTTTTGGGGCAGTAGCAGCTACTGGCATTCAAGCCAAACTTTGTCGTCAAGGCACCTATACTTTAGTAGTACGGGATAATTCTTCTGGATGTAAAACCTCTCATATGTTTGTAAACTATCCCCCTCGTGGTGGTTGTCGTGGTTTTCGCAGTGCTGGTTCGGAGATTAAGATTGGTAGCCCACAAGTAAAAGCTTACCCTAACCCTGCGGCTGATCATATCAACATACAGGCGAATGGTGAAGAAAGTATTGTACAATTGCAAGTGGTGAATTTTCAGGGGCAAGTCTTGATGCAAATAGACGGCAACCAACGTTCTCAGCAGCGCATCACGACCAATGGTTTAAAGCCGGGCATGTATATTTTAAATATTACGACTGATCGCTCAAATAGTCAGGTGAAATTCTCGGTGAAATAAGCCTTATAACAATCAAGTAGAAACCAGCATTACTGTTATCCCACCAGTTTTGGTATTTATTTTCATCATTTAATTCATGATAATTTATGAAAAGCTTTAAAAACTTTAAACATCAGGAAATTGACCAACCTCAAGCCATCAAGGGTGGGGGGATTATTAGAAGAGGTAAGCTCAAGAAAAAATCAGTAACAGGGGATAGCGTTGAGGCTTCATCATTTGCGGTAGCAGCCAATGGCAAAGGAACCAAACAAACGGCTACCAGAGCTTCTGGCAAACCTCAACTACTTTGATACTTTAAGCTCACTACTTAAAAATAGGTGTACAAACTTGTAGAAGTTAATTGAAATGTTTTTTGAAGTCCTTGTTTTAATGATAGAACAAGGGCTTCTCGTTTTTATACCACCTAAAGCCAGTTATTGGCTCTAGCCATTATTATGAAATTCTACCATTCATAAACTCAAACCAGCATTTCGTGAATTGGGAGGCTTGTAAACAAAATGTTTTAACTACTTTCAAATTATTAAAACTATTTAATCATTAACAAGTCAAATACATGAAGACATTGAAAAATTTTGAAAACCAAGTAATCGAAAACCTTCAGGCAATCAAAGGTGGTGCAGACTCTAGAAGAAGCAGATTCCGCTCAAAAGATAGAAAATACAAAGAAAAATCAGGCTGCGTAACGATGACCGTGTACTGTTCAAATGGTGGTGATGATTAAGCCTATCTAACTTTATTGGGTTAATTTATACCAAATTGCGAAGTGTTTTTTGATACTTCGCAATTTGTTTTTATAAGCAACTGGTTTTCTTTCATTTTATCATTTAGTAGCCTGAATACTCCCTCTTTCCTCCATTCCCTCATTTAGTCAAACCATTGCCCCTCAAAACTATACCACTCCCTCAATAGCCCAATATGGCGTTATTGGCTCCCTTATCTTTGAGTAAAACTGTTATTAATTTTCTTTTACTCAACTACTTATAGATTGAAACACATGATAAAAAAAACAATGACAAGGCGTTGGCAGATTAGTTTTGCTACGTTTTTGATGAGTTGGATGCTGGCATTTTCAGGCTATTGCCAGTTTGTTACTACCTGGAAAACCGATAATACGGGTAGCTCTAATAATAACCAAATTACGATTCCAGGGAATGGAACTTATACTGTAGCCTGGGAAGAAGTAGGCAACGTAGGAAACAACGGGGCGGTCAATGCTACTAACACGGTCACAATTACTTTTCCCAATGCTGGCACTTACAAAATCAGCATTACAGGGCCCCTCAGACAAATCAAATTTAATAACTCTGGCGATAGGCTCAAATTGCTCACTATCGAAAAATGGGGCACCACTGCCTGGGCTTCTATGGAACAGGCTTTTGCTGGCTGCGAAAACCTTACCTACAATGCCACCGATGCGCCCAACCTTAATCTTGCCACATCATTGTTTGGCGCATTCCAAAGATGTTCAAAATTTAATGGCAATATCAGTAATTGGAATACGAGCAAAATCAATAACATGGAAGCCATGTTTGAAAATGCTACTGTTTTTAATCAAAACATTGGTAACTGGAACACAAACAGAGTGCTCAATATGCGCCGTATGTTTCAGAATGCTTCTGCATTTAACCAACCTATCGGCAATTGGAATGTAAGTCAGGTAACCAATATGGGTAGCATGTTTGCCAATGCTTTCGCTTTTAATGGGGATATCAGCAATTGGAATACAGGCAATGTTACTCGCATGGAGTTTATGTTTGGTTCGGCAAGGGAATTTAACCAGCCCATTGGCAACTGGAATGTGGGCAAAGTAGCCAGAATGGATCGCATGTTTTTGGGTGCCAGTAAGTTTAACCAACCTATAGGCAACTGGAATGTGAGCAATGTCACAGGTATGAATTCTATGTTTGCCAATGCCACGGTTTTTAATCAGGACATCGGTAGTTGGGATATTACAAGTGTTACCAACCTAAGTGGTATGTTTTCCAATGCACCTGCTTTTAATCAAGATATTAGCGGCTGGGATACCAAAAATGTCACCAACTTGAGCAATATGTTTCAGCGTGCCACTGCTTTTAACCAACCCATTGGCAATTGGAACACCAGCAAAGTATTTGCCACCGCTAGCCTGTTTGAAGGGGCATCTGCCTTTAACCAACCTATTGGCAATTGGGACATGCGCGAGGTCATTAACACTTTCCGGATGTTTAAAAATGCTACAGCATTTAACCAAGACATTAGCAACTGGGACCTAAGCAAAGTAGAAACCTGGACTGAGATGTTTGCGGGTGCTTCAGTTTTCAACCAAGATATTAGTGGCTGGAATACCAGCAAAGCTACCGGGATGGCCAGCATGTTTGTCAATGCCAAGGCCTTTGACCAAAACCTGGGCAAGTGGGATATTACCAATGTCACTCGTATGACCTCTATGCTGAGTAGTTCTGGACTCAGTCAAAGCAATTATGACAAAACGCTGACAGGTTGGGCGGGGCAAAATGTACAAAGTAGTATTTCTTTGGGGGCTAATAATCTCAAATACTGCAATGCCGAAACGCAACGAAATACTTTGATAAATACTAAAAACTGGACCATTACTGGTGACACCAAGGAATGTCCAGCCATAGATATCGAAATACAACTGGAAGGCAACGAAATTACCAGCAATGGGACTGCCGATTTTGGCGCAGGAACGTCTATTGTCAAAACTTTTACCATTAAAAACATTGGTACTACCAATGCCCTCACGCTATCGGGTACCCCTATCGTGGAAATAACTGCGGGTACCTCTTTTGCGGTAACTGAGCAACCCAGTGCCACCTCTATTGCGGCAGGTACTTCGCTTACTTTCAAAGTGACCTATACTGGG
Source organism: Microscillaceae bacterium (assembly GCA_003483885.1). GTDB lineage: Bacteria > Bacteroidota > Bacteroidia > Cytophagales > Microscillaceae > Microscilla. The sequence continues at coordinate 13,978 of DMXI01000139.1, forward strand.
GCTACCAATAACGATACTGGTACATTGAGCATCGCCAGTAATGACCCTGATGAAGGTACTTATACGATTCAACTCAAAGGCGCTTTTAAGAAAAACGACCAAACCATCACATTTGCTTTAGGAAATAATGCCACCAAAACTTTTGGTGATGCCGCTTTTGATTTGACCACTACAGGAGGTGCTTCTGGAAACCCAGTGACTTTTGCCAGCTCTGATGCCAGCGTAGCCACCATTTCGGGTAATACGGTGACCATTGTAGGCGCTGGTACAGCTACCATTACCGCAAGCCAGGCTGGCAATAATAACTACAATGCAGCAGCGGATGTTGCTCAAACACTGACCGTAAACAAGGCCAATCAAGCAATTACCTTTGACTTGGGCAACAACTCCACCAAGGCCTTGGGTGATGCTGCTTTTGATTTGATTGCTACCGGAGGAGCTTCGGGCAATGCCATTACTTTTACCAGTTCCAATACGGGGGTCGCCACTATTTCGGGCAAAACGGTGACCATTGTAGGCGCTGGTACTATGAGCATTACCGCAAGCCAGGCAGGCAACGACAACTACAATAATGCGGCGAATATTACCCAAACTTTGACGGTTCAGAGTACCATTACTGCACTTCTACAGGACTTAAAAGTTGGGAAAGTTTCTGTTTACCCTAATCCAACAAGTCATATGATTAAAATTAAAGTCACAGGGAAAAACTCACGTAACTATGTGGAGGTCATTGTGCTAAACCAACAAGGTAAAAAAGTTTTGTTGATGGGACAGTCAATCAAAAACGGTCAAATCGAGATCCCAATAGATCAATTAAAAGCAGGAGAATATATTCTACAAATGAATATCGGGGAAGAAACCATTATACGTCGTATTGTAAAAATTTAAAATAGAAATCAATGAAAGTATCTTATTATATATGGGGTTTAATGATGGTAGCACTTTTAGTGATGCCTGCTTGCAATAATAGCAACAACACACCTACCCCAAGGAATACCACCAATCAAAATCTACTCAAAACCTGGAAAGTATCTCAGGTATTGGAAGGGTCGCTGGATGTAACCAATGAATTTAGCCAATATCGCCTTACCCTGGCAGAAGCCAATGGCAATAAAACCTTTACTTTGATAAAGCGAGATGGTACTTCGCTTACCGGAACTTGGGAGATTTCAGCGGATGAAACCACCATTACATTGACTGCCAATGGCAACGCCATTACTTTGAATAGGGTAAGTATTACGGCTTCAGAATTAACGTATACCGCAGACGAACAAGGTAAAACAGGGATTGTCAACTTAAGTTTTACGCTTGTACTTGCATAAGCACGCAATAGAATATTCATATCCACTAACAACAAAACATATTATATTAATCATGAAAACAGTCTTTTCAAATAGGCAACTCTTAGTGCTATTATGGATGCTACTCCCTGGAGTAATATTTGGACAATCTCCTCCTACGACATCCATCATTGGAGGCACTCAAATTGACATTACTCAGGCACCTTATCAAGTATCTATTGAAGATGCGGCCGACGGAAGTCACTTCTGTGGGGGCGTCATTTTATCCGATCGTTGGATTTTGACTGCGGCCCATTGTGTTTCAAATGTCACTAGTGTAATCATTCACGCTGGGAGTACCGACCAAACCGACAACAATGTTGGGCAACGCATCACTTCAAGTAACATTGTCATACATCCAAACTACAATGCTATGATCTATGGCTACGATCTGGCCCTGATTGAACTGTCTCAGCCATTGGTGTTCAATCATCAGGTAAGCCCCATCGAATACGCTAACCCTTGCAACATTACTATTAGTGATATTAGTGATTTAGGCCCTACCCCTGGCTCAAGTAGCCCAACCCCTATTGCATTTTTAACCGGTTGGGGGCTTGCTTGTAACTTTTGTTCTACCGCGGCCACTCATTTACAAGGAGTAGAAATACCCTGGATTTCGCCTGCACAAGCCATGGCAATTAATCTAAACCACAACCCAACTTATACTCGAGTAGTTTCCAGCCTTAACCTGGCTTTTTATGATCCTGGAAAATCTGCCAGCAATGGAGATAGTGGAGGACCAGCAGTGATTAACAAAAATGGTAATTTAATTAACGTTGGAATTACTAGTTGGGGATATTCACCCGAGCACTTATTACCTTCTATTTATGTGAGTGTGTACTTTTATAAAACTTGGATAGAACAAGTAATGGGGTATGCCATTAACAGTACTGGTACCGACTTATACACTAGAGACAAACCTTGGGACATGGGCTTTGAGCCGGGCAATGCGGGTCAGGCCCTGTGGGAAAGTGAAAGCATTTGGATAAGAAATCAACAAGATGGCATAGAAGAACACCAAAACCCCGAGTACTACACTCAGGGAAATAGTAATTATGTGTATGTAAAAATCAGAAATCGTGGATGCACTGCTTCGCAAGGTAATGAAGTACTCGATGTATATTGGGCCAAAGCTTCTACAGCACTTGCCTGGCCCAGCCATTGGAATGGCAGCCTAAGTGTAGCGGGCAATTCGTTGGGAGACCTTGTGGGGCAAGTTACCTTGCCCGTTATTCCACCAGGAGAAGCTCATATTGCTGTCATTCCCTGGAACCCTCCCAATCCGGCCAACTTTGTGGGATTAGCTACTGGTAATCCGCTCTTTTGGGCTGACGAACCTCATCACTTTTGCTTGCTTACCCGCATCACCGGGGCCAGTGATCCAATGACTACTCCTGAAACCAGTGATTTGTGGCAAAACATAAATAATAATAATAACATTTCCTTGAAAAATGTCACTGTAGTAGACCTCAACCCCGCAGATTTTGAAGAAAATATTACTCCCAAAGGCCCCGCCAAAGGAGCTACAGTACTGGTAGGAGATGCTTGGGGTAAAGGAGGCACTTATGATTTGGTTTTCCAGAATGCCAATGACTACCAAGAAAACGATATCACCAGGGAAGCGGAGGTCATTGTGACCCTAGACGATAAATTATGGGATAAATGGAAAGAAGGAGGCTTTGTGAATACCAACCTGGAAATATTGAATGAAGAAAAAAAGCAAGTAAAAGTAATCAAAGCGCCTGCTGCACTAAAGAAATTGCACTTTTCTGCCAACGAACGAAGACTGATCCATACTGGATTTAAATTTATAGCAGATAAAATCTCGAGTAAGCGTCAATTTGCTTTTCAGGTGCTTCAAAAAAACTCGGTCAACCAACAAGTAATCGGAGGCGAAAAATTTACGGTAAAATTGCCTATTCCTCAAATTCGTGTAGGGGTAAGTCAACCAAATACTTTTGAAGAACGCCTGATAGCAGAGGTAACCAATGGCAGTGGAGATTACCAATACCAATGGACTACCGCCGACAATTCGCTGGAAAGTACAACCTCTAGCATTACTCCTTGCAACGATCAAGTGTATACGTTGAAGGTGTTGGATTTGGTTACCAATTTAAGCTCAAGTACCCAATTCCACTTCAAAGCCTCTAACACTTGCAAAGCACAAAAATCTTATAGCAAGAAATCGCGAATCTCAAATACCGATTTTTCTCAATTCAAAGTTTTTCCAAATCCCGCTCAAGATTTTCTTGATATACAGGTAAACCTCAACGATGAAATTGTAAAAATCAAAGTATTGGGAACTCAAGGCCAAGTACTACAAACTGTCGTGGGTAAACAGCAGGCCCGTCAACGAATCTCATTGAATGGGTTCGCTAAAGGGTTTTATATCTTGGAAGTAATCACTGATAAGAATTCATTACGTCAGACATTTTTAGTCCGATAATACACATTGAGAGGCTATCTCGTCGTAATTTTTAATTGATTGTTATTTTAGATAGCCACTGAGCCATCCTGAATTTTGGTTAAGGGTGATTAAATTGAAACAAGTCTGCCTGAGTCTATACATAGGTAGACTTGTTTTTTAAGTTTGTTGCCTGCCTGATGACTCATGTTAACCCTTACTTTCTATCCCAATTTAATTCTCTCTAGCAGCACATCTACTTTACGACGCGATACTGGTACCTTGCTGCCATCCTGAAAAATAAGAACATCATCTTCTCGCCTATCATAACGCTGCAAATAACTAAGATTGACCAGATGTGATTTATGGCATCGAAAAAACTTTTGAGCAGGTAGAATCTTTTCATAGTCTTTCAGAGGTTTGCTGATAAGCAAAGGTTTCTGATTCTTTACAAAAAATTGGGTATAGTTATTTTCTGCCTTGAGACGAATAATATCATCTATAAAGATAACTTGCACTCCATAAGGATCATTCAAAAGAATTTTTTGTTGTTGGGTAGGAGGCGCATGGAGATTTTGTAGCAAGGTTTGTATCTGGAGCTGCGAAACTTCTTCACCTGTATTTTCTTTGGTTGTTTCCTTTGCTTTGTCAACTGCCAATAGCAACTCCTCTAAGTCTATAGGCTTAAGCAAATAGTCTAAAGCACTAAACTTAATAGCAGTGAGGGCATACTTTTCATGAGCAGTAGTAAAAATCACCTTAAAATCTACCACAGGTAATTGTCGTAATAAGTCAAAACCTGTTCCATTGGGCATTTCTATGTCTAAAAACACCAAATCTGGCCTTGTTTGTTCGATAAATACCTTTCCCTCCTTTATATTACTGGCGCTTCCCAATAGCTCCAAGTTAGGGCAATAACGTTGTATTTGTTCTGTTAAAGATTTTCTTGCTTTTTGATTGTCATCCACGATTATCGCCTTCATACAAACTGCTCTTGTTTTTTAGACTTGTTGGTAAGGTAAATGAAATATTACTTGTGTTCCCTGATCCAAACTTTTGACTTTAAAAGTAATATTTTTTTTCAAACTCTGCTGATATAATGCAATGCGTTCTTTAGTAATAATAGTTGCAAGAGAACGATGCTCTTTAGTTTGAGTTGACTTGGCCTGGAGCGAATCCTCTATCCCTCTTCCATTATCGGTAATCTTTAATACTATGACATTTTGCTGTAAACTAAAATCGACAGTAATCAATCCATTTTCCTTTAAATGCGCTATTCCATGCTCTATGGCGTTTTCAATAAAAGGTTGGGCAAACATAGGCGGAATTGTGATCATTTCAGGATCTAGTTGATCATCAATGGTTACTTGATACTCAAAAGTGCCCTCATGCCTTAGGTTTTGCAAAATCAAGTAATTTTCCAGCATTTCTATTTCTTCGTCAAGGTAAATGTATTCCTGGCGGGAATTTTCCAGTACTGCTCGCATAAGCCTGGAAAACTTTGCCAAGTAAATACTGGCATTTTTACTATCATTAGTTAATATATAATGTTGAATGGCCCCCATAGCATTAAATATAAAGTGAGGGTTCATTTGAAGCTTAAGCGATTCAAGTGCGGCCTTATTAAAAGCATTTTCCAGCCGAACTTTGCGTTGATAAGCTCTGACTCTAAAAAACACAATCGTTGTGATTAGTGCCAATATCAGCACTGTGATGAAGGTAATAAACCACCATTTTTCCCAAATCGGATAAGCAATATCAATTGTAATAAAAGCCGTTTTTTCGCTCTCGATGCCATCTTCATTAATCGTCTTTACCTGAAATTGATACTTGCCGGAAGGCAACGCTGAATAACGAGCTAAATTATTGGTGCTATTGCTATAGATCCATTGTTCGTCCAGCCCTTTCATCCGATACTTATATCTAAACTTGCCTCCGCTACGAAAAGCTATTCCAGTAAAATAAATAGTTAGGTTATTTTCGTCGTAGTCCAAGTAATATTGTGGCTGGATTTTTTGAGGCTGGTTGCGTAGCGCAACTCCTGTAATGTAAATTAGAGGAGGTGTATAGTTGGTGGTATTGAAGCTTTTTTTCAATACAGAAAGCCCAGCGGCTGTTGCCAGGTAAATCTTGTCTTTTTGCACCACCAAATCCCGAATTTCGTTACTAGGCAATCCATCTGATTGATCGAAGACTCTGGATTGCTTGGTTTGTAAATTATACACTTGTAAGCCCTTATCAGTACCCAAATACAAGTGATTATCCTCCTTAAATACTCGCCGGCAATAATTACTGATCAATCCATTTTTGACATTTATATGTTGAACAATTTGCTTGTTTTTAATTGCAAACACGCCTTGTTGAGCCGTACCTACCCACAATACTCCATTGGCATCCTGGCTTATATCTAAAGCAATAATGGCTTGCTGATCACGCGTTTTAAGTTCATATTGCTTGTTATTCTCATAAAAATAAAGCCCATCTGTAAAACCAATCCAAAATCGGAGCTGATTGGTTTCAGTCCAGACAGTTCGGCTTCTTTTGTCTCTTAGGGTTCTGGTTCTATAAGAATCACTATAATCAAAATCAGGGAATATGTCAGCCGCAATAGCAGGAGAAGCTCGCCCGAGAGGGGAAATAAACCCACTACTACCCGAAGCAACTATAAGGTATTTATTTTGGTATAAGCTCAGTGACTTAGACGTATTTCCACCAAAAATATTATCTATGACCTTCATACGTTGCATATCGAAAGTCAATAACTCGCCATTTTCTACATATAATCTTTGACGAGACTCATCCCAAAGCATGCATTCTACATCCCCTTGTGGTAAACGATACTTTTGGGTGATTTTTTGTTTTTGGGTATCAAAGTAAAACAACTGATTGCCATTGGTAGCAATAAAAAGATTGCCCTTGGCATCTTCTTCTAAATCGTTGATTTGTTCGTATTTCAATTCCGAATTATCCGCTTTAAAATGTAAAATACCTTTGTTAGGCATTTTAAAGATTCCATTACCCAAGGTAGTAAACCAGTAGTTACCCTCCCGATCTTGTACAATATCGCTTACGAATTTATTTTTCAGAAAAATCGTTTTGCTTAGCTTCTGGCGATATTGAGGGGAATAAATGTGTGTGCCTTGATTGGTCAATACCCAAATATTGCCTTGGTGGTCTCGGTATATGCCTGATACCAAAGCTTCCTGATTGGCCAAATCTTCAAAAACTGGTTGCCATTGTGTTGTTTCAAGGTTATAAACAGAAAAGCTTGGACTATAAGTACTGCAGATAATTTCATTTTTGATAAAAGTGAAATACAGATAATTTTGGGGTAAATTAATAGTTCGTATCAGGTTTAGTTGAGGTCCTATTTGAAGCAGAGATTTATATGTTAAAACCCAAATACGATTATAAGCATCTCTAAAAATCTTGCTTGCATATAACAACTTTTGTTGTTTGTTTGTTGAAAATCCCTCTATGTATTGCCACTGTTGGGTATAAGGGTCACCTACATACAATCCTCCAGCTTTTCCAGTAATCCAAATACGATCATCTTGATCTATAAGATAATGCTTAAGCCCTTGTTTTTGTAGCTTATCAGGTAGCAGTACTTGGCGAGTCTCACCTTGAAAAAAATAAAATAGCTGACTACTGAAGTTAATAAAATACATTCTTCCCCGGCTATCTTCTTGCATAGTGGTAAAAGATTTTCCCTGGGCATTGGGTACCTGGAAGGTTTGAAAGTGAATCCCATCATAACGAAAAATCCCTGCCTCAGTACCTAACCAAAGGTATCCCTTGCTATCTTCTTTCACATCATATACCACCATACTAGGCAACCCATCACGATCCGTAATTTGTTGTATATGAGGAGACTGTCCGAAAAGCGTAGAAAACAGGTGAAGAAAAATAAAGAATAGAATATAGGTGTAATATTTCAAATGTACTGCTTGTTGTATTGTGTTATTGCACTTTTAAGAGACAGGAAACATCTCTATACTTTTTATAGATGCAAATTTATAAAATTTGTCATAGAACCGAAGTAAAACATAAATACCCACGGCTGCCTAAAACGTCATTTTTGAGTAAGTACTTTTACCGTTCACTCATTGGTCTCTACCTTTTACCCTCCCAAAAATACCATTCACTCAATGGTCGCATATAGCGTAGTTGTCTCCTGTATATTTGGAGAAAGTTAATAATAAACTTCTTTGAATCAATAACTTATATATTGAGACACATGATAAAAAAACCAAATGTAAAATGTTGGCAAATCAGTTTTGCTACATTTTTGATGAGTTGGATGCTGACTTTTTCAGGCTATAGTCAGTTTATCACTACCTGGAAAGCAAGAAATGGTCAAATTACAATTCCAGGTAAAGGGAATTATACCGTAACCTGGGAACATGTGAACAACCCAGCAGACAACGGCACAGTAAACGCTACAGATGGGGTCACCATTAACATGCTTGCCTTTTCTGCCACTTATAAGGTGAGTATTACAGGTGGCCTTACCCAAGTCCAATTTACTAGTGGTACTAATGCCGACAAGCTACTTAGCATAGAACAATGGGGCAATATTGCCTGGACCTCTATGGAGGAAGCATTTCACGGATGTCGTAATATGACCTACAATGCTACTGATACTCCTGACCTAAGCAGGGTAACTTCATTGAGAGCCATGTTTAGAAATTGCCAAAACTTTAATGGAGATATTCGTAACTGGAATACCAGCAATATCACTGATATGAGTCAAATGTTCTCTTTTGCATTCAAATTTAACCAACCCATTGGCAGCTGGGATGTAAGTAAGGTAACGAACATGCAAGAAATGTTTATTTCTACCTCAGCTTTTGATCAACCCATTGGTAACTGGAATACCAGCAAGGTGACTAATATGGAAGCTATGTTTCAGAATGCCTCAAGTTTTAATCAGCCTATTGAAAACTGGGATGTAAGCAACGTAACTACGATGAGAAGAATGTTTTACATTCTTATTATTCTTACTGATAACAATCAACAAGGTACCATTCGACATAGAACTACTGGAACCAAAAGCAAGTTTAACCAACCACTCAATAACTGGAATACTGGATATGTAACCGATATGGAGGCTATGTTTGCCAACGCCGATAGTTTCAATCAACCTCTCAATAACTGGAATACGGGTAATGTTGCTACTATGCAAACTATGTTTCAACAAGCGACCAATTTCAATCAAAACCTGGGGGGCTGGAATATTACTAAGGCAACCAACTTAAACAATATGCTATCAGGTTCTGGGTTAAGCTTAGGCAATTATGATAGGACGTTGAACGGATGGACTACACAAAATGTAAAGTCTGGTGTAAACCTTGGAGCTAACAATCTTAAGTTTTGTGCAGCTGAAGCCAACCGAAATACATTGACCACTACAAAAAATTGGACCATTACTGGTGATATGAAAGCTTGCCCTACAAGAGATATAGAAGTACTTTTGGATAACATTGAAATTAGCACTGGTGGCACTGCTGACTTTGGTCTCGGAACTTCTGTCGTAAAAACCTTTACCATCCGTAATATTGGTACTACCAGCGCCTTGGCTTTATCAGGTACTCCTATTGTGGTAGTAACTGCCAGTACTGCTTTTGCGGTAAGCCAACAACCAAGTGCAGCTTCTATAGCCACTAGTGCTTCGCTCACTTTCGAGGTAACTTATACAGGGGCTACCAACAACGATACTGGCACACTAAGTATTGTCAGCAACGATCCAGATGAGCCTACTTATACGATTGAACTAAAGGGTATCTTGAAAAAAACTGATCAGACCATTACTTTCGATTTAGGTAATAATGCTATCAAAGCTTTTGGTGAGGCTACTTTTGATTTAACAGCCACTGGAGGAGCATCTGGCAATGTGGTTACTTTTAGCAGCTCTAATACCAGTGTGGCTACCATTTCGGGCAATACAGTTACTATTGTGGGCATTGGTACTACCACCATTACCGCTAGTCAGGGAGGAAACACTTTGTACAATGCAGCACCAAATGTAACACAAACCTTAACTGTAAATAAAGCAAAGCAAACCATTACTTTTGATTTAGGCAATAGTGCTACCAAAACTTTTGGTGATGCCGCTTTTGATTTGACCGCTACAGGAGGTGCTTCTGGAAACCCAGTGACTTTTGCCAGCTCTGATGCCAATGTAGTCACCATTTCGGGCAACACAGTAACCATTGTAGGCGCAGGTACTACGAACATTACGGCAAGCCAAGCAGGCAATAATAACTACAATGCAGCAGCGGATGTTGCTCAAACACTGACCGTAAACAAGGCCAATCAAGCAATTACCTTTGACTTGGGCAATAATGCCACCAAGGCCTTGGGTGATGCTGCTTTTGACCTTACCGCTACCGGAGGAGCTTCGGGCAATCCCATCATCTTTACCAGTTCCAATACCGGTGTAGCCACTATTTCGGGCAAAACGGTGACCATTGTAGGTGCGGGTACTACCACTATTACTGCCAGTCAGATAGGCAACGACAACTACAATACTGCGGCGGATATTACCCAAACTTTGACGGTTCAAAGTACCATTACTGCACTTCCACAGGACTTAAAAGTTGGGAAAGTTTCTGTTTACCCTAATCCAACGAGTCATATGATTAAAATTAAAGTCACAGGGAAAAACTCACGTAACTATGTGGAGGTCATTGTACTAAACCAACAAGGTAAAAAAGTTTTGTTGATGGGACAGTCCATCAAAAACGGTCAAATCGAGATCCCAATAGATCAATTAAAAGCAGGAGAATATATTCTGCAAATGAACATTGGGGAAGAAACCATTATACGTCGCATTGTAAAAATTTAAACACTCAACCATACTACTAGACATTTTGGCTAAAGTTGGCCGTGAGGACACGGCCAACGGCGCGACTGCCTTCGTTTGTGTCTCCACAAACGAAAAATGTCCAGTAGTATGATACTTAACATAGAAATCAATGAAAATATCTTATTATATATGGGGATTAATGATGGCAATACTTTTAGTAATGCCTGCTTGCAACAACAGCAATGACACTCCTACCCCAGGTAATACCACCAATCAAAATCTACTCAAAACCTGGAAGGCATCTCAGGTATTGGAAGGCTCATTAGATGTCACAGGCGAATTTGGCCAGTACCGCCTTACATTGGCAGAAGCTAATGGCAATAAAACCTTTACTTTGATAAAGCGAGATGGTACTTCGCTTACCGGAAGTTGGGAGATTTCAGCGGATGAAACCACCATTACACTCACTGCCAATAGCAACACCATTACTTTGAGCGGCGTAAGTGTTTCTGCCTCAGAATTGAAATATACTACTGACGAACAAGGTAAAACAGGGATTGTAAACTTGAGCTTTACACTAGTGCCCGCATAGGCTTCAGCCCAGTTTCACTGAGTTAGCAAAAGCATATTAATCACAAGATAAAGGTTTCTTGCAGATGAATTTATACCAATTCTTTGCAAAAATCCATAAAAGTTGCGTTAGCTTTGGTCTCGGCCTTATCCAGTGGCCGTTAAGAACTTGAGTAACAGAGCCGTCCCGAAGGGCAACGGATTACTTGTTTGAGCGTAGCGAGTTTAATCCGTTGAGGTGTAGTGAAGCAAGTTTAGGCAACACTGGGTACAGCTGTGGCATTTTTTGGTTCGTTCCATCCCTCTTAGCTGGTCCAATATCCACTGGATATTGTCCTGCTGAAGAAAAAAATGAACGGCTTTACTAGACACGAAATTTAAAGCTTAAAGTCAACTTGGTATTGTACGGATTTTTAGTAAGGTTTAGTATTATACTGTGAGAAGCCTTCCTGTCTATCCCAACTTAATTCTTTCTAACAACATCTCTAGTTTACGACGCGATACTGGCACCTTGCTGCCATCCTGAAAAATGAGAATGTCATCTTCTCGCCTATCGTAACGCAATAAATAATTGAGATTGACTATGTGAGATTTGTGACAACGAAAAAATTGCTCAGGCGGTAGCAGCTTTTCGTAATCTTTCAAAGATTTACTGATCAACAATGGCTTTTGATCTTTGATAAAAAAGTGAGTATAGTTTCTGTCTGCCTCCAGACGAATAATGTCTTTCACGGAAGTAATCTGAAAACCATATTTGTCACGTAGCATCATCTTCTGGTCAGTTTGATTATTGGCTAAGTTTTGAAACAAAGTTTCCATTTTCAATTCAAACTCATTCTGTTGGGTGTCTTGTTGAGTCTTGCTCACTGCCTCTACCAACTCCTCGGCATCTATGGGTTTTAACAAATAATCTAAAGCACTAAACTTGATCGCTTTTAGAGCATATTTTTCATGGGCCGTCGTAAATATGACTTTGAAGTGAATCTCGGGTAGTTGTTGCAAAAGCTCAAAGCCAGTACCAGTGGGCATTTCGACATCCAAAAAAACCAACGCTGGTGAAACTTGCTCTATCAGTTTTTGACCTTCCTGGATGTTGAACGCCTTGCCAGCCAGGGTAAGTTGAGGGCAATATGTTTGGATCAGTTCTTCTAAAGATTCTTGTGCACTTTCGTTATCATCAATGATAATTGTTTTCATAAAAGTAGGGTTATACTAGCTTATAAGGTATGCGAAAGGTGACCTGCGTACCTTGTTCTAAATGCTTCACTTCAAAATAAATATTCTTTTTCAAACTTTTCTGATACAAAGCAATACGTTCTTTGGTGATTTGGGTTGCCAACGAACGATGTGAAACCTGAGCGTCTTCTCTCGGTGATTTGCCTTGGTCTATACCAACGCCATTATCGTGTATTTTTAATAAAATCACCTCCCCTTCGAGCACAAAACTGAGCGTTATTTTTCCTTCAGTGGGCATATGTCCAATGCCATGTTCTACCGCATTCTCGATAAATGGTTGGGCAAACATGGGGGGAATGGCGATCTCTTCCGGGTCTAAATGTTCGTCTACACTGATGTTGTATTCAAAACTTCCTCTATGCTTTAAGTTCTGTAAAGTAAGGTATCCTTCCAGCATTTCTATCTCTTGCTCTAGGCTAATGTATTCCGCGCGGGAGTTTTCCAATACAGCCCGCATCAATTTCGAAAAACGAGTTAGGTAATGACTAGCATTACGGGCGTCGTTTTTCAACATATAGCGCTGAATGGCACTCATAGCATTGAAGATAAAGTGCGGATTCATTTGTAGCTTTAGTGACTCTAGCGATGCTTTGCCCAGAGCTTTTTCTAAATTATTTTTCCGTTGGATTTCTCTAATTCGATAGAAAAAAATGGCACTTACCAGGGACAACCCCAGCAAAATCATCAAACTCACAAACCACCATTTTTCCCAAACAGGATAATCAATATCTAAATCAACAGTAGCCGTTTCCTTGCTTTCGATGCCATCTTCATTCACTGCTTTTACCTGAAACTGATATCGCCCCGAAGGCAACGACGAATAACGGGCAAAATTACTGGTGCTATTGCTGTAAGTCCACTGAGAGTCCAGGCCTACCATCCGATATTTGTAGCGAAACCTACCACTACTTCGCATAGCTATCCCTGTAAAACGAATCACCAGGTTGTTTTCATTATAGCCCAGCTGGTATTTCTTTTGTAATTGCTGGGGTCGGTCTTTCAACGAAAGTCCAGTGAGATAGATCAATGGAGGGATATAATTGGTAGAATTAAATTTTTTACCAATCACTGATAAACCATTGGCAGTAGCCAGGTATATCTTATCCTTTTGTACTACCAAATCCTTGATTTCATTGCTGGGTAGCCCATCTTCCTGATCAAATATTTTGGATCGTTCGTTTTTCAGGTCATACACTTGCAACCCTTTATTGGTTGCTATGTACAAGTCGTTCCCTTCTTTATACACACGTTGACAATAGTTACTAATCAACCCGTTACTTTTGTCTAAGTGTTTGATAATCTGTTTATTTTTCACTGCAAAAACCCCTTTCTGAGAAGTGGCTATCCAAATCACTCCCTCTGCATCCTGGGTTATATGCAACGCAATGATGGATTGTTTGTCAGCAGTTTTAAACGGGTAAGCTTTTGCGTTTTCGTAATAATACAAGTCATCGGCATAGCCTACCCAAAACCGGCTTGCCTGAGATTCAGCACAAATCGAACGGCTCCTTTTTTTTCGTAATAAAATACCATCTCTTTTTTTAAGAAAAGCATCCCGGTACTTTTGAGGCAAGCGCTTCTGTTCACGGATAGCCGCCATATAAGCCCCTCCTCCAGTAGCCACCAGCAAATAGTCATCCTTGTATAGACTCATTGCCTTGGGGGTGTATCCAGTATATAAAACTCCAGCAATACGCTTTTTAGTAACATCAAATAAGTGTAGGTCTCCATTCTCTACATAAAGGTTACGATCTATCTTATCATAAAACATACACTCTACATCTCCTGTCTTCAAAGCATGTTTTTGTGTAATTTGCTGCTGTTGGGTATCAAAGTAAAAAAGCTGATTACCATTAGTGCCTATAAATAAATTACCTGAGTTATCCTGGGCCAGACAATTTACTTGCTCAAACTCCAGTGTTGAATTGAGTTCATTAAAATTCACCGCCTCTTTATTAGGCATTTTGAACAGTCCATGCCCAATGGTGGCAAACCAATAGTTTTGTTCCCGATCCTGAATCACTCGTCCCACATACTTATTTTCAAAATAAGTAAGACTATTGGCCAATGGTTTAAAATCAGCAGAGTAAGCCCTGGTTCCTCGATTGGAGCATACCCAAATATTCTTTTTTCGGTCTATACTGGTGCCGTTTGTAAGCGCGTTGAGCTTTTTTATATCATCATCTTCAAAAATCTTAGACCAGTGTTTTTTTTCTAAATCATAGCTATAAAAAAGCTTTGTATTGGCTGTATTAAAAATAGCCATCTTCCCTACAATAGTAACCCAGGTGATGTTTGCGGGAGTTTTAATTTTTTGACTGACAGTAAGCTGAGGGGTGATTTGGTAGAAATATTTATCAAATAAGATCCAAATGTTTCCTTTACTATCCTGAGCAAAGTTTCGGCAAAAAATAGGTATTGGAGGTTTAAATGTCACGTATTTCCAAGAGCTTGTATTGTTTTTTTTAAGGTATACGCGACTATTTCTAGTCCCTATCCACAGCCTATCCTGTTGATCTACAACTAAAGCATTGATCCCGTCCATCTCGGCTGGAAGTGTAACCTCGTATGTTTTGGCATAGGTCGCATAAAACAATTGCCCATTAAAATTATTGAAATAAATACGCCCTTTGGAATTTTCCCGCAAGTTAGTAAAAGCTTTACCCTTAGATAGGGGGACTTCCAGGGTATTGAAATGTACTCCATCGTAATAGCAAATTCCTGCATTGGTAGCCAACCATATGTATCCTTTTTTGTCTTCATGGATATCATAAATCGTCATACTTGGGAGCCCATCCCTATTGGTAATTTGCTGGGAATAAGGCGACTGGGCAACGATCCTCCCTCCCATAAGGCAAAGCAATAGGCAAATGTTTAAATAAATATAGTATCTCAAGGGTGTATCTTCTATAATTCGGCGTAAGGCGCAAAATTATAAAATTTGCGAAACAAAATTGAATTGATGCCTACTTACTGTTGTCTCCTCTAAACTGCCCTCACTCATAAAGTTCTCCTTGCCGTTTGGTCATTAAAACTAACCATTCTTCCTTACAGAGTTACCGCAGGTTCAATAGGCCAGCACGCCATTGTTCAGGCTCCTACCTTTGAAGCATTCTTATATCCCAGCACCTTCATTTATATAACCAATAACTTTTGAAACATGCTCAAAAAAACTAAGCTCAAGCGCTGGCAAGTCGTTTTGCGCTCACACATCACAGCTATACTGATGATTTGTATAATTTCTATTCCTGGCTATAGCCAGTTTATCACTACCTGGAAAACCGATAACCCAGGAACTTCTGGTAATAATCAGATTACTATTCCTGGTACGGGTAGTTATGCCGTAACCTGGGAAGAAGTAGGCAACACTGGAAACACTGGTACGATGAATGTAAACAATACTGCTACCATTACTTTTCCGAATGCTGGTACTTATAAAATAAGCATTACAGGAGCACTCACTCAAATCAAATTTAACGATACAGGTGATAAGGCCAAAATCCTGACCATACAACAATGGGGCAACATTACCTGGGCCTCTATGGAAACTGCCTTTACAGGTTGTGTCAATCTGACTTATACTGCTACCGATGCGCCCAATCTAAATGCGGTGCAATCATTGGCAGGTATGTTTCGTGGATGTACTAGTTTCAACGGAGCCATTGGCAACTGGAATATTGATAATGTAACTACCATAGGAGGTATGTTTAAAGATGCTACTAGTTTTAATCAATCTCTCGACAACTGGAACACTAGTAAAGTAACTCAAATGGCTAGTGTGTTTGAAGGTGCCAGCAGCTTCAACGGAGCTATTGGTAGTTGGAAAACTGGCAATGTTACTAGTATGATAGATATGTTTAAGGGTGCCACTGCTTTTAATCAACCTATTGGCAGCTGGAATACAATAAAAGTAAGGTATATGAATAGAATGTTCCAGGATGCCGTCGCGTTTGATCAACCTATTGGGAGTTGGAATGTCAGCAATGCTGAACTGATGGACCAGGTATTTTTTGGGGCTACTGCTTTTAACCAAAACCTTGATGACTGGAATACCAGCAAAGCTACCAGCATGCTTAATATGTTTTCGGGAGCCACTAGTTTCAATGGAGCCATTGGCAACTGGGACTTGGGAAATGTAACCAAAATTACGCAAATGTTTAAGGGAGCAATTAAGTTTAACCAACCTATTGGCGGCTGGGATATTAGCAAAATCACGTCTTTGTCATTTGTGTTTCAGGGAGCTACGGCCTTTAACCAAGATATCAACAAGTGGAATACGACCAACGTAACCCGTATGGATGGTACTTTTTCGGGGGCTAGTAGTTTTAACCAACCTTTAGATAACTGGAATACGAGCGCAGTAACCAACATGACGGCCATGTTTCAGTCAGCCGCTGCATTTAACAACTCTATTGGAAAATGGGATGTAAGCCAGGTAACCTTAATGATGCAAATGTTTGGAGACGCCAAAGCATTCAATCAGAATATCAATGACTGGAACACTGGCAATGTAGTCAATATGAGTGGGATGTTTTCGGGAACTGATAGCTTTAATCAGCCCTTAGACAAATGGAACACCAGCAAAGTAACTGATATCAGTGCCATGTTTTTTGGGGCCAAAGTATTCAATCAACCACTCAATAGTTGGAATACTCAATCGGTTGTTGGTATGAATGGCACCTTTGGCCGTTCTGCTTTTAATCAGCCCCTGGACGCCTGGAATACCGCGAATGTGGCAAGTATGGTGTCTACGTTTCAGGAAAATGTGAAGTTTAACCATCCCATTGGCAGCTGGAATGTAAGCAAAGTAATCAATATGAGTGGAATGTTTAGAGGTGCTACTGGTTTTAACCAAAGCTTGGCTGGGTGGGATATCACCAGTGTTATCAACATGTCGGACATGTTGGCCAGTAGTGGTTTGAGTACCAGCAACTATGATAAAACTTTGACAGCCTGGGCTGGCCAAAATGTAAAGAGTAATGTACCCTTGGGGGCTTCTGGGCTAAAATATTGCAAAGCAGAAACACAACGAGTAACGCTGACCAGTTCAAAAAACTGGCTCATCAGTGGAGATGCTAAAGATTGTCAAGCTATAGACATTTTGGTATATACCAATGGAATTGAGATAAATAATGAAGAACAGTTTGATTTTGGTACTGGTGCCTCTATTGTAAAAACTTTTACCATAGAAAATTATGGTACTGGTAGTGCTCTCACTTTATCGGGCAGCCCTATTGTAGCAGTAACTGCTGGTACTACTTTTATTGTAACCGAACAACCCAGTGCTGCTTCCATTGCAGCTGGTGCTTCACTTACTTTTAAAGTGACTTATACTGGTATCAGCAATAATGACACAGGTACTTTAAGCATTGCCAGTAATGATCCTGACGAGGGCACATTCATCATTCATCTAAATGGTAAAACAGGAAAAACTGACCAAGCCATTACTTTTGATTTGGGCAATGATGCTTCTAAAACTTTTGGCGATGCGGCTTTTGATTTGACCGCTACTGGTGGAGCTTCCGGAAACCCAGTGACTTTTACCAGCTCTGATGTCAATGTGGCTACTATTTCGGGCAATACGGTAACCATTGTAGGCGCGGGCACTGCTACCATTACCGCCAACCAAGCCCAAAACGCTACACACAATGCCGCTGCGGCTGTTAGCCAGACCCTTACGATCGCTAAAGCCAATCAAGCAATTGTGTTTGATTTGGGCAATGATGCTTCTAAAACATTGAGCGATGCGGCCTTTGACCTCACCGCTATTGGTGGAGCCTCAGGCAATGCAATTACCTATACTAGCTCTGATACGGATGTGGCTACTATTTCAGGTAGTACAGTTACGATTGTAGGCGCAGGTACTACCACTATTACTGCCAGCCAGGCAGGTAACAACAACTACCATGCAGCAACCAACATCACCCAAACTTTGACGGTACAGAGTGCTATTACCTCGCTTCCTGAAGCATTGAAAATTGGAAAACTTTCTGTTTTTCCTAATCCGGTAAGTCATACGCTTAGAATCAAAATCACTGGAAAAACCACGCATAATTACGTGGAGATAGCGGTACTAAATCAACAAGGCAAAAAGGTGCTTTTGATGGGTAAGGCGATTCATAATGGTGCAGTAGAAATTCCAGTGGATCAGTTGCAGGCAGGAAAGTACCTGTTACAAATGAATATTGGAGAAGAAACCATTGTACACCGTATTGTAAAACTTTAAATACTCAAAATAGAAATAAATGAAAGTATCTTATATATGGGGATTAATTATGGTAGCACTTTTAGTGATGCCCGCTTGCAACAACAGCAATGACAATCCTACCCCAAATCCCATCAATCCAAATCTACTCAATATCTGGAAAGTGGCCCAGGTCTTAGAAGGTTCACTAGACGTCTCTAGCGAATTTAGCCAATATCGCCTTACCCTGGCAGAAGCCAGTGGTAATAAAACCTTTACTTTAATAAAGCGAGATGGTACTTCGCTTACCGGAAGTTGGGATATTTCGGCTGATGAGACCACCATTACCTTAACTGCCAGTGGCAATACCATCACTTTTAATAGTGTAAGTATTACAGCTGGTGAGCTAAAATATACCGCAGAAGAACAAGGAAAAACGGGTACGGTCAATCTGAGTTTTACTCTAATCCCGGCCTAAGCAAATAACTTTTAAAATTACAAAACCACTTCTCAAGATATGAATCTTGGGAAGTGGTTTAAAATCAAGTCAAACGCTACAAGAAATCAGTTACTACATTCATAGCAACGATCACTCACCACACCCATTTTCACTCCCGCCGTAATTTTACTGGCTTGTTGATGGGTTAGTTTTGGGAACTTACTGGTTTTGATAGATTTTTTCGAGGTTTTTACATTTTTCATAAAAGTGTATTTAATATGGTTTAAACTGATATTACGCCTGTCTTTCAGACTACTTTAATTCTATGGTTATATGGTTCCGCAATGCACAGTTTCTGTTATTATAATAAACTGATGTATAGCTACCTTTGAAGTAGGTTTGACAATAACAATACTTTAGATCTGGCCAAGGCTTTTACCTTGTTCGTTTAAGCCATTTTTTTATGACTTCTTGCTCTTTTTTAGCCGAATAATATTTAATCCGCTTGCCATTAACCATTTCTCCAAACCGGATATCGTTTTTAGGATACCTACTTTTATACCCATTCAACTGGTCAGTCACCATTTCTACCATGGGGCGATTGACCAAACCAGCATTGATGGCATTTTGTACATTGAAATAATAAAAGCCCACCCGATTAGTCCTCCAAAAAGGCACAATTTTGTAAGGTTCAAGCCCTTCCTTCTTCAAAAAATCACCGTCAACCCAATGCAGTTTTTTGGGCATTTGGGTAGCATACACCAAGCTTGCTACATAGTCTTTAAACGGTGTGGGGGCATAGGCCACATTAAAGGCCCCATAGGTTTTCTGTTTGGAGCAATGCACCACAAAATCAACCAGGCTTTGTACATCAGTTGCCTGCATATGATGGTTTTCAACGTTGGGCAGCAATATCTCCCCTCCTTTATAAAACCTAACTGGCCAAAAAGGCTCTGAATCGGGGTTACCAGGATTGCCTACCCGATAACTTCTCATGCCATGTGATCGGTAAATAGTATAATTACTGGTTCGTTCTCGAATGGCTTCTTCCGCCAAGGTTTTTCGGATGGCGTATCTGTAGTGTTTTTCAATGGTTTTGGGAAACTTTGGCATTGGGTTCAAAGGTTCCGATTCTACAATAAACTTCTTGTCCCATTTGTCATATACCGAGATGCTAGATATGTAGTGATAGTGGCCAAAACGTCCTTTGAATGTGTCTAAAAAGTCAGCTACTGCTTTGGGCGATTTTTGCCAGGTATCTACCACAATATCCCAATAAGTATTCTGATACTTTTTATCAATGGCTTTGAGTCCTTGTTGGTTTTCTTGCTCCCGATCACAAATAATCAGGGGTAATTTTTTAAAAAGATGTGGATTGGTTTTGTTACGGTTCAATAAGGTAACCTTGTAGCCTGCGGCCAGAAATGCCTCTACGATCGTGGGTCCCATAAACCCTCGCCCCCCCAGAATCAATACATTTTTATTAGAATTATTCAATGGATTGATACCCAAGGCCTCTAATGGATTGATAAAAGCCAGGGCTGAGGCTGCTCCTATAGTTTTAATAAAATCTCTTTTATCCATAACATTTGTCTTGTTTCAGGAGCAAATATTATAGTCTGAAAGCAAACAGAGGGGCATCCCAATTAAGCAGTACCTATTTCTTTCTTAAATTGACCTGGAGTTTTGCCTGTCTTCTTTTTGAAATGATGAAAAAACGCAGATTTGGAGTTAAATCCACACTCATAGCCTAATCCTTCTAAAGTTACATTTAGCTGATCGCCTTCTTTGAGGCGACTTAAAGCATATTCTATGCGTTTGGTATTGATCAAATCATAAAAAGTAGTACCCATTTCGGCGTTAATTACTTGTGAGAGGTGATGCTTGGGAATGTTTACTGCTTTGGATAAAGTAGCCAATGAAAAATCTGAAAGTAGGTATGCATTATTTTCTTGAAAAAAGCGATTGATTTGATCTGCTGAAGATTCAATGGTATCCTGGTTTAAAGAACTATGTTTATATTTTTTCTCTTCTCGCACTTGTTCCACTACCAATTCAGGCTGGTACACCGTTCCAAACTTTAATCCATAAAAACCAATGACCGTCACTAGCATGACATAACGTAATATATCCCATACTTCAAAATAGGCTACCCCTACCATAAGCTCGGTAGTAAGCCGAATCATGCTAATACCTGTACTCAGCAAAAACAAAATGACAATCACCTTGATCCAGGAAAGCGCTGGCATACGATGATTGCCTCGGCTATTTTTCAGCAACTGTTGCCGTTTGTGATACAAATGCCATACATACAAAGGGTAAAATATGACCGAGATGAGTTTGATAATGAGTATGAATATTTCCCATGGCATATCTGCTTCAATGGGAATAAAAAAGCTAACAAAAGTAAGTATTATAAAGGGGAAAAAATGTAAAAATGCTGCCTTGGTAAAAGGTTGCTCAAAGACTGCTTTGGCATACAACCAAAAAAAGGGGCCATGTAAAAAACCAATCGTCATAACCAAAACCTCGGCAGTATTGACATGGCTATTTCTTCTTATGATGCTAATCAATAAATGTATCGCAAAAGTGAGAAACCAAGCTAGTAAAATCCAGTCTGGCAACTGCCTTTGTTTCTTGGCCACAATCAACAATGTAAACAATACGCATTGAATCGCTCCTATTCCTGAAATTACGGCTAATACGTCATTCATATTTTAATAAAGGGTTTAACCTTGCTGTAAGTGATTTTATTAAGTCTGGAAACTTACTTTGAAAACGTTACTAAATAATACAATTTTTCCTACCGTTTTTACCGTTTACTTATTTATCTCATCCGTTCGTCTCAACAATGCTACCGTTCCCTCAACAAGGAAATTTCTCTGTTTCGAAACAATTATCTTTGAATATACTCAAAGAAGTTTTATGAAATAAAAAATGCTCATGCAACCAATAATGCGATACTATCTTTTGGCAATAGCAGTTTTTGCTTTAGTTCACACCAGTGGTGCTCAGTTTGTCACTACCTGGAAGACCAACAACCCAGGTATTTCAAAACACAATCAAATTACTATCCCCGCTCAAGGTTCTTATACTATATTCTGGCAAGAAGTAGGCAATTCTCATAACCATGGAAAAGCAAAAGGCCGAAATTTCACTACTTTAACTTTTCCCAAAGCAGGTCTTTACAAAATAAGCATTACTGGCAGACTACGCCAAATTCTATTTAGCAACCAAGGCGACAAGGAAAAACTGATGACAATAGAGCAGTGGGGGAATATTGCCTGGGTTTCTATGGCAGGGGCTTTTTGGGGATGTAAAAACCTCACTTGCAATGCAATTGATGCCCCTGATTTAAGTCAGGTAAAATCATTAGAGTTGATGTTTGCCAAATGTATTCGGTTTAATGGCATCATTGGTCATTGGAACACCAGCAAAGTAGTAGACATGAGCTGGATGTTTCATGATGCGCAACTTTTCAATCGCCCGATTGGCCACTGGAACACTAGCCAAGTAACGAATATGAGTTATATGTTTTATGGAGCCACATCTTTTAATCAACCCATTGGCAACTGGAATACGGCCAAAGTGACCAATATGCGGTGGATGTTTTTTCTCGCAAAATCGTTTAGCTATGCCATCAGCCATTGGAATATGACTAAAGTAAACGATGTAAGTAATATGTTCAAGGGTGCGGCGCGTTTTAAATCACAAACCGGCTATTGGAAACAACTAAAAAAGTAAGACATCTCTCTGGTGTGCATTTCTAATGCGAGTTCTCAAGGGATAACCATTGATGCATTTAAGTTTGAAACGCATTAAAAATGCTCGTAAACATTAGAAACCTTGCTTGTCATACAGAGCGCAGCGAAGTATCTGAATAAAAACGAGTCCAACACGCAGACCCTTCGCGGTGCTCTGGGTGACAATAAGCCGGTGTGCATTTCTAATGCGAGCCTTCAAGGGGTAATCATTGATGTATTTAAGCTTGAAACGCATTACAGATGCTCGTAAATATTAGACACTCATTAAAAATGAGCGCCAGAAGGTTTGGTTAAAAACAATTCCTATTTTTTATTGCTGTTCTTCATCTCCATTTTCAAAAACTTTCCGGTAAAGCCTTTCTTCTTTTTGATGAGTTGCTCAGGCGTACCTTCAAAAATAATCTCGCCGCCTTTTTCGCCGCCATCCGGGCCAAGATCTACTACGTGATCAGCCACTTTGATTACATCCAGGTTATGCTCAATGATCAATACCGTATTACCCTTGTCTACCAATTGTTGAAGTACTTGCAGCAAAATACGAATGTCTTCGAAATGGAGTCCAGTAGTGGGTTCATCTAAAATATAGAGTGTTTTGCCCGTATCGCGTTTCGAAAGTTCTTTGGCCAACTTAATGCGTTGAGCCTCTCCTCCCGAAAGCGTTGTGGCTTGTTGCCCCAGGGTAATGTATCCTAAACCTACTTCCTTCAAAAACTTGATTTTTCGCAAGATAGAAGGCTGATTTTCAAAGAATTCTACCGCCTGATCTACTGTCATATCCAGTACATCGGCAATAGACTTACTCTTAAAACGCACCTCCAATGTTTCCCGATTGTAGCGTTTGCCTTTACAGGTTTCGCACTCGATGTATACATTGGGCAAGAAATCCATCTCTACCAACTTCATTCCCCCTCCTTGACAAGTTTCACACCGTCCTCCTTTTACATTGAAAGAAAAACGCCCGGCCTTGTAGCCACGAATCTTGGCTTCGGGCAATTGGGTAAATAAGTCGCGAATATTGGAGAAAAAGCCTACATAAGTAGCGGGATTGGAGCGAGGCGTACGCCCAATGGGAGACTGATCTACCTCTATCACTTTGTCGACATTGTCTAGCCCTTCTATGGCTTTGTACTCGAGCGGTTTACGCTTGGCCCGGAAGAAATGGGTATTTAAAATAGGATACAACGTATCGTGAATCAAGCTAGACTTGCCGCTTCCCGATACACCCGTCACACAAATCATTTTGCCTAAAGGCAGCTTCAGGGTTACATTTTTAAGGTTATGCCCCGTAGCCCCTTTCAAAATCAGTTCTTTACCATTGCCCTTACGTCTTTCTTTGGGCACCTCAATCTGGCGACGGTTACTCAAAAAATCAACCGTAAGGCTGTTTTGTTGTAAAATTTCCTGCGGAGTTCCTTGAGCTACCACTTTTCCGCCGTGAATACCTGCACCAGGGCCTATATCCAGGATATGATCGGCCTCTAGCATCATGTCTTTGTCGTGCTCTACCACAATAATGGTATTGCCCAAATCTCTTAGTTCATGAAGCGAGTGAATTAACTTCTCGTTGTCACGTGCGTGTAGTCCAATACTTGGCTCATCCAGAATGTATAGTACACCTACCAGCTGGGTACCGATTTGGGTAGCTAGTCTGATCCGTTGAGCCTCCCCTCCCGACAAGGTTCTTAGGGAGCGATTAAGCGTTAAATAACCTAAACCAATATTGAGCAATAAGCCTACTCGTTTGCGGATTTCTTTGAGTATTTCCCGGGCAATTTGGTTTTGCTTTTCGCTCATGCGATCCTCCAGGTTCTCGAGCCATTCGCCTAAGCGGTTAATGTCGTACTCGCTCAATTGATAAATGTTGTGATCATCTATTTTGAAATGTAGTGATTCTTGTTTGAGTCTGGCTCCATTGCAGGTAGGGCAGGTATTGATTTCTACAAAGTCTTTGGCCCAGTTTTGTAGTTTTTCGGTGCCTTCTTCGTAGTTTTTCTTCATATAGGCTACAATACCCTCAAAGGTAGTTTCATAGGTACGCTTATATTTGGGCGAGTATACCTTCAAGATTTCGTCTGAGCCATTCAAAATCGTATCCAGCACATCTTCGGGTAATTTTTCAATGGGGGTAGTCAGGCTCAGTTTACGATTCTTGAGCATTTTTTCCAATTGCTTAAACATCCAAGTATCACGGTACTCTCCCAGCGGGGCTATCCCTCCTCTACTAATGCTCAATGATTTATCAGGAATAAGACTGCTTTCGGTAAATTCTTCAATTACTCCCAAGCCTTTGCAAGTAGGGCAATACCCATAGGGCGAATTAAACGAAAAGGCATTGGGTGCAGGTTCGTCATAAGAAATACCCGAGGTAGGGCATACTAAATTACGAGAGAAATGCACTGGTTTGTCTTCCTTTTTTGCTTTCTTTTCAGAAGGTGGCTGGTGCAACTGTAGCATCAAGGAGCCTTTACCTTCTTTCAAAGCAGTATTCACCGATTGTACTACGCGCAAACGTTGGTCAGCCTTGATGGTCATGCGGTCTACCACGATCTCGATGTCGTGAATTTTATAGCGATCCACCTGCATTTTGGGTACCAAGTCTAATACTTCGCCATCTACCCGCACTTTGGTATACCCTGCTTTACGAATTTGTACAAATAATTCCCGATAGTGCCCTTTACGCCCTTTGACTACGGGAGCCAGTAAGATTACTTTTTTGCCTTCATAACGCTGCATGATCTGGTCAGTAATCTGATCTTCTGACTGCTTAATCATCTTTTCCCCAGTTACATAAGAAAAGGCTTCACCCGCTCGGGCAAACAATAAACGGAAAAAATCATAAATTTCGGTGGTAGTACCTACCGTAGAGCGGGGGTTTCGAGAGGTGGTTTTTTGTTCAATGGCAATGACCGGACTCAAGCCATTGATTTTGTCTACATCGGGGCGCTCCATATCGCCAATAAAAGAGCGGGCATACGCCGAAAAACTCTCCATATAGCGTCGTTGCCCTTCGGCATAAATGGTATCAAAAGCCAGCGAGGATTTACCGCTACCACTTACCCCTGTAACTACAATCAACTGATTGCGAGGGAATTCCACATCAATATCTTTAAGATTGTGTTCGCGGGCTCCGTATATTTCCAAATTATCAGTATACACTACTGATGGTTCGTTGTGAAGGTCGGTATCTTTAGCGTCTTGCAAGGTATTTTCCTGAGTGTTCATCCTAAAAATTGACTTCTAGCGTCTTTTTTAAACTAGACCTGACAGGTTTTCGAAACTCCCGCCTTGCGGGATTGTAAACTGTCAGGTCTGAAAGCAAACTCAAATTTACGTTTTTTTCGATCATTTGCCTATATAAAATGAGTAATTGGGTGAAATTGTTCATTTTTTTGGCAGGAATAGCCTTCGGTGAGTCAAATTTGGGTTAGAATTGCTATAAAACGCTTGATTTTCGCTATTATCTCTACCACAAAAGAATGATTCGGTACCTTATAAAACACAGTTAAGATGAATTTCTTACGATAACAGTCGCCCCTACAACTGACTAAAGCAAAAAAGAGAGAAATTACTTCCTCTCTTCTTTTTTTTGAACCTATATGGGCTTAATTAACTATCTGATTTTGTAAAAATGTTACCGAAAACTCGATAAAAACCTCCTTGGGCCGACTCTCTAATTTCATCTACTAAATAAGTAGTCCCCTCTTTTCTTAAGTTTTTAGGAAATTGTACATTCCAACCCGATTCATAGCCAGGTGAAAGCACTCTTACCCTTAATTTCCCTCCTTCTTTGATACACTTCAGCAGCACCCCTTGCATATTCTCGTCTGCTTCTTCTAGTACATCGGTATTGGCTACCGCCACTTGTTGCTGAGGCTTGCTAATGGTAGTTACTTGAGGTAATACTCCTTCTTTTGCTTTCTCAATGGCATCGGCACTGGCATCTATACAAGCCAAGTTGCCGCGAGTTGTCACAATGTATAGTTTTTCGTTGTGGTATTGCATAGAATAAGCAGAACCACAAGTAGTGCCCAGCTTCCATAAACGGTTCCCTTCTTTGTCAAAGCAATAAATAGAAGAAGAACTATCTCCCCCAAAAATATATTCATTGTTTTCGGCAGCCGCACAAGAATAAAAAGCACCATCTCCTTTCATTTCTCCCAACGAACTCCCGTCTTTATTCAACAAATGAAGTCGGGCAGCACCAGTTCCAGCCAGTACTGTATCGTTGGTACGCCAGCCAAACAAAACAGCTCCGGTAGTTTTCGTTTCCCAAAGTTTGTCACCACTTTGCCCATTGTAGGAAGTCACTCCTTTGCTATGCCCGTGGTAAATACTTCCATCATCGCCACAGCGCACCATCCAACCTCCATCACCACTACTCTTTTTAGACCATTGCTCTTCGTCATCATAGTCGATCACATTGACTACACCCGTACTATCCGATACGCCCAGCAAACCACTGTTAATATCCAGCCAATAAATATCTACATCTTCTTTAATCTCATAAGCTTTTCTTGGAAGTTTTCCAGTAAGGTCATATACGTTGCCATCATCGCATCCCACATAAATCCAGTCACTATCTGCAATGATACATTTTACCCCATCGGGTAGTTTATACTGATTTACTACTTCTCCCTTGTGGTTTAGTTTAAATACATCGCCATTCTCATTGCCAACCCAACAGTGCCGATCATCTATATAGATTCCAAAAGCAGCCGAGCCTGAATCAAACTTCCATAATACGGGGGCTTTTTTGGCACTAGAGGTCGTAGAGGCAATGGCACGGCGCGAAATGGCTCTTTTTTTACGTTGCCCCATCACGGCTTCTTCATAACCTTTGCTTTTTTTCGCTTTGATCTTTTTGGCCGCGTCTTTTTGCGCTGCATCGGCCGAAGCATATTCTTTAGTGCTAGATGTTCCATCAGTACCAATCCTTCCATAACGAATGGTTACTTTGGTGTCATCAATGACTACTTCATAAAATTTGTGGGCAGTGCCTGCGTCTTGTGAAAGTTCCAGATAAGTTTTTGTCATTGTAAGATTTACTTTGTGTTGTTTGTGAATTAAATAAAATGCAACTTAAAGTTTCCTTTCTTGAAAAACAATCTGCTCCATTTGACAAACTTTAATAATATTTTTTGAATAAAGATTTTATTGCTCAAAACATTACCCTTATCAGCTTGTTAGTATTGAAAATGGAAAGCCCTTACGATACATCGGAAAATCATGAATCGGTGTGTCGAGACGCTTGTATAAATCAGCTCATCTTTAAATGAAATGTGCACCAGTTAGTTTTTATAAGAGTCTGCTCTACCTACCCTAACCAACCTATTTAGCTCCTCTTTTTTCTTTGTAAAAGAATCCAGGTCATCGTGAACCAATCTTATCATAGCCCGTCTTTATAATAAAGAAGAGAGGATTATTACAGTTGA
The DNA here is from genome assembly GCA_003483885.1 of Microscillaceae bacterium. Lineage (GTDB taxonomy): Bacteria > Bacteroidota > Bacteroidia > Cytophagales > Microscillaceae > Microscilla. Next base: position 42,158 of record DMXI01000139.1, read on the forward strand.
AAAACGCACCAACAAGATCAGGATTACGACTATGGCATTTAAGATACATTTACTGGGTGCATACGCTGCCCTAAGTCCCAGATTATTTCTGGGTTTATGGATATTTCTCCTATTATCATTCCCCGATTACGCTCAAAAAAAAATCTCTTCACAAAAAGATAGCCTGGAACGCTTAATCAAGACGCTTCCCAATGATTCTAACAAAGTAAAAACCCTTCATCAGCTAGGACATATTTATACCAAATCCAGTGATTTTAAGCAAGCTATTCAAGTGGGGAAAACAGCCCTCAAATTAAGTCAGCATATCCAATTTATCCGTGGTATTTATCAAAGTCATTTTGAGATTGGTACCAACGAACGGTTTTTAGAAAAACATAGCCAATCCATTGAACACCTCTCCAAAGCCATTCATTATTTTGAGCACAATAACCAACCAACAATGTGGGGAAAAAGCTTACGAGAACTGGGAATTAATTATGCCCAGCAAGGAGATAATGTTCAAGCCCTCAAGGTTTTTTTAAAAGCACTCAAAATATTTGAAAAAAATGGTAGCCCAAATGATGTTGGAAATATGTTAATAGCTATTGGAGTCATTCACTCTCGGCAAAAAGACCTCCCCCAAGCCATCCATTACTACAAAAAAGCTTTAAGCATATACATTTCCACTAAAACCAAAATTCGTCAAGCAGTTTGTTACATCAACTTAGGCAATGCTTATAACAAACAGGGTTTATCGGATAGTGCTTTAATCTATTGCCACAAGGCTTTGACACTAAACCGAGAACTAGACAATGCCCATGCTACTGCGATTACCTTGACCAACATTGGAGCCATCTATATTTCCAAAAAACAATATCCTCAAGCCATTCAATATAACCTTGAAAGTCTTCAAATACTGGATTCTTTAGGAGTTACCGGGAAAACAATCCCATTGATGCGCCTGGGTGAGGCTTACGCTGGTCTCAAGGAGTTTGACAAGAGCATTGATTTCCTGAAAAAAGCCGAAAAGATTGCGCGTAAAAACAAGCAAAGGCCTAATTTGGTGATGATTTTACAAAAACTGGCAAATTCTGAAGAGCAAGTTGGTAACTATCAGATAGCATTGCAGTACCACAAACAATACAAACAATATCAGGATAGTTTATTCAACGAGAAAAACACCAAAAAAATCACGCAATTGGCTGCTGAGTATCGTTTTTCGAAAGAACGAGACTCTCTCAAATTTGCTCAACAAAAACAACGGGTGGCTTTAAAAGCTCAGATCAATACGGGAAAAGCGGAACAAAAAACTACTTATATAGGTCTGGGGCTCACCTTGCTTCTATTAATCACTTTGGGGATATTCTATCGTTTTAAACAACGTAATCATCGTCGCTTATTTATCGCAAATGAAAGGCTCGCCCATGCCAATGGATTGCTACAAGAACAAAATGCCGAAATTTCGGCACAACATGATGCTATAGAAGCTCAAAATACGCAACTCTTCTTAGCCAATCATCAAATCAATCAGAGCATTCGGGCTGCCAAGGTCATTCAATCCGCAGTTTTGCCTTTTGAAGAAAGGCTTCAAAAGCATTTTCAAGAGTATTTTGTTTTATTTCGCCCTCGTGATATTGTTTCTGGGGATTTTTATTGGGTAAGTCAGATAGAGGATCAAGTCGTATTGGTGACCGCTGACTGTACTGGGCACGGAGTACCAGGAGCCTTTATGAGTTTGATTAGTCTGATGATGCTTAACCAGATTGTGAAGACCAAAAAAATTACTGCCCCCCAACAAATTCTTACCCAGCTTCAGCAAGACACCTTACAAGCTTTGAAGTGCGAAAAAAATCCCACCCCAGGGGGATTAGACGCGGCAGTGGTTTCTATTCAACCCTCATCCTCTGCTGAGACATCCCTTACAGTAAACTTTGCGGGCGCCAAGCGGCCTTTATGGTTTCTAACTCCTGACCAGTCAAACATTCAAGAACTCAAAGGTTCCCGGATTTCGATTGGGGTTATTTATCGCCAACCTCGTTATTTTACCCAACATGCACTCGAACTTGAGAAAGGAACTTTATTGTACCTGGGTTCTGACGGTTTGGAGGATCAACACAATCAAAAAAACGAAAAGTTTGGTACTCAAAACCTGCTCACCTTACTATTGCAAAATCGCCAAATCTCTCTAGCCCAACAACAACCGATCATTGAAAATGCGCTCCTCCAGCATATGCAAGAGGAAAGTCAGCGGGATGATATTTTGTTGATGGGGATAAGGCTTTAAACACCCGTAAAATCATTTCTGATCTTTTTCATTATTCTTTATATAATGCTAAAGTTTAAGCCAAAATATAGTTTCTTATTTTTATTCAATTCTATGCTATTCCTCAGAATAACATACACATTTGATAGTACTAAAAACAATAGAAAAGTGATCAATGAATTTCGCCCAAACTCTCCTAAGTTAAGCATATGTCCTAGTAGAAATACCGAAATAATAACCACTGACCAAAGCACTTGAAACGTAATGATTTGCTTGGTTAAAGGATTGTATTGCTTTTTTGTGTGGGTGATCACCAAAGGTACAATTGCGTTCAAAATAGGGATAAACACGACCATCAAAGAAGAGAGATTAATTATATTGACAAGCTTATAATCGACTTGTTCGGTTGTAGTCTCATTTGCCTGCAAATCTGCTTCATCTAAATCCAAGGCTTTTGCCAGAGCCTTCAAAGTATACCCTTTTGGAGGTATTCCTGATTCGATTCGCTGGATGGTACGAACCGAAACCCCAGATTTTGTAGAAAGTTCTTCTTGAGTTAAATTTAATTTCCCCCGATATTCTGCTAATTTGGACATATCTATTCATTAATTTTGAGCGTATTCTCAAACCGAAACATTGCATAGTTTATCAAACAAAGAAATCAACTTAGCTTCTAATTTATTGTTTTTTAAACCATACATCTCGGGTTCGGCCATTCGATATTTTTAATCCTGTTATGTTGCCTTTATCACCTCTTACTATTTCAAGAATACCTATGGGCCAAGTGCCCCTGAAAATATCCTTATACAATGGCTTCAGTTTAATTTTTCCGTGTCTTATATGTTCACAATAGATACCTGATTCTTTTACTGAAATTGAATAGGTAGTTTTTAATTCTGAGCTATAATAATCTCCCACATAATTCCGAAACCTATAGGCTCTTTGACTCTGATTATCCTTACGAAGCTCAAAAATCACTGGAGGTTCGTTGGGCAATAACACCATCATTTTAGAATCGCTTGCACTCGCCTCAAAGCGCACCAACACTTCTACCCCAACATTTAACATTTGAAAAGTATCGTCATTGATAGGTACTAAAGGATTTTCATCACCATTGGTCCTCCTGTAGCGTAAGGTGTCGTTTTTCAGGTATATTTTACGCCCATATTTTTCTGTTGGATTCCAATAAGTGCCCGAGAATTTCATAAGTCGCTTTTTAGAGAGACCCGCATATACGCTTGGGCGTTGCAAGGGTAGGTGTTTCTTCTGAGATACTTCCTCATCTCCTAACATCATTCTTGCTATTTTATTAGACTTAGACAAGACGTTACTTCCTGAAAAATTAGCTAATATAATAATGGTCAGCTGCGCTTCTGGATAAGTGCACATAATTGATCTGAATCCCCCAACTACTCCTCCATGCTGGATTACGCTCTTTCCAAGATGCTTTCCTATTCGCACCCCAAAAGCATAGCCTGTGTTTGTTCCATTGTTAAGAGAGGTAAGCGTCAGTAATTTCTTAAAAGGTAGGTTATTTTCTTTCCTTAAGGTACTAAAGTTTTTCAACCACAATGCCAGGTCACCTATGGTTGAGTACATGTTTCCAGCGCCAGTATACCCCCAATAGGGCATTACTCGCTCAAATCCTTTTTTAGAATCATATGAAATAGCCTTGTTTGGTGCTACCTTATGAGAACCATTTTCCACATAGGTATTTTTCATCTGTAATGGATCAAATACCTGCTTCTTCATCCAATCCTGGAAAGGTAATTTAGCTACACGTTCTATCACCTTGGCCAAAAGTACATAGCCTGTATTGCAGTATAAAAACTCCTCTCCTGGCTTGAAATTAAGTGTCTTTTGATTTTCGATGACTCTATAGACATCTTCATTGGTTTCCAGGTCATTTCTTCTCCATCCTGCCAGCCCCAATAACCCGTGCATATCCCTCAACCCGCTCGTGTGGTGCAGCAAGTGACGGATTGTAATGGTATTTCCAAAATCAGGAAGTTCAGGCAGGTACTTTCTTATATCATCATCAAAAGATAGCTTTTTTTGTGCTTCTAATACTGTAATACCCATGGCTGTAAATTGCTTGGATATGGACCCTATATTAAAAAGGGTGTGAGGTGAGTTAGAAATATGATGCGCTATATTTGCCAGACCATAGGCTTTCGAGAATACAGTTTTGTTATTTTTTACTACCATTATAGAGCCACCGGGGTGGCCAGGCATACCCCACAAATCAAACAAGTTGTCTATCTGTTGAACTTGCGTTTGACCAGTCTGACAATAGACCTCACAAATGGGCAGAAAGGTCATTACTATTAGCCAATAATACTTTCTTATGTTCATAAAATTGCGGACATTTTTTTATACTAATAAGTCGTACAAATGTCCGTAATTGAATAATCAATAGGTTAAAAAACACCACGCCAAAAACCCGCAAAAAGCCTGACAACACCCGCAAAAGCTTCTCTAAGGCCTGTTTTGAGCTAAAAGCCACTGAAGCAGTTTAATCGCTCAAGACGAGTGTTCATTCTTTGTGAAGTAAGGAATACTCTATGCAGTCAATTTCTCTCAATGCTATCTTGATACATTTGATAATTATACAATTTCCAAAATGCTTTTGAAGCTATCTATCAGGTAGTTTGGGTTCTGCTTTGCCAGGGCATCTCTTGTACCATTTCCATAGGTTACCCCACAAGTATCTACTTGGGCTCGTTGCCCCATCTCAATATCAAACACAGTGTCTCCTACTACCAAACACTCATTCGTCTCATATCCAAATTTGTCCCTGATTAGGTTGATAATTTCAGGATCAGGCTTTTTATTTTTCACATCTTCTTCGCCCCCTACAAATGAAAAAAGCGCATAAACCTGTTGTTTCTTAAGGATTCTGATCAATGATTCTCGGCCCTTGCTAGATGCCACATGCAGCTGAATTCCTTTTTCGTGAAGTTGCTTTAAAGTGTCTGTTACTCCTTCAAAGAGATCAATGGTGTCAATCGCAATTTCGTTGTAATGCTTACGATACATCGTAGTTGCCTGTCCAATGGATTTTTCATCCAGCAATAGTGCCTTTTCAAGTGTTGTCTTCAGTGGTAAGCCTATCAGTTCTTTGATCACGGCTTCGTCTATGGCTGTAATATTGAGGCTACTTGCCACAAACCGCATCGTTTGCACAATACTCTCTTGAGTATTGGCAATGGTACCATCAAAATCCAAAATAACTGTTTTGTATGCCATTGTAGTATTATTAAATCTGAGCCAAGATACACAATAAATCCTGAGAGAAAATCTTCAAACCACTTAGGAAACATAAGTAGTCAAAATATAATACTCTTCCCAAGCTGGCTGATTTACCCTTTTACTCATCCTCGCCTTCTTTTTTTCTCTTTTTCCGGGGTTTAGGTCTCTTAAATGATTCACCCTCCGCTTCTCGTTCCTTACGCTTATAGTTGTCTCGGCTTTTGGCCCTTTCGGCTCGGCTCTGCTTTTGTTTTTTTCTATCTTCCTTTTTCTGCTTTTCTCTTTTCTTTTTTTGTTTTTCCAAGCGTCTTTTTTCACGTTGCTTTTCTGCTCGTCTTTTCGCACGATAAGCTTTTCTTTCGGGAGAATTATTTGATTCATAGCTACCTTCTGGTTTTACGAATTTTCGTTCGGAGAGCAAACGCTTTCCTAGTTCTTCATGACGACTATACTCCTCACTATCGCCAAAAAAATCTACCCCACCACTATCAAACAAAACACTTTCTGGGGCATCTTTGCGTTCACTTTTGCCATCGAGCTCTTCCTGAGTAGCTCCTCTCCCATATGCATAAGACCCAAAAGGATGTAAATTAAAAGATGCTCTCAGGTTTCGCCCACTAAGCCTTCTCTTGAGTTTTTTGGGCACCTTTGTGGTTTCTAATAATTCATTAGAAGCCCGCAAACCATCCACCTCTTTTTCATAATGATCTATCCCTGGTTCGTATTCCGTGTGGTATGCCTCATCCATTGAGTTTCTTAGCGTACTCCCCCAATTGCTTATATTCTGATTTACTTCTAGTGAATATCTATCTAACTTATCTTGGTCATCTATGTCTTTGATGCTTTGGTCTATGCCCACATTGGCCAGCGTATGGGGACCATTGGGGTGCGTTCTTTTGTCAAAAAAATGCACCAGGCCATACGCAGTTCGTTCTCGCTTGGGGCTACCACTCATCCTTCCACTTTCTATAATCAATTTTTCGGCTTCCTGAGCCTCTTCTTTAGTGTCATAGCGGGTAATCGTGTCTACTTCCAGGTCAGTCGTCCAATACTCTGTTCCATCTTGTGCTACATTATGATGTATAACTCGTTGCACAATTCCATCAGCAGAGGGTTCGCTTTGCATAGTGGATCTTGTTGGGGTAGCTTCGCTTTTCGTATTTTGGGCTTTGGCACCCATTATATCGGCTTCTTTCTCCAAATCAACATCGTCATTTACAGCCACTTTGCCCTTCAGCTGCATGGTAGGTTTTACCCTGCCTTGTTTTTGCTGCACTACGTGCCAGGCTTCATGAGGCAAATGCTGTTCTTGTCCCGGGCCTACGTGGATGTCCGTACTTTGAGCATATGCGTGGGCGTTTAGCTGGGCAGGTTTGCTTGAGTTATAATGCACTTTTACATCATCCATGGTATAGCCCGAGAGATTTTCAATCCCGTCTTTGAGCCGGGTAGGCAAGCCAGTGTTATTGGAAATGTCTCCTGTATTTTGCTCTTTTTGACGTTGAATAATCGAGGTGGACGACTTGCGTTGCAGTGGTTTATGTTTGCTTTGAATGGGCCTTTGCTTGGCCTGAATAGGTTGTTGTTTGGCTTTGACGGAAGGTACCTGTTTTGTTTTGGCTTGGTGAACTTGTAAACGGTGTGTACTCCCCTGGCCTTGAGTTGTGGGCTGAGGGTTGGTAATTTTTTCCTTCATGGGTTAGGGTGGTTTACGTATTAAAAGCTTGTGTGTAAACAGTATACGTCAAACCACTCATTATCTTTAAAAAAGGCCATAGACAATGCGTAGACAGTAAATTTTCGCTTATCAAAGTAGGCCTGAATACCCCAAAAACCCCTTAAATCTTACGCTTTCTTTTTTCCCTTTTCTAACAATTGCTCATAAGCTTGCCAAAACTCTTCTGACTCTTCCAATACATTTTTAGGTGGTTGATAGGTTTCCCATAATTGGGTACCTTCATTAACATGTTGCTCTATTATCTTAAGTGGGATGCTTGGTTTTTTAGAAACCAGGGGCATTACCTTAGTCCGTTTTTTCATTACTGATGCACGGTTTTTATCCACATGGCTACGCCCCATTAACACAACAAAAAGCAGCAATGCTGCAACAATGCTCAGAATAACTACTCCTGCGGTTTTCCATTCAATAGAATCCTTTCCTTTTTTTCCTATGCTTTCTAAAAAAGTCTCGTACTCTGTTTTAAGTTTTTGATAGCCAGCCTCTGTCCCATGCCTTCTTTGTTGTTTAAGCAATCTCTTATAAATCATCTCTTTATGACCATTTCCCACAGCCCCATTTTCTGACGAAAAAGCCAATTGAAAATAACTATAATCAAACTTGAGATTTTTAATGCTTCTATAATCCAAATATAACACACAGGGTGTAGATGTTTTTACATTTTCAAGGGAAACAGTTGCAGCACCTATACCCTCTATCTTCTTAAAGATCAATGTATTAGGTAAAGAAAACCCAGTAAGCCTCACAGATTTTCTAAAAGTCACATCCTCAAAAATCACTGTATTATTCAGTAGTACACCCGAAAAGTCTATTTCATCGTAAAAATTTAAATCTTGAAAGCTGGTAAGTTCGCCTAAAAATTTCGCCTCGGAAAATTTAACTTTTTGAATAAAGTTAGTCCTTTTAAAAATCGCATTTTCTTTAAAAGTTGTTCCTGAAAAATACACATTTTCAGAAAAGCTCATCCTATCACAAGTAAAAAAAGACTCAAATACTGTGTTCGTTACAAAGAACTCGCTGTACCAATTAATTCGGACTGGCTTATGGATCGTTGTATCAGGAGATAATTGATGAGTAGGTGAATATTCTTTTTTTATATCATACAAAAAATCAAATGACTTTTTGAAATGCTTATTGTTGATATTTAAATACCTCTGAGCAGGGGAATTTGTATATGTCAGGAATAATAAAAATAATATATTGGCTAAGTTTTTCATTTAATAAAGGTTATATAAAATAAGATACATAAGTAAAATTTGATCCTGTAAACATCCTCCGCCGCAAGCGGCACCTCCTTCAAAGGAGGATTTTACACGTTACTTTAGAAGATTATAATGCAGGCAATCCTTGTTTTATATAATGTCTAATGATGTGGAAAATATTAAATATTGTTACGACTCGTTTTTTATTGATACAATTCAGGTAGTAATCGGGCAGTGAAAACACCACCCGAGACGATGAGGCTGTCATTTATGTCCTCACAAATCAAATTACCTAAAAGCTTCAAAAACAGCTTATTTCAAGGTTTCGGTCGGTTGGGACAGTAAATTTTCGCTTATCAAAGCAGGTTTGAGCGCCTCAAAAAGCCCTTAAGTCTTAGGCTTTCTTTTTTCCAACAATTGCTCATAAGCTTGCCAAAACTCTTCTGACTCCTCCAATACATTTTTGGATCGTCGATAAGTCCTCCAAAGCCTGTTCCCTTTCGTTACCATATCTTGTGCTTTTCTTTGAGGCACCTTCTTTTGTTTAATATAATTTGGCGTGCTTGTGACTACTTGGGTTTGATAAGATTTTTTTTGTATAGGGGAAGGTTTGGTCTTAGGTCTTTTATATGCAAAAGGGAAGATAAAAAGCAACAAAGCGACAATTAAAGCTATAGCAAAAATCTTTTCTCCCACCTTTGACGCTTGCTCACTTTTAGCCTTTCTTAAACGCACTTTCTGAACTTTTTCCAGCTTATTTATAGTTTCCATAATTTCCTCTTTTAGACTTTTATCATCCATTAAATAGTTCTCCGCCGAAAAATCCGTTTCATCCACTACAAATACATCGTACTCTTTTAGAGAGCCTAATGAATCATATGCTTTTGGAAACTTTCTTGCAAACTCTTTAGATAACTTGCTATACCCTTGATGAAACATCAGCGCTTTTTGCTGTCGGAGTAAGGCTTTATATATTTGTTTTTGGGTATCTAGTAAAGCTTCGCTTGTCCCCTCAAAACCTTCAAAAGATAATTTAAAGTAAGCATAGTTGAGTTTTACTTTATTCAGATCAGTACCCAATAAATTGATAGAACATCTACCCCTTGGTCTTACTTTAGAAAGGTCAATTGTACCCTTACAATCCTTTAGGTTCAAATCTCTTAAAATCAACTTTTGAGGTAGGCGTGCATGGGTAAAATCAGCCCCCATCCTAAAAGTAGTTCCTGATAAATCAACCGTTTTGCGAAAGGTGGCCCCCGAGAAGTCAAGTGTTTTTTTAATATAACAATTCATAAAACGTACCCGCCCATGAAACCTCGTTTTAGAAAAATTAGACGCTTCATAGAATCTGGTGTTTGTGAATTGAACATCGCGGTAAAACCTTTTACCAGCATATTTGAATTGATTTACAATCACTTGTTGACCATTAGCCATCGGGGTCAACCACCAAAAGGTGAGTAAAAACAGGAATTGTTTAGAAATGAGGTATTTTAACATACGTAGGATAGTAAGATTGATCAATTATTTAAAACTTGGGGGATTCTACTTTTTTATACGCCTAACTTCTGCTAGTAGTTGCTCATACCCTTGCCAAAACTCCTCAGATTCATTGACAACATCTACCGGAATGTGATAGTCACGCCATTGTTGCATACTTTCGGCTACCAAGGCTTGTACTTCTTCTAATGGAATAGAAATAGGTTGATAACTTGTAAGCACAGGTTCACTTGTAGGAGGCTGATAAGGAGTCGGTTGCACCGATGGTGTTACTTGAATCACCTTGGTTTTATTGTTTCGCCGAATCGTCAGGTAAAGTAGTACAATCAACAAAATGACAATCCCAACCATACTGAAAGTCCTGGAATCGCGATTGCGTTGTATCACTCGGTGTCTCTCCTTAAAGTCTTCGTAGTCTTGCTCCGCCTTGGCCTGCCCTCGGTAAAAACCATACGTTTTTTGTTGGTCAATAAGGGCTTCAAAAACCGCTGATTTTTGACGTAAACTCAGTGGTTTAGGACTCGTTTTTTTGTCGTCAAAACACAAGTCAAAGTACTCATAGTTGATAATTAACTTGTTGAAGTCTATGGCATATAAATAAAGCTTGCACGGAGTAGCTGGTTTGCGGGGTTGGGTAATGTCTATACTTAGTTTTGTGGAATCAGCTTGTAGGTTGGCCAGTACCAAGGTATCGGGTAGGCTGATGTTTACAAAGTTGCTTTTTCCATAGAAATTAACATCACTAAAAATAACCGTATGTTTAAACTCGGCACCATAAAACTCGGCATCTTCATAAAATGAGA